>NZ_JAMPPR010000018.1:0-317922 GCF_028481645.1 Providencia sp. PROV141 | reverse complement strand
GTGTTTTTTTACATTTTTTTTCTAACTGCCTATTTACCACACAAAACGACTACTTTTTGATTCTTTTTAGTGCTTCTGGCAGTTCGGCAATACTATTAATAACAAGATCTGCATTATTGATAGCCTCATCTGTGACTGGCTCACCACTTTTTACTAATACGGTCGTACCAACGTTAGCAGCTTTACCTGCTAACATATCAGCTAGTTTGTCACCGACCATAATCGATGAAGCCATATCTATCTTTAAAAAGTCTTGTGCATCTAATAGCATTCCAGGTTTTGGTTTACGACAATTACAGTCTTGTCGATATTCTTCTACTGTAGCTTCAGTATGATGAGGGCAAAAATAAATACCGTCTAAGTCAATACCGCGATCTGCTAATGACCAATCCATCCATTCTGTGAGCTGCATAAACTGGTCTTCTGTATAAATTCCCCGACCAATACCTGACTGGTTGGTTACAATAACTAATGCATAGCCCATCTTTTTTAATTCAAGCATTGCTTCAATTGACCCTTCGATAAATTCGAAATCATCAATTTTATGTACATAGCCATGATCGATATTAATTGTTCCATCTCTATCTAAAAAGACTGCTGGGATCCCGTTACTCACCTGTTTACTCCTAAAATTTAGTATTTTTTTAGTATCTCATGAAAAGAAATAAAAGGAGAATAGAATAAATAGAACAATCTTTATTGACTTAGACGTCTAGACGCCTTAACATCCAACCTTATTAGATACACTATCTAAAAACAATTCAGATAAAGTTAGAAACTATAAATGATAAAGCTCTCAAATATTAATAAAGTTTTCCAGCAAGGAAGCCGTAACATTCAAGCACTTACTGATATTAGCTTGCATGTACCTGCTGGTCAGATCTATGGCGTTATTGGTGCTTCAGGTGCAGGTAAAAGTACGCTTATTCGTTGCGTAAATATGCTTGAGCGCCCAACTTCAGGCAAAGTTATTGTTGATGGGCAAGATTTAACGTCGATGACTGAAAAAACCTTGACGAGAGCACGTCGCGGCATTGGCATGATTTTTCAACATTTTAACTTGTTATCTTCACGCACTGTTTTTGATAACGTTGCTCTACCTTTAGAGCTTGATAATACGCCTAAAGAAAAAATTAAAGAGCGTGTGAATGAATTACTAGATTTAGTTGGTTTAAGTGAAAAGAAGGATGCTTATCCTGCGAATTTATCCGGTGGACAAAAACAACGTGTTGCTATAGCTCGCGCATTAGCTAATTCCCCTAAAGTATTGCTATGTGACGAAGCTACAAGTGCATTAGACCCTGCGACAACTCGTTCAATTTTAGAATTATTGAAAGATATTAACCGCCGATTAGGGCTAACTATCTTATTAATTACCCACGAAATGGATGTTGTAAAACGTATTTGTGATCAAGTAGCTGTAATTAGTGGTGGTCAATTAATCGAACAAGACAAAGTGAGCGAAGTTTTCTCTCACCCGAAAACACCTGTCGCTCAAGCGTTTATTCAATCAACACTGGTAATTGATATTCCAGATGATTATAAAGAGCGCTTAAAAACTGAGCCAGGCAAAGATTTATCACCATTACTCAAACTAGAGTTTACAGGGCAGTCTGTTGATGCACCTTTAATTTCAATGGCAGTACGTAAATTTGATATTGATATTAATATCTTGAGTTCGCAGATTGACTACGCCGGTGGCGTAAAATTTGGTGTGATGTTAGCTGAGCTGCATGGCATCAATGGTGGTGTTGAGTCCACAATTGCATTTTTGAAAGAGCATCATGTGAAAGTAGAGGTTTTGGGTTATGTCTGAGAGAATGATTTATCTGCTGATTAACGGCACAATTGACACTATCACAATGACCTTTGTTTCCGGCTTTTTAGGTTTTGTTTTAGGTTTACCTTTAGGCGTGTTGCTCTATATTACGCGCAAAGATCAAGTTATGGAAAATGTTGGCTTATATCGTGCTCTTGCGGTTGTTGTTAATATTTTCCGTTCAGTACCATTTATTATTTTGCTCGTTTGGATTATTCCATTAACGTCGTTTCTTGTTGGGACGACTATTGGCTTAAAAGCGGCTATCGTGCCTTTAACTATTGGGGCCGCACCGTTTATTGCTCGTATGGTTGAAAATGCGCTATTAGAAATTCCAAGTGGCTTAATTGAATCTGCTCGCGCTATGGGGGCAACTCCGCTTCAGATTATTCGCAAGATTTTAATCCCTGAAGCATTGCCAAGTTTAATTAATGCAGCCACTATCACGTTAATTATGTTAGTCGGATATTCTGCAATGGGTGGTGCCGTTGGTGCCGGTGGTTTAGGCCAAATCGCACTACAATATGGTTATCAAACCTATAACCCTGTTGTGATGAATACCGTTATTGTTCTACTCGTCATTTTAGTAAATCTAATTCAGTTTGGTGGCGAGTATTTAATGAAAAAAGTTTCACATCGATAGTTAGTAAAATAGCGGCGCCGTTGAGGTGCTTATAAAGTCCGTTTTAAAGGGGTAAACCAATGTCTATTAAATTAAAATCTATCGCAGTTGTCGGCGCGCTATTAGGCACACTCATTCTCACTGGTTGTGGTGAAAAAGAGAAAGATGCTAACAGCATTAAAGTTGGTGTGATCATGGGCAAAGAATTAGAAGTTGCTGAAGTCGCGCAAAAAGTTGCTAAAGAAAAATACGGTTTAAATGTTGAGCTTGTTTCATTTAATGACTTCGTTTTACCAAATGAAGCATTAAGTAAAGGCGATATCGATGCGAACGCATTCCAGCACAAACCTTATCTTGATCAGCAAATTAAAGACCGTAACTATAAATTAGTCCCTGTTGGAAATACTTTTATTTACCCAATTGCGGCTTACTCTAAAAAGATCAAGTCAGTTGATGAACTTGTAGATGGCTCACAAATTGCGTTACCAAATGACCCTACCAATTTAGGTCGCTCATTACTGTTATTACAACAACAAGGCTTAATTAAATTAAAAGATGGTACAGGTTTAATGCCAACGGTTTTAGATGTGGTTGAAAACCCGAAAGACCTGAAATTTGTTGAGTTAGAAGCGCCTCAATTACCTCGAGCTTTAGATGACCAAAAAATTGCCTTAGCGATCATAAATACAACTTGGGCAAGTAGTGCTACACCTAAATTAACCCCAGCAAAAGATGGTTTATTTGTTGAAGATAAAGATTCTCCATACGTAAATATTATTGTTGCTCGTGAAGATAATAAAGATAGCGAGAATGTGAAAAAATTTATTCAAGCATATCAATCAGATGAAGTGGCAAATAAAGCTAACGAAGTCTTCGATGGTGGTGCAGTTAAAGGTTGGTAATCTTTTTTATTATTTAAAAAACGATTAAAATACTAGACGGCTTAACGCCGTCTAGTATTTTTTTGTAATTTATAGACTATAAAAATAACGGCATTACTTTGAATCATATAAGAAAGGTATAACTTATGAGACTGTTATTGCTCACCTTGGTGACATTTGTGTTAGCCGGGTGTGGAATTAACCAATACACGAGTCCAGGGCAAAATAAAGGTTTCACTAGTATGAAATTGTCTAAACCTGTACCGAGTGTGACAGAACCAGACACTGCAAACGTTAAATTAATGAATAGCCCAGAAGAACTATTAGGGATGCCTTTCAAAGATTTAGGTGTTGTTTCTGGGGAATCTTGTCGAGAAAGCGTTCAAAGCCCTCCGGCAAATTTGAATACTGCTAAAAACAGTATGTTAACACAGGCAGCCTATATTGCGGCTGATGCTGTACTTTTACACCAGTGCCAAACCATGACTTCTCCTGGTTGTTATCAGGCAACTATATGTGAAGGTAGTGCATTACAAATTGTTGAATAAATATCTTATGCAATCTTTTCAGTTTAATATTATTGGGCATATTGAATCACCTTATAAAGAAAAGTTTGCTATCCCTCGCCAACCTGGACTCGTTCAGGGGGGTGTGGGACGCTTATACCTGCATTCTCCATATAACGATCCAAATGTGGTGCGAGGACTCAATCAATTTAGCCATGTTTGGGTTTTATTCGTTTTTCATCAAACGATGGGAAATGGCTGGAAACCGCTCGTTCGTCCTCCAAGATTAGGTGGCAATGATAAAATGGGGGTTTTCGCCACCCGTTCAACATTTAGACCGAATCCGATAGGTATGTCACTTATTGAATTACATGGAGTCACAATAGAAAACAACCAAGTGATCCTCGAGCTTGGCAGCCTTGATTTAGTTGATGGTACCCCTGTTATCGATATAAAGCCTTACTTAACTTTTGCAGAGGCTATACCAAATGCAACTGCCGGCTATGCACAGGACACACCTTCAGATGATATGCAAGTTATATTTACCCCACATACAGAAACTGTATTAAATACTTATCAAAGTCAGTACCCGGGTATTAAACAATTTATTTCACAAGTTTTAATGCAAGACCCTCGCCCTGCATATAAAAAACAATCGACTGAAATACGTGACTATGCAGTCCATTTATTAGATTTTAATATTCGTTGGCGAGTAATTGATGGTGTGACTGAAGTATTCGCTATCGAACCATACGAAAAATCACCTTAACCCCTTTTGACAAGCCTTCGTCACTGGTAGACTAGCTCACTATATACCTTGGCAAATAAGTCGTTTGCCATAACTTGTTGTTCTAATGGAACCTATACAATGCGTACTAGCAAATATCTGCTCTCAACTCTAAAAGAGACCCCTGCGGATGCAGAAGTTATCAGCCATCAGCTGATGCTGCGTGCAGGAATGATCCGTAAACTTGCCTCTGGTCTGTATGACTGGTTACCCACTGGTGTGCGTGTTCTGCGAAAAGTAGAAACCATCGTTCGTGAAGAAATGGAAAATGCAGGCGCTATAGAGGTATCTTTACCCGTCGTCCAACCTGCAGATTTATGGCAAGAAAGTGGACGTTGGGAACAGTATGGCCCTGAATTGCTGCGTTTTGTTGACCGTGGTGAGCGCCCGTTTGTTCTCGGTCCAACCCATGAAGAAGTGATCACCGATTTAGTGCGTAACGAAATTACTTCTTACAAGCAACTACCATTGAATTTATTCCAAATTCAAACCAAATTCCGTGATGAAGTTCGCCCACGTTTTGGTGTGATGCGTTCACGTGAATTTATCATGAAAGATGCATACTCTTTCCACACTAGCCAAGAATCATTGCAAGAAACCTACGATGCAATGTACGAAGCCTACAGCAAAATTTTCACGCGTATTGGTTTTGATTTTCGTGCTGTTCAAGCTGATACCGGCTCTATCGGGGGTAGCGCATCCCACGAATTCCAAGTATTAGCAAAAAATGGTGAAGATGATGTTATTTTCTCGACCGAATCTGATTACGCCGCTAACATCGAATTTGCAGAAGCATTAGCCCCAACAACGCCACGTGGTGCACCAACAGAAGAAATGCGCCTTGTTGATACGCCAAATGCAAAAACAATCGCAGAGCTTGTCGAACAATTCAATTTACCTGTTGAGAAAACTGTTAAGACATTGATTGTCCATGCGAAAAAAGACTCAGGCCACACATTAGTCGCTTTATTAATTCGTGGCGACCATGAATTAAATGAAATCAAAGCAGAAAAACACCCTTTAGTGGCTAGCCCATTAGAGTTTGCCACTGAAGCTGAAATCAGAAATGCGGTCAATGCAGGCCCAGGTTCTTTAGGCCCTGTCAATATGCCTCTACCGATTGTTATCGACCGTAGCGTTGCAGTAATGAGTGACTTTGGTGCTGGCGCAAATATTGATGGCAAACACTATTTCGGCATCAACTGGGAACGTGATTTAGCGCTACCAGAAGCTTTTGATTTACGTAACGTTGTTGAAGGCGACCCAAGCCCTGATGGTAAAGGCGTACTACAAATTAAACGCGGTATCGAAGTTGGCCACATTTTCCAATTAGGTACTAAATACTCAGAAGCAATGAAAGCGTCAGTCCAAAATGAAGATGGCCATAATCAAATCGTCACCATGGGTTGTTATGGTATTGGTGTAACGCGTATTGTGGCCGCTGCCATTGAACAAAGCCATGATGACCGAGGAGTTATTTGGCCTGATGCAATTGCTCCGTTCCAAGTGGCTATTTTGCCAATGAATATGCACAAATCTTATCGTGTTAAAGAAGTTGCAGAAAAACTTTACGCTGACTTAAAAGCAAACGGTATTGATGTAATTTTCGATGACCGTAAAGAGCGCCCCGGTGTGATGTTTGCCGATATGGAGCTGATTGGTGTTCCATATACTATCGTTATTGGTGACCGTAACTTAGACAACAACCAAATTGAATATAAATCACGCCGAAGTGATGATAAAGAACTGGTTGGTCTAGAAAATATTGTTAGCTTCCTAAAAGGTAAGCTCGGTAAATAAAACAGGTTAAAAGCTAGAAAATAAAGCCCAAATTTAGGTTACTTTGAATTTGGGCTTTTTCTTTAGATGTCTCGGTACGAACCAATCTTAAAACCTTGTACCAAAATTTGTGATTTTAAGTTTTCAGATGTTAAAACTTCCAATTCATTTAAACGTGGATATGCATAGTTACTTTTTAATAGTGCATTATCAATAAAAGCAGGATGGCTCATAACTTCAATAGAGCTATTACCTTGTACCTTAGATTCATTAATAATTTTCAAAAATAGCGCTTCTGAAATTTCATCACCATAGAACTCGCTACTGAAACAGTCCGTACTCGCCACTTGATATGATAATGGTGGCCAATTTTTCTCTAATTGGCGATCAACGCGTAACGCGACTCCCTTCTCTTGGGCAAAAGCAACTACAATCGGAAAAATGCCTTCAATCATATGGACATGATGATGGCTATCAATATGGCTAGGTTTTTGACCAAAAATTTCGATAAACTTTTGATATTGCAGGCTTAGCTCTTGCTCAATCTCAATCAGTGGTAAGTCATTAATATCCCAAAGCCATTTCCCCAATATTCCATCACGACTGAGTGTAGGCATTGATGAGAAAGGCTTCCCAGCCGTTAAAACAAAATGCATGCCCACCGCTAAGTTCGGATTTTCTTGGCTTAATTTAGCTGCATGAGATATTGCTGGCATATTCATCATCGCACTAGTTGAATGAACTATCCCATTACGATGAGATTCAATAATGCCATAATTGACAGCTTCACAGAGCCCAAAATCATCAGCATTTACAATAAGTAGTACAGCCATATGCTCTCCCTTAATTCTATAAGCTATCTGGCTAATTAACCTTCTTGCTCAAGCTGTTGTATTGCTTTAGCAAAGTTGGGTAGATATTTTTTATGGGCGATAAGTAATTCCTTAGAAATTAAACGCGCATCGTTATCAGAATGAATTAATGGGTTTAAATTCATCGCCAATAATACATCATTAAACTGACCATTTACTGCAGCTTGGCTAGTCGCAATCTCAAAGTTTTTTAAGGTATAAATTAAACCAAGTACCTTATCATCAAAATGTTTTACTCGTGAGTGCGGTTTCGCACCATCACGACCTAATATACATGTCATTTCGACTGTCCAGTCTTCAGGTATATTATCGATATGTCCATGATGTGGAATATTAACGTAGTGCTCCGTTTGCTTGTCATTGTATATTGCATTGATGACTTCACAAGCTGCATCTGAATAATAAGCCCCACCTCTTAATTCAAGCTCTTTAGGCTTTACATCTAATGTCGGGTTTTTATATAGTTCAAATAGCTGATGTTCAACTTTTTGCACGACTTGCGCCCTAGCACCACCTTTATAATACTCACCCAGCTCAATCGCTAGCATTTCCTTAGGTTTAAAATAGTACAATAAATAGGAGCATGGGATCAGATTTAACCCACGAATTAGACCTTCGTCAAAAGCAAGGTCAGTAATGTTTTTAACTGAGTTGGCACTTAACGTTCCAGAGGCAATACCCTCTAATAATTCATTAAACCTCGATGAGCCATTTACAATAACATCTTTGATAAAAACCATATGGTTTAAACCAAATAAATCGATAGACAATTCATCGCTGTCAGATAATTTCAGGACATCAGTAATAAACATTTTCATACCGATTGGTATATTACAAACACCAATAAAACGTTTGAAATTAGTGTGACGATAAACCGCTTCAGTGACCATCCCTGCCGGATTGGTAAAATTAATGACCCAAGCATTCGGGCAAATTTCTTCAACATCTTTGATAATGTCAAAAATCACGGGTATTGTTCGTAACCCTTTGAATAAACCACCAGCACCATTAGTTTCTTGTCCCAAATAACCATGTTTTAAAGGGATTGATTCATCTAATTCACGCGCTTTTAATTGCCCAACTCTTAATTGAGTCGTGACGAAATCAGCATCTTTTAATGCTTCTCGCCTATCCAGTGTTTTAAATATCTTTAGGGGAATATTGGCATGCTTAACCATGCGTTCGCATAAATTATAGATAATATCTAATTTTTCTTTACCTTCTTCGACATCCACTAACCATAATTCAGTAATAGGTAATTCATGGTAACGTTTAATAAAACCTTCCAGTAATTCAGGAGTGTAGCTACTCCCCCCCCCAATAGTAACAACTTTTAATTTCTGAGTCATATTAACCTCATGGACCTTTATAATAGACATAGAAAAGCACACCATCTTTATATATAAAGATGGATATGCTAGAGATTTTAGAAATGGAAAGCTTATTTAGATAATAATTTAACCTACCATTTTTTGTTCAACGCTAAATAGATTCTTTCTGTAATCACTCGGTGTTAATGAAGTTAGCTCTTTAAATTTTTTTACAAATAAACTTGGGCTGCTATAACCTGATTCAAAAGCAATATCTGTAATTGAATAATTAGTTATTTCAAGTTGCTTTTTAGCAAAGTTAATTCTGATATCATTAATAATCTGCATTGGCGTTTTGCCATAATATCTTTTTGTTGCTCGGGTTAAGTATTCTTGTGATTTTCCCGTTATAGAAATCATATTTTGTAGAGCACTCTCACTAAACATTGCGATATCATGCATTTCTTCCAATGTGCTTTTTAACCACTGCGGTGCATCATCTCGCATACTTTTTTCACGATAATGGCGTAATCGATTTACTACATTGAATGTAACTAATTCAATAAATTCATTAAATTCGCTATCACGAAAATTTAATGATGCGATCACGGACTCTATATAAGCCATAAACTCATTTTTCAGTTGATAACCTTGTGACGCAACAAAACAACTTGGCAACAGTGGTAAATAATGTTTATCAAAAAATGATTTACTGATACCCACATTTAATATTCGTGTTGGCCCGAAATCATAAGCGCTTTCGTGATGAGACCCTATTGGAAGAAAAATGAAATCTCCTCGTTCTAATAAAACTTTTTTTCCATTAATTATTTGATAACAACGCCCCGTTAAAACGATCATATATTCATAATAATCATGTTGATGCAGTCCACTTGCACTCTCAACTTTATTATAAATAAAGACATGAAAGGTTTTATTATTAAAAAGTTCACTTTCTTGAACTAGTTTAATTTCAGCATTAGTGTCGGTTCTATTCATCAGTGTCTGCATCATGACCCTCTCTAATGGTTTAGTTTTTCATGTAATTCAATTAACTCTGTAATTAATTCACGGGCTAACATTGCGTTCATTAAATGATCTTGTGCATGAACTAGGACTAGGCTTACTTTGATTCGCCCTTCCCCCATATCACTTTCAATTAACTGAGTTTGCACTTTATGAGCTTCATTCAACGAGGAATGAGATTGCGCCATTAAACTTTTTGCGGTCACAAAATCACCTTCTTTCGCTTTTTTTAATGCGGTGTAAGCTAAGCTTCTTGCTTGCCCTGCATTAATAATCAGTCCCATGACAACTTCTTCCAGTTCATCCGTAGTGGCATTTTCTTGGATATCATTAAGCTCAAACATATTTTTATCTCTATTTTAATGGGAGGAGCAAGCTCCTCCCTATTTTAAAACTTAAGTGCGTTAGCAATATCTTCTTCACTTTCTTCTTCATCGATTGTGTTTTGTGCTTTATTCGAAATCACAACAAATGGAAGATAAACGAGTACGGCCACACCAAGGTTAAATAATGCAAGTAATAGGGCAGCAATACTACCATTAGTATTGAAGAATGCAGCTAGCCCAGTAGGCATTGTCCATGGTGCAATATTCGTCACTGGCGGGATAATCCCTAGATAATAAGCCGCGACCATTATTCCCGCCAATAAAGGCTGAATAAGAATAAATGGAATAAACATTACTGGGTTCATAATAATGGGTAGACCAAAAATAATCGGCTCATTAATTTGGAAAATACCCGCTGGTAATGCTAATTTCGCAACCTGACGATGATCGGCACGGCGTGATGCAATAAAGATAGCAATAATTAATCCTAATGTAGCACCGGTTCCACCTAAGAACACATAGGAATCAAGCATCGGTTTTGCCCACATATGGAAAGACTTACCCGCAGCAATCGCAGCGTCAACTGAGCCATATTCAGCATACAAAGACACGTTTTCCAATGCCCATGGGGTCATTATGCCACTATCTAATGCGGTTAATGCGAGAGAACCGTGAATACCAAAGAACCATAGTAGAGACGTAAATACAACATATGCCCAACCAACAACATTCCCCATAGAAGCAAGTGGTGTTGATACTGTATCCATTATAATTTGATGGAAGTTACTACTAATACCGCTTAATGCCCACGACACAATTCCCATAATGGATAAGATAATAAAACCAGGAATAAGTGCAGAAAATGAACGAGATACAGATGGAGGTACGCTATCGGGTAATCTGATCACCCAATCACGGCGAACAATGAAAGTGAACATTTCAGCAACAACTAACCCTAGAATGATCCCTGAAATGATATTTGCCCCACCGAGCCAATTAGCACCAACAGCATAAGCACCATTGACGTCATAAGGTGTTACTGTCATGAAAGATGCAACGGCTAACAAACCCGCTGCTAGAGGATCCACCTTACGCTCTTCCGCAAGTGCCATTGCAATAAAAAAAGGCGCCATTAAGGACATGATCCCCAATGTCCCGTTATAAACATTTCCACCGATGGCTTTAAAGCCATTTAGTGTTTCTATCGTTGATGGTTCTAGTCTAACTCCCAAAGAATAGAAAAAAGATCCTGTATCAAAACTCAGAAAAACATTATTAATTAACACAAACATTGCCCCAACTAGTGTCAGAGGCATAATTCGAATAAAACCATTCTTTATTGCATTAACATGAGGTTGCTTTCCCAATCTAACTGCTAATGGAAGGAGAACCTTTTCAAGTGAAGTGATAAAAAGACTCATAAAATTACCCTCAATTTTTTTGAGTGTGCTCCATTCTTAACTAATTACGTTGTATTAATAGCGTTAATGTCGATGGAGTTATTATGTTGTAGAGGTAGTAAATAGCTTTTTGATACTAACTTGCCGATTGTTGTTTTATGATTGCAACAGCGGCTTTTAGTACACCAAGCCCATCCACTTTTCCGTATAAAAGTGAATCAATAACTTCAACTGGCTTATTAGGTAATAATTTCTGAATATCCGATAACATCCACGCGATTTGCGGGCCCAGCAATATTACATCCGCATCTACACCTTTCTCTGAAGCTAAGCTTTCAGGGAAGGCTTCAATATTGACAGGTACATCATATTTTTCTGCTTGCTGTCTCATTTTGTTAACTAGCAGTGAGGTAGACATACCTGCAGAACAAAATAGATAAATATTTTTCTTATTCATTCCTTATCCTTTAATTCGTTCTATTTTTTATTACCGCTGTGACTTATAAATTTTCTTATAGACTTATCATATAGCTCAATCCTATATACTAAAGAATATAATTATCTCTAGTTGAATTGAGTATACTGCCTTCCCTGCATTTTCGATAATTCAAACTGAGCAACAATTGTCTCCTATTGACCAGCAGCTATGACGACCTTCACATTTATATAAATATTTTGCGTCAATAAAAAAGTTATACTGATGTCAAATAATGATAAGAAATGAATTAAAGATAGAGAATACGAGGCGTTAGTCGATAATTTAGGAGTCCGAAAGAAAAAGACCCACTTCAACTGAAGTGGGTCTTTTAAGAAAGGAAAAAATACGAATTAGTTACAAGAAGCCGATTTGTCGAATTTAATTGTACCTGTTGGTACTAATGCTGAGTCGAACTGACCATCTTCCATTGAAGGACGAATGGTATAATAACCTTCAATTTCAGCGTAGACTGGCGTACCACCATCTACACCCGTTTCTCCATACGCTTTTTCTAATTCGATACCAGAAGCTGCATATTGACGACCACTAGCGCACTCTGTAAATACAGCTGCATCTGCCATATAGCGGTATTGCCCCACTTTTTTACTTGGCTTAACTTGGTCTAATGTATAATTCATCTGTGTTTCAATCGGGTTACCGTCTAAATCCAGTAAGGTCATTGATTGGCCATCTGCTGATTGGGCAAAATAAGTGCTCTCACCTTTAGGATTAGTTGCACGTAATTTATTATTTTCTATATTCCATTTACCAGTATCATGGAAAGCAGTATCGCCATCTTTCGTTCCTAAGTAGACAAGCTGTTCAACATAACTACCGTCTTGATTAACTAGCAATGTCGCCTCAATACCAGAGCAATCTGCACAAGGTAAAATGCCTGTATATACTTTATCGACTGGCGCTGCATCAATATTTTTTGTCGCACTCTGACAGCCAGCTAACGTAATGCTTCCAACCGCCATTAAGACTAACATTAGTGATTTTTTCATTATAATTCCCTTAAAACCATGTGTTTTAACTTATTAACCAATATAAACATCATAGCATTTCATCTAATAAAAATATGGCAAACATAAGAAAATTCGGACATTACTGATAAAATACGTTATGCATTGATTTAGTGAATAAGAATTGTCTTTTTCCCAGTGCTGTGATTATAGTTATTAAAGTTACTGTGCTATTATCGTACTAAGCACATTTTTGCTTGGTACAACATGTTCAAGGCGGCAATAACCGCCACTAACACAGTGGTGAGGGAATATGTCTACAGATACTGAATATCAACCTATCAATTGTGATGATTACGAATATCTAGAAATCGCATGCCAACGTCAGCTAAAACTGCAAATAGCACTCAATGACGGCGTGAATATTGAGGGGAAAGCCAATGATTTACTCCTACGAAAAAAAGTTGAGTACCTGATTGTTGAGACACATGAAGGAACCAAGGAGTTAAGATTGGATTGCATAATTTCCTTCAGTCATCCAGAAATCGGCACGATTGTTGTCGACCACTCTCACTAATACTCACTATTTTGAGTCCTTCTATGGCCCCTTATGGTAATCACAGTCATAAGGGGCTTCTCATTGATTCAATACCTTAAATGCACTCTCTTTTTGCCAATCGATAGCAATACCAAGAGACGCTTCATCAACCATTCCTTCAGGGGTAATAAAACACCCCACCGCAGTAATGAGCTGGTCGTTATAATAAATTAGAGGCACTCTTTCTCTCATCCATGGAGCCACTCCTAATTCTTGCCAGATCTTCTTACTGCTTCTGGAACGATGCCGTCCTACAATATTGAGAGTGCCTTGCAGCCCAAAACGAACCGTCACATTTTCATGTGAAAATGGTGGACGTATTTGCCCCTCGCCTTCCATAACGTGTAAAATTCCTAAGGATTCAGGTAACTCAAAAACCTCAGGATAAATCCATTCAAACTGTTGATTAGCTAAGCTATTAATGCGCTTAACAACCCACAATGCATCTTGATAACGGCGAATTTCGAATTGCCCTAAACGGCAAATAGGGTCCGCATCCTGTCGAGCTAACGCCACTTCTTGCCAAATACGTTCCAATTGGTTAAATGGTGGCATTGGTAGCTGATGCAGACCAACCCAGCGGCGAATAAGTGCATTGCGTTTTGCTGATGAACAGGCTTTCAGGCCATCAATAAATAGCCCTCCCCGATAATCCATCATTTCATCAAGGGTATCTTTTAATAACTCATCAAGTAATGTTTCTTGCTCTGCACATAACGCTGCGCTGCGGGCAACTGCACTAGAAAAATGCGGCCAACGCTCAGTCAAAACAGGCATGATATTCAGGCGTAAAAAATTTCTATCGTAACGATCATCTTGGTTACTATCGTCTTCAACCCACGATAATTGCTGCTCTTGCATATAAGCTTCTAGCGCTATGCGGGGTGTTGAGAGTAATGGTCTTAGCAGCGATGTTGAACCGCAACATGCTGAAAAGGTTAATTGTTCAGGCATTGAAGACAACCCTGCTGGCCCACTACCACGCTTTAACGCTAACATGAAAGTTTCTGCTTGATCATCAAGGTGTTGAGCCGTAACTAGCACCTCACCTTCTTGTAATTCTTCTCGGTAAGCCTGATAACGTGCATCTCGTGCTGCTGCCTCAATACCTTTTTGGCTTGAATCAACCACTACGTGTCGGCAAATGAAAGGAATGTCCCACTGTAAACATAATTGAGCACAATGCTGCTCCCATTCATTTGCTTTTCTATTCAATCCATGATGAATATGAATAGCGCGAACCTCTAATAAAGGAAGCTGTTGCTTTCGAATAAGATAAAGTGCATGTAATAAAACTGTTGAGTCAATGCCACCACTGAATCCTACTAGAATTTTTCCGATACCGCTTATTTTATTAAAAACTCTATCAACAATGACTTGCGAATGCTGCGCCATTTATTCGCCCTTCTCACAACTTCTGACTTTGGCTCTTTGCGCCAACACACAGAACACCAGAAATAATTACCAGTAATACCCCTATTGCATACGCAATTTCAAAAGCATCATTCAAGATTAACACTAACCAGAGCACCGATAATACGGGAGACAAAAATACCACAGAAGCTATTTTCGCCGAGTGCCCTGTATTCATCGCCTTGAACCATAAAATATAAGACACACCGTTGATTAAAATACCATTAATCAACGTTGGCCAAAAAGCGGCTTTTGAAGGTAATCGCATTTCACTAAACAGCATCAATAAGACAAAAGAAGTCAGCGTTGAAAAAATAAATAACCATACGGTACTAATATAAGGGTCAATCGAATATTGGCGGGAAAAAACTGACATTAAGGCAAAGCAAAATGCACCACTAAAAACCAGTAATAACGCCGTTGGGTTTTCAACATGTAATTGCGTAATTTGCCCTTTGGTAAAAGTAATAACCACCGCAATAAAACCGATTATGATACCAATTATTTGTCTTCCTGCTAATTTGTCTTTTAGCAATACTACTGATAACAAAATAATAACTAATGGCCAACTATATTGAATGACCAATACCGCGATACCATTCTCAATGGAATATCCGTAGTACAGCAACAAATAGAATAAACAGTCAAGAAAGCCAAGAACAAAGACTTTAACTAATATATCTCTTGGCAAAATAAACAGTTTTGTCAGTCGATAGCCTGAAGCAAGAGCAACAATAATCACAGATATCGCAGATATTACGTTCGACCAGAACAGAAATTGAAAGCTGTCCATGCCTTCTTGCCCGAAACGAGAGACAATAGGAATAAAGCTCCATATCAACACGCAAGTAAAAGCATACAGCAAATAATTATATTGTCGCACCCTAGTCCCTATCTATTGTTATTTTCAGCAGATGAATAATTTAAATCAAAACATTCTGTTATCATTAAAAATGACTAGCTTAAAAATAAAAAACGGGAGCTGGCAAAAGCAAACTCCCGTATTTATTAGTGATTAGCGGTTAGTGATTAACAATAACCATAGTCCATCAGGCGCTGATAGCGACGGTTTTTCAATGCTTCAGCATCTAATACTTCTAATTCATCTAAGTCCTCAGTTAGGCGTGCTTTTAGCTGTTCTGCAATTTCATCATAATTACGATGTGCACCGCCTAATGGTTCAGGAATAACATTATCAATTAATTTCAGTTCTTTAAGACGTGGTGCAGTAATTCCCATTGCTTCTGCTGCTAATGGTGCTTTATCCGCACTTTTCCATAGAATAGAAGCACAGCCTTCTGGTGAAATAACAGAATAAGTGCTGTATTGCAGCATATTGACTTTATCACCCACACCGATAGCAAGTGCACCACCAGAGCCACCTTCACCAATAACGGTACAAATGACTGGGACAGATAAACGTGACATTTCACGTAAATTACGTGCGATAGCCTCTGACTGACCACGCTCTTCAGCACCAACTCCGGGATAAGCACCAGGAGTATCAATAAAGGTGATAATAGGTAAGTTAAAACGCTCAGCCAGTTCCATCAGACGCAGTGCCTTACGGTAACCTTCTGGGGCTGGCATACCAAAATTACGACGGATTTTTTCTTTTGTCTCACGCCCTTTCTGATGCCCAATAATCATGACTGGACGACCATCCAAACGCGCCATTCCACCGACAATGGCTTTATCATCTGCATAAGCACGATCACCTGCTAATTCTTGGAAATCAGTAAAAATGCGAGAAATATAATCCAATGTATATGGACGACGTGGGTGACGAGCGAGTTTAGCTATTTGCCAAGCTCCTAGATCAGAGAAAATTTTACGTGTCAGTTCAACACTTTTTTCACGTAAACGAGCAACCTCTTCATCTAGGTTGACTTCTAAGTTGTTATCTTGACGGCTAACCGCTGTTAGAGAATCAATTTTCGCCTCTAATTCCGCGATTGGCTGTTCAAAATCAAGAAAATCCAGACTCATAATATTCCTATTTTAGTCAAATTCTAATTCTACCTGCTCACTACCCAGCAGAGTTCGAAGATCGTTCAAAAGGGGATCCACTGGCGTCACACGCCAAACAACACCAAATTTAAGCTTGGCTCTGGCATCATCCTTCTGGTAATACAGATGAACCGGGATGGTTCCTGAACGATGAGGTTCAAGAGTACTGCGAAGCCGGTTCAGCAATTGATCGTTAATTTGTTTATCTGACAGTGAAATTGCAAGTCCTCGTGCATACTTTTCCCTTGCTTCACTAATATCCATTAACTCACGCACTGTCATTTTATTACCACCATTGAAATCATCAAAGCTGACCTGACCGGTGGCTATCAGGATATTGTCTTTTTCCAACATATGTTGGTACTTATCGAGTGCATCTGAAAATAACATAATATCCAGACGACCGGAACGATCATCAAGCGTACAAATCCCGATTCTATTTCCACGCTTGGTTGTAATCACTTTAGCTGAAAGTACTAAACCTACCACAGTTGTTACTTGACCACGAGGGGTGGGGTTCACATCTTTTAATCTAAGCCCATTAGTATAGCGCTCTATTTCGCTCAAGTATCGCGTTATTGGATGCCCTGTTAAATATAAACCAAGCGTCTCTCGTTCACCATCCAATACTACTTGCTCTGGCCATTTAGGTACACTTGCATATGAACTTTCAACTTGTTCAGGTGCTTCAGCTAGTACACCAAACATATCGGCTTGGCCTATTGCCTCTGCTTTAGCATGTTGGTCAGCCGCTTTTAACGCATCTTCAAGGGAAGACATCAATGCCGCACGGTGAGGGCCTAATCGGTCAAATGCCCCTGCCATGATAAGCTTTTCCATCACACGACGGTTAATTTTTTTAATATCAACTCGCGCACAAAGGTCAAAAATCTCTTTAAAAATGCCGCCTTGTTGACGAGCTTCAACAATCGCTTCGATCGGGCCTTCGCCGACCCCTTTGATTGCACCGATACCGTAAACTATCTCACCTTCATCATTTACATGGAAGTGATAAAGCCCACTATTGATATCTGGCGGCAATACTTTTAAGCCCATTCGCCAACATTCATCAACTAAACCAACCACTTTTTCCGTGTTATCCATATCCGCGGTCATAACTGCAGCCATAAATTCAGCGGGATAGTGCGCTTTTAACCATAATGTTTGATAAGAAACTAAAGCATAGGCAGCTGAGTGCGATTTATTAAACCCATAACCGGCAAATTTCTCTACCAAGTCAAAGATTTTCATTGATAGCTCGCCGTCTACTCCGTTTTTAATTGCACCTTCTTCAAAAACAGAACGCTGCTTCGCCATTTCCTCAGGTTTCTTTTTACCCATCGCACGACGCAGCATATCCGCACCGCCAAGCGTATAGCCGGCTAAAACCTGAGCAATCTGCATAACCTGTTCTTGGTATAAAATAATGCCATACGTCGGCTCTAGAACAGGTTTTAATGATTCATGTTGCCATTGTACATCTGGGTACGATATTTCTTCACGACCATGTTTACGGTCAATAAAGTTATCTACCATGCCTGATTGCAGAGGCCCGGGACGGAACAATGCCACCAGTGCGATCATATCCTCGAAGCAGTCGGGGCGTAATCGCTTAATTAAGTCCTTCATTCCACGGGATTCTAATTGGAATACCGCTGTGGTTTCTGAACGTTGCAGCATATCAAAGCTTTTTTGATCATGTAGCGGAATAGCTGCAATATCAATTGGTTCTAAGTTTTTCTTAGCTCGACGCGCGTTGATCATCTCCAACGCCCAGTTAATGATCGTCAACGTCCGTAAACCAAGGAAGTCAAACTTCACTAACCCCGCATATTCAACATCGTTTTTATCGAATTGTGTGACAGGGTTATTACCTTCCGCATCACAATAAAGCGGCGCAAAGTCAGTAATTTTAGTTGGAGCGATAACCACCCCACCCGCATGTTTACCAGCATTTCGTGTGACACCTTCGAGCTTACGCGCCATATCGATAAGCGCTTTAACCTCTTCATCAGCTTCATAAATTTCAGGTAACTGAGGTTCTGCTTCGAACGCTTTTTCCAGTGTCATACCGGGATCTGGCGGTACTAATTTTGAAATTCTATCAACAAAACCATATGGGTGCCCAAGCACGCGCCCCACGTCCCGGATAACCGCTTTGGCTGCCATCGTACCGAAAGTAATAATCTGTGAAACAGCGTCACGCCCATACATTTGGGCTACGTGATCAATAACTTGGTCGCGTTTTTCCATACAGAAATCGACGTCAAAGTCAGGCATTGATACACGTTCAGGGTTCAAAAAACGCTCAAAAAGCAAGTCAAACTCAAGTGGATCAAGATCTGTAATTTTAAGGGCATAAGCGACTAAAGAGCCCGCACCGGAACCTCGCCCCGGCCCCACAGGTACGCCATTATCTTTTGACCATTGGATAAATTCCATCACGATCAAGAAGTAACCGGGGAACCCCATCTGATTAATCACGTTAAGTTCAATTTCCAGACGCTCATCGTATTCAGGGCGTTTTTCCGCTCGTACTTTTTCGTCTGGGAATAAAAATTCAAGGCGCTCTTCTAACCCTTCTTTTGACCGCATAACCAAAAAGTCTTCGGTTTTCATATCCCCTGTTGGGAATTGCGGTAAGAAGTATTCACCAAGGCGAATTGTGACGTTACAACGCTTAGCAATCTCTACGCTGTTTTCTAACGCTTCAGGGATGTCAGCAAATAGCTCACACATCTCTTCTTCTGAACGTAAATATTGCTGAGGGCTATAATTTTTAGGCCTTTTTGGATCAGCTAATGTAAAACCATCATGGATAGCAACACGTATTTCATGGGCGTCGAAATCACTACTTTCAATGAAGCACACATCATTCGTTGCAACAACAGGCAAGCCTTTTTTAGTTGCTAACTCGACAGCCGCATGAAGATAACTTTCTTCATCTGGCCGCCCAGTTCTGACTAACTCTAAGTAGTAGCTATCTGGAAAATGCATTTCATAGAATGCAAGGCACTCATCCACTAAGGCTTGATTCCCCCTTAATAGAAATTGCCCAACATCCCCTTTACGGCCACCAGAGAGTAAAATCAAACCGTCTTTGTGCTTAGCCAGCCATTCACGTTTAATCGTTGGCCCAACCGCGCCATAGCCTTTTTGGTACGCTTCAGAAATGAGTAGGGTAAGATTTTGGTAACCTTCATTATTCCGTGCTAAAACAGTTAAGTGAGATATTTCATCACCTAACAATTCACTTTCTACATAAAAATCAGCACCAATAATGGGTTTGATCCCTGCACCATGTGCTGCACCATAAAACCGGACTAGCCCACAAAGGTTAGTAAAATCGGTGATCGCAAACGCAGGCATGCCCATTGAAGCCACTTTTTTAACCAGTGGCCCCGTTTTGGCTAGCCCATCAATCATGGAATAGTCACTGTGAACACGTAAATGAATAAAACGAGGTGATGCCATCGACCTAATACCTACTTATTGCTGTCTAAAGCTCTTCTCACTGGAGCAAAGCTTTTACGATGGAATTCGGTTGCACCATACTGCGCCAATTTTTCTAAATGATACGCGGTTGGGTAGCCTTTATGCTTCGCAAAGCCATATTCAGGAAAGGTTTTGTCCAATTCGACCATTTCCCTATCCCTAATCACTTTAGCTAAAATGGATGCTGCACTAATTTCTTGTACTAGGCTGTCGCCTTTAATGACTGCTTGTGAAGGCATTGGCAATTTAGGACAGCGGTTGCCATCAATTAAAACATACTCAGGAACAATAGATAAACCCGCAACGGCACGCTGCATCGCTAACATAGTTGCATGTAATATATTTATGTTATCAATTTCTTCTGGCTCTGCGCGACCAATGCACCAACACAGCGCTTTTTGTTGGATTTCATCAAATAATTTCTCACGTTTTTTTTCGGTGAGTTTTTTTGAATCTGCCAGCCCTGTAATTGGGTTATTGGGATCAAGAATCACTGCCGCAGTCACTACAGCTCCAACTAGCGGGCCTCGACCCACTTCATCAACACCAGCGATTAAATTTGCTTTTGGATAGATAAATTCCATTAATTTTTGACCATATCTAATACCGCTTCAGCAGCTTGTTTATCTGCATCACAACGAATGAGCTGATGTAATTGTAAAAAAGTTTGTTTCAGGTTTTCAACCTGTTCGCCACCATCTAGGAGAGGAAGCAACTGCTGTGCGAGTTTATCAGGCTGGCATTCCTCTTGTAGTAATTCTTTCACAATTTCTTTTTCTGCTAACAAATTAGGCAAAGAAACATACGGCGTTTTCACTAACCGTTTTGCTAACCAAAAAGTGAAAGGTTTCATACGATACCCCACTACCATTGGGCATTTTGTTAGCATACACTCAAGTGCTGCCGTTCCTGATGCTAACAAAGTCGCATCTGCTGCAATCATTGCATCACGAGCTTGACCATCTAAAATATGGACTTGCAATTCAGGTGCGGTATTTTCTTTGATCTCATCAAATTGCTGGCGGCGTTTTTCATTCACCAACGGCACCACAATATGTAAATCAGGGATATTGCATTGTAATATTTTCGCTGTATTGAGAAAATCTGCGCTTAGCATTTCGACTTCTGAATGACGACTTCCTGGCAGTAAAGCCAAACATTTAACATGCTCAGGTATATTCAGCCGATGTCGAGCGGCATGTTTATCCGGGTGTAATGGAATGGCATCCGCCATTGTATGACCGATAAAACGGCAAGGAACATTAAAACGGTCGTAAAATGCTTTTTCAAAAGGTAAAAAAGCTAATACTAAATTTGTTGAACGACCAATTTTAAATACCCGCTTCTGGCGCCATGCCCAAACTGATGGGCTAACGTAATGAATGGTTTTGATACCTTTCGATTTTAAGCGCCCCTCTAGGATAATATTAAAATCAGGGGCATCAATCCCAACAAAAACATCTGGCTGTAGTTCAGTAAAACGCTGGGTTAAATCCTTACGAATGGATAATAGCCGAGGTAAACGACCAAGAACTTCAACAATGCCCATGACAGCAAGCTCTTCCATTTCATACCAAGCTTCACAACCTTCCGCTTGCATTAATGGACCAGCAACACCAACAAAGCGAGCATCTGGTATTTGCTCTTTAAGTGCACGGATAAGCCCAGCACCGAGAATATCACCAGATGTTTCTCCGGCAACAAGGCCAATAGTAAGTGGGCGGCTATTATTCACCGAAATTCGCTCCTTATTAAAGGCCCCGATTCATTAATACTAGATTAACGAATAATACCACGTTTAGACTGCGCTGAATCCTCTAAGAAATCACTAAACACTTTAACCTGTTCATTGGCTTTTGCCGCTTCCGCGATTTCTTCACGCGCTTCTTCTAATGATTTACCTGAACGATATAACACCTTGTATGCATTACGAATAGCATGTAGTGATTCTTTTTCAAAACCACGGCGTTTTAAACCTTCAAGATTTAAACCAAATGGTGTTGCGTGGTTACCCTGCGCAATAACATAAGGTGGCACATCTTGTGCAACACCAGAGCAACCACCGACCATAACATGAGCACCAATTTTACAAAATTGATGAACTGCGGTCATACCACCAATGATGGCATAATCACCAAGTGTTACATGCCCACCTAAAGTGCCGTTATTTGCAATAATACAACGGTTTCCAATGATACAATCATGGGCAATATGCACATTCACCATTAGTAAATTATCGTTGCCCACTTTTGTCAGGCCAACATCTTGAACAGTACCACGGTGAATGGTTACACTTTCACGAATACGGTTTCTATCCCCGATTTCAACTCGTGTTGGTTCACCTTGATATTTAAGATCTTGGTTAATCTCACCAATGGAAGCGAACTGGAAAATCACATTGTCACGGCCTATTTTTGTATGGCCATTAACGACAACGTGAGATTTCAACTCAGTACCTTCGCCAATTTCGACATTCGCGCCAATATAACAAAAAGGGCCAATACGAACATTGGCACCGATGATAGCTCCGTCTTCTACGATAGAGGACGGATGAATATAGGCTGTATTATCAATCATATCAGACCTCACGGCGACGGGCGCACATCATTTCTGCTTCGCAGGCCACTTCTCCATCAACTTTAGCAACACCTTTAAAACGTGCAACTCCGCGACGTTCTTTAATAAATTCTACTTCTAGGACCATTTGGTCTCCTGGTAGAACAGGACGTTTAAAACGCGCATTGTCTATCGCAGCAAAATAGTACAACTCACCAGGCTCTAATTTTCCAACGCTTTTAAACGCAAGGATCCCAGTCGCTTGTGCCATGGCTTCTAAAATTAATACGCCAGGAAAAATGGGTTTGCTTGGAAAGTGCCCTTGGAAAAATGGCTCGTTAAATGACACATTTTTCACTGCACGCAATGATTTGCCTTTTTCAAAATCTAATACACGGTCAACCAAAAGGAATGGGTAACGGTGTGGAAGCAGTTCTAAGATTTCTTCTATATTCAGAGTATGATTATCACTCATCGAAATACTCTTCCTGTCTATTAATACGGTTTAATTAATGAATCGGCCTGCTTTAACCCATAAATTAGGTTAACTGGCAGGCCGGAAAACGTAACTCAGATAACTATTTTAGCCTGAATTACAAAATGATTACTGATTTTTTTGATTTTGGCTATCTAATTCACGCTCAACGTGTTTCAGTCGCTTATTCATCTCATTGATACTTAAGACTAAAGCAGCTGTTTTACGCCAAGCTTTATTAGGTTGTAAAGGAATCCCTGAAGAATATACTCCTGGTTCAGTGATAGGCCTCATGACCATACCCATTCCTGTTACTGTGACCTTATCGCAAATTTCCATATGGCCATTGATGACGCTAGCACCACCAATCATGCAGTAACGGCCGATTTTTAAACTACCAGCCATGATAACCCCGCCAGCAACTGCGGTATTATCACCAATTATGACATTGTGTGCAATTTGGCATTGGTTATCGATAATAACCCCATTCCCAATCACAGTGTTATCTAACGCACCGCGATCAATCGTTGTGCTTGCTCCGATCTCAACACGATCGCCGATGATCACTGTACCTAACTGAGGAATTTTGATCCAATTACCACGATCATTCGCATAACCGAAGCCATCTGAACCAATCACGGTGCCAGATTGAATTAAACAATGTGCACCAATTTCGATATTGTGGTAGACACTGACATTTGCCCATAAACGGGTCCCTGTGCCTATGCGTGTGTTTTTACCCACAAAACAACCTGCGCCAATCACCACATTATCGCCAAGTTCAACACCACTTTCGATAACAGCATTTGCGCCAATTGCGACATTCTTACCGAGTTTTGCATCATCAGCAATTACCGCTGATGCGTGGATATCTTCAGCCGGACTTGGCGTTGTATCCATAATTTGAGCCATGCGTGCATAAGCAAGGTATGGGTTATCCACTACCAGTGCAGCCACTTTGCATGCTTCGAGATCTTTTGCTGTGAGAACCACCGCTGCAGCTTGGCATTCGGCCAATTTGTCACTATAACGGCTGTCAGATAGAAAAGTAATCTGTTGATTATTCGCTGAATGCATTGGAGCAATACCGGTGATGGTAATATCACCATCACCGTGTAATTGCGCATTCAACTGCTGAGCAAGGTCAGCCAATCGAATTGAAGACATCTATTATTTAACCTGTTTTTGGACCTGACTTGTAATGTCAACGCTATCTTTTGCGTAAGCAACTGCATTTGCATCGATAACGACATCATAGCCTTCTTTAGCGGCAACAGACTTAATAGAGTCCTGAATACGAGTTAAAATTTTAGTACGCTCTTCACCTTGACGACGACGGTTGTCTTCTTCAAATTTTTGCGCTTTTTCAGCGAATTGATCACGTTTAGTCATGAGTTCAGATTCAAGCTTTTCGCGCTCACTTTGCTTCATCGTTGCACCATCACGGCGCAATTTTTCAACACGAGTTTGCAAATCTTTTTCTAGATTTTGTAACTCAGTCGCACGGCTTTTGAATTCACTTTCAAGCTGTTTAGCAACGGCTTCACGCGCAGGCATATTTTGGAAAATTTCACCAACATTGACGATAGCGATTTTCTCAGCATAAGCACCCGCAGACATTGCTAAAGCAATACTCACACCCGCTGCACACAACAATTTTTTCACACTAAACTCCTTAACCCATACGTATGGCTGGAAATTTTGGTTGCTCCCATAAAATTATGGGAGCCATCATGAGTAGAAACTGGAATAGATTACCACGTTCTACCAATATTAAATTGGAACTGTTCTGATTTATCCCCTTCGTAGTCCTTAATCGGCTGCGCATAAGAGAAGACCAGTGGTCCAAGTGGAGACATCCATTGTAAAGCAACACCCGCAGAAGCACGGACGTTAGTTGCCTTACCATAGTCAGGCATACCCTTACGCCAATCAGAATTGATACTGTTCCAATTAGTGTCCCATACTGTACCCGCATCAACGAACAGAGACGTACGAACTGAGTTCGAATACTTCTCGTCAATAAATGGAGTCGGAGTGATTAACTCAAATGATGCCGCGTACATCGCATTACCACCGACTGCATCACTTGATGGGCTTCCTGGCTCAGGGCCATCCACACCATTAATTTTCTTCAAGTAAACCGCTTTTGGACCGATATTATTCGAACGGAAACCACGAATGGTGCTTGAACCACCCGCATAGAAGTTTTCGTAGAATGGCATTTGCTTACTGCCAATACCATCACCATAACCTGCTTGTGCACGTCCAAGAACTACCCAAGTTTGGTCTTCATCCAGTGGGTAATACTGTGCAGTATCAAAGCGCAGTTTATAGTATTCGTTATCAGAGCCAGGTATTGTTACTTTACCCGATACGTTCGTTTTATTACCCGATGTTGGGAAGAAACCACGGTTTAACGAGTTATAAGTCCAACCTAAGTTAAGCGTAAAGTCATCCGCATCAAAACTTTCTTTATTACGCCCATTTTCTGTAACTGGTGGATTTTTACCCATAGAGTCAAGGTAATCCCACATGGCAGCTTGAGCACGCATGTCTGAAAGTCGGTTATGAACATAACCCGCACCGACGCGGAAAGAGTTATTTTCATTGAACGGGAAGCTTAAGAAACTGTCTAGACCATACGTTTTATTGTTATAGCCTGATAGATCCGCATCTTTCGCACTAAAGTCGTTATAGAAAATACGACCGCCTAAGCTCACACCATTCACGGTGAAATACGGGTCAGTAAATGAGAATTCAACGTTAGTTGAGTAGTCATTTTTACTTGCGTTAATACCAACCGCATTACCTGTACCTAACCAGTTATCTTGTGTAACCCCAACTTGGAAGCTCACACCACTTTCAGTACCAAAACCAATACCGAAGTTCATTGAACCTGTATTACGCTCTTTAACCTTGTAGATAACATCTACTTGGTCAGGGCTACCTGGCACACGTTGAGTCTCAACATCAACAGTTTCGAAATAACCGGTACGATTCAGACGTTCTTTACCTAATTCAACAAGGTCATTTCCAAGCCATGCCCCTTCCATTTGGCGCATTTCACGGCGCAAAACGGTGTCTTTACTGGTGTCATTCCCTTGGAAACGAATTTCACGCACATAGAAACGGTTACCTGCATCAATATTTAAATGCAATTTAACTGTTTTATCTGCATCGTTGATTTCAGGCTGTGTCATTACTCGAGGATATGCATAACCATAGCGGCCAAACATATCTTTGATTTTGTTTTCCATGCTTGTCACTTGAGCACCGTTATATAACTCTCCCGGTGTGATAGTGATAAGTTCTTGGATTTCAGTTAAGTGTTCAGCAGCATTACCATTAACTTCGACACCCGATATTTTGTATTGGTCGCCTTCAGTGATATTAATCGTAATATAAATGCCTTTTTTGTCTGGAGTCAGACTGACTTGCGTGGAGTCAATGTTAAAACGTGCATAACCGCGATCTAGATAAAAACTGCGCAGAGTTTCTAAGTCACCTGCCAGTTTTTGCTTCTGATATTTTTGGTCAGCAGCAAGGTTCCACCAAGGCACATCATCACGCAATTGCAGCTTATTAACTAATTCTGCTGTAGTGTAATTTTTATTACCTACAATATTAATTTGCTGAATTTGAGCTGAAACACCTTCAGAGAAAACAAATTTTAAATCCACACGGTTACGTGGTAAAGGTGTTACAACAGCTTTTACTGTTGCATTATATTTACCAACGCTATAGTAAAAGTCTTCTAAACCTTTTTCGATATTCGCAATTGTCGTGCGGTCAAGTGCCTCACCAACGCGGATATTTGAAGCTTCCAAGTTCTGCTTGAGCATATCATCTTTAACAGACTTATTGCCTGTAAAAGTGATACTGGCAATCGTTGGCCGCTCTTTAACTTGAACGATCAGCGTGTTTCCATCACGCAGGACCCTAACATCTTCGAAGTTACCGGTTGAAAATAGGGAACGGATCGAACGGCTGATATCATCGTTATCAACTGAATCGCCAACCCTAACTGGCATGTTCAATAATGCTGCACCAACGGCGACGCGTTGTAGACCTTCGAAACGAATGTCTTTAACTACGAATCCGTCTGAACCGTATGCAGTGGCGCTGCCGAAAAGCAGCGACGCTATGAGCAACTTTTTCATCGCCATCGTTGTTATGCGTATTCCTTACTGGTCCCCAGCTTATAAAAATTAGAAGCGAGAGAAATCATTAAAAAGTGCAAGTCCCATTAACAGAATCAATGCCATTGCACCTATCCGAAAACTAAAGTCTTGTACTCGCTCAGACACTGGACTTCCTTTAATTTTTTCAATTAATAAGAAGAGCAAGTGCCCCCCATCTAAAACAGGCAATGGAAACAGATTGATGATACCTAAATTGACGCTAATAAGCGCAATAAACATCAAATAATATACCAAGCCTGACTCGGCGGATACCCCCGCACCTTTAGCGATAGATATCGGACCGCTCAAGTTATTGAGTTTGACATCCCCAACAACCAGTTTACCCATCATATTGACCGTCAACTTCATTAACTGCCACGTCTTATCACTGGCTTGGTAAAACGCAGAGAATGGCCCATATTGCTGCACCATTTTATATTCATCTGCTAACGGTAACACTGAAAGTTCTACGCCTGCAAACCCAATTTTCTCTCCGCGTTGTCCATCTTGGCTATCAGGAGTCAACGTGAGTGAAACTAATTGTTGCGACCGTTGTACTTCTAGTTTTAACGGTACACCTGGGTTATTACGAATAATTCGTGTTACTGGGTTCCAAAGGCCTAATACCTCCCCGTTAACACTGACTATTCTGTCACCTTTCTGTAAACCTGCTCGTTCGCCAGCTAACCCCTCAGTGACTTTTTGAATGACAGGGTCAATTTTTGCAGAAACAGGCATTATCCCTACCGACAAAATTGGATCTTGTTTCTCAGGATCAAACTGCCAAGTCGTTAAATCAACCGTTTTTGTCATCGGTTCATTATAACCACTCGGTAATACTTGTGCAGTCAGTTCGCGGTCACCTATTTTACCGACCAATGCTAAACGAACTGAATTCCAATCAGGAGTTTCGATGCCATCAATAGATTTTAGTTCCATTTTTGGTTCAAAATTTGCAATTGCCGCAATAGAACCTGGTTTTACATCTTCAATGACAGGTTTCACAGAAGGAACGCCAATCATAAAGACAATCCAATAGACAACAATTGCCAATAAAAAGTTCGCAATAGGCCCCGCACTAATAATGGCAGCTCGTTGACCTACTGTTTTATTATTAAACGCTTGATGACGACGCTCAGGAGCAACCTCTCCAACACGTTCATCAAGCATTTTGACATAGCCCCCTAACGGGATCATGGCTAACACGAACTCAGTGCCATGTTTATCGACTTTACGCCATAACGTCTTCCCGAAACCAATAGAAAAACGTTCTACATAAACACCACAACGGCGAGCGACCCAATAATGACCATATTCATGTACTGTAATCAGCACACCAATCGCAATAATAAACGCAGCTAAACTCCAAATAAATCCCATGTATCTTCCTAAAGACCAAAACCGTTAAAAATTAACAAATTTAGCCCAGCAAAAACAGGGATTGCTGCCGTCAGGCTATCAATACGATCTAAAATACCGCCATGCCCTGGAATTAAGTGGCTACTATCTTTAATACCTGATTGACGCTTAAACATACTTTCGGTCAAATCACCAAATACTGATACTACAACAACAATAATTGAAGTCACTAGTAAATAATCAGGCATCACAGGGATTGGTGCAAAGGCGCTAAATAACCATGAGATAATCCCAGCAGTAATCAGTCCACCGACTAAGCCTTCCCATGTTTTACCGGGAGATACCTTAGGTGCCATTTTGTTGCGTCCGATAGTACGACCAAATGCATAGGCACCTGAGTCAGCCCCCCAAACCAGCAACATAACATACAGTAACCACCAAGCACCGAAGAATGTATCACTTTGATAACCCACGGTTCTTAAAACCATCATTCCACAATAAAACGGGATAATCGTTAACACGCCAAATAACAACCGGATAATGGCTGATTTACCCCAAGAAGCCGATGCAGGGTAGGTAACTACTAAAATAATCGCTATTACCCACCAAATAAGACCTGCCCACAGGCCATACAAAACCATAGGCTCAGAGGAGAACAGGTTTATATCGGAAATAGAAAATTGCATTGCAAGTAATATTGCTGCAAAAACAACCGCCAACCCGACACGTTTAGCTTGTGAATGCCAGCCGACAAATTGTGCCCATTCCCAAGCGCCTAAAGCACAAACCGCAATTACGACAAGCCCAAAATTTGCTGGGGAAAGTAAAAACAGAGCTGCTATAACAATCGGTATTAAGACTATCGCAGTAAGTAAACGATATTTCAGCACATCTATCCCCTATTCCTTGCCCAGTTCATCATCTGATTCAGCTCCACCATAACGGCGCTCACGCTTACTAAAAGCATCAACTGCACTCTGAAACACCATTTCATCAAAATCTGGCCACAAAACGTTGGTGAAATAAAATTCCGCATAAGCGACTTGCCATAATAGGAAGTTGCTAATGCGATGCTCCCCACCGGTTCTAATGACTAAATCGACATTTTCTTGATCATGCATACAAATATGGTCATTAATATTTTCTTCATTGATGTCATCAATGGAAAGCTCACCACTTTGTACCTTTGCAAATACTTGTTTTACACTGTTACTGATGTCCCAGCGACCACCATAGTTCGCGGCTATATTCAGTTTTAGCCCAGTGTTGTTTTGCGTTAATGCTTCTGCCTTATCAATTCTTTTTCTGAGGCGTTCACTAAAACGACTAATATCACCAATGACTTTTAGTTTTACATTGTTTTTATGCAGGTTCTTAACTTCATTATCAAGAGCAAAAACAAATAGTTCCATTAGAGAACTTACTTCTTTCTCTGGTCGTCTCCAGTTTTCACTACTAAATGCATACAATGTGAGCGAACTAATTTTATTTTTCACCGCAAAACGCACCGAATTACGGACAGATTCAACACCTGCCTTATGACCTGTAATTCTGAGTTTCCCTCTTTGCTTTGCCCATCGACCATTACCATCCATAATGATAGCAACATGCTTAGGCATCATTGAATCAGAGAGATTTTCACCACTAGAGTTCATTAAATATTAATCCTTGTGAGTACCACTTTGAGTATACAGACCAATAATAACTACTATTATTGAATTTGCTGATAAGACACATCCTTAATTCTCAAAGTAGTGCTATGTTATTTTTCTTTTTTTAAACACGTCACATATTAAAGAGTTATTATGGCTATCAGCAACTAAATAAAACACATACCAGCGTTAAATTGTCTGAGCGATTATTTTTTCTGCATTTTTACGTGCTCGCTCGTCGATTTCTAAGACCTCTTCAATTGAAACAGGTTCAGAAAAAACTTGGCTATCTAATACACTGTGGTTAATTTTTGCTATATCCGTAAAGCGTATTTTACCTTCAAGAAAGGCCGCAACAGTCACTTCATTTGCGCCATTAAGTGCGGTTGTAGCAGCTTGCCCTTGATGGCAGGCATCAATTGCGAGCTTCAAGCAAGGATAGCGTTGGTAGTCAGGCAGAACAAACGTTAATGATGAAAGCGTTGCAAAATCAAGAGGTTTCGCACCAGATATAATACGTTGAGGATAAGCCATACTATATGAAATCGGAGTGCGCATATCAGGCGTACCAAGTTGTGCTATCACGCTGCCATCTTTATACCGAACCATAGAATGAATAACGGATTGAGGATGGATAATCACTTCCATCTGCTCAGCATTCGCATTAAAAAAGTAGCAAGCCTCAATATATTCTAGACCTTTATTCATCATTGTCGCTGAATCAACTGATATTTTTCGTCCCATTGACCAATTTGGGTGGTTACATGCTTCATCAGGTGTCACGTTATCAAAATGCGATAATGGTGTATCCCTAAATGGCCCGCCAGAACCGGTCAAAACAATACTTGAAATACCCGAAGCTGATAAATCAGCAAAGCCTAAATTGCGTTGAATAATTTCCGGTAAACTTTGGAAAATAGCATTATGCTCGCTATCAATAGGAAATACGGTTGCATTGTGCTTACGAATCTCATTAAAGAATAAACGGCCACTGGTAATTAAAGACTCTTTATTCGCTAATAATATTCTTTTACCTTTACGTATTGCAGCCAAGGTAGGAAGTAAACCGGCAACTCCGGTAATTGCTGACATAACTTGGTCGGCATCATCAAGGCCCGCGAGGTCAATAGCCGCTTGTTTTCCTGACAAAACCTCAGTCTTGCAGTTATGCTCAATCAAAATAGTTTTTAAGGCTTTTGCTGATAATTCATCCGCCATTGAGACATATTTCGGATTAAACTCAAGGCACTGTTTCGCCATTTCAGTGACATTTTTTCCTGCCACTAAAGCAACAATTTGAAATTTTTCGGGATTTTGGCGAACAACAGAAAGTGTATTTGTACCAATTGAGCCTGTAGAACCTAGGATTGTCAGACGTTTCATAGTGATTGAGTACTCTGTATTAATTCAATACTGAGATTATATCAGCTTAGAGGTTAGAAAGGATTTTTTAATAAACTTGAAAAATAATAAAGCCACGCTAACGCACACTTTTACCGTCTGCATTGGTGGCTTTATTATTATGATGGATTAAAATTCCATCAGCTCTGCTTCTTTTTGCGCTAATGCTTCATCAACTTTCTTGATGTAGCTATCAGTCAGTTTTTGGATATCATCTTGTGAACGACGCTCGTCATCTTCACTGATTTCTTTATCTTTCAGTAACGCTTTGACTTTGTCGTTAGCGTCACGGCGAACGTTACGAACTGCGATACGGCCTTGCTCTGCCTCACCACGAACCACTTTAATTAAGTCTTTACGACGTTCTTCCGTTAATGGAGGAAGTGGAACACGGATAACAGTACCCGCTGATGATGGGTTTAAGCCTAAATCAGATGCCATGATTGCTTTTTCAATCGCAGGTGACATGCTACGGTCAAAAACAGAAATAGCTAATGTGCGTGAATCTTCAACAGTGACGTTAGCTAATTGGCGCAAAGGTGTCGCTGAACCATAGTATTCAACAGTGATACCGTCTAATAGGCTTGGAGATGCACGGCCTGTGCGAACTTTACTAATTTGGCTTTTGAATGCTTCAAGGCTCTTTTCCATACGGTCTTGAGCATCTTTTTGGATTTCGTTAATCACGTTTTCAACCCTTAAGAACTGGTTATTAAAGGCCGCATGCGACCTCGCTTAAATTGTCTGAATTTATATTAGATAATACATTTAAACTCAGGTCATGTCTCTGAGTATTAATTGTGAGAAATCAGAGTTCCTTCATTTTCGCCCATAACAACGCGACGTAAAGCGCCCGGTTTATTCATATTGAATACGCGAATCGGTAAGTTATGGTCACGTGCTAATGTGAATGCCGCTAAATCCATCACTTTAAGTTCACGTTCCAAAACCTCTTGGTAACTCAGATTTTCATAAAGGACTGCGTCTGGGTCTTTAGCAGGGTCTGCTGAATACACACCATCAACTTTTGTCGCTTTTAACACGACATCCGCTTCAATTTCAATACCACGTAGGCATGCAGCGGAGTCTGTTGTAAAGAATGGGTTGCCTGTTCCTGCAGAAAAAATAACGACACGGCCGTGACGTAACAAGCTAATGGCCTCTGCCCAGCTATAGTTATCACAGACACCGTTAAGTGGGATCGCAGACATCAGTCTTGCATTCACATAGGCGCGATGTAATGCATCACGCATTGCGAGTCCGTTCATCACAGTTGCTAGCATCCCCATGTGGTCTCCGACAACACGGTTCATTCCAGCTTGTGCCAAACCAGCACCACGAAACAGGTTACCACCGCCAATAACCACACCGACCTGTATACCCAGTTCTATGAGTTCTTTAATTTCCTGAGCCATACGATCTAAAACGCTAGCATCGATACCAAAACCTTCTGCCCCTTGTAAGGCTTCGCCACTTAATTTAAGCAGAATACGCTGATAAACGGGTTTTGCATTGGTTGCCATGGTGTTCTGTCCTAACAGATATTTATTGGGGTAACACACGTAGAATTACAGTGTTCTACGTACCTAAATTTTGAATTAGTTTAAATATAATTTTTTTATACACAAGAATTCTAGCGCAATGCCTATGACGCTAACATCGCAGGGAATATACGTATATAAAACAGAGCCGCCAATTGGCGGCCCTTAGTTGATTACTTGCTCATTGCAGCAACTTCTGCTGCAAAGTCAGTTTCAACTTTCTCGATACCTTCACCTACTTCGAAACGAAGGAAACCAGAAACAGTAGCACCTTTCTCTTTCAGTAAGTCACCAACAGATTTGCTTGGGTCCATTACGAAAGGCTGGCCAGTCAGAGAGATTTCGCCAGTGAATTTGTTCATGCGACCGATAACCATTTTTTCAGCGATTTCGCGTGGTTTGCCAGATTGCATTGCGATGTCTAACTGGATTTGGTGCTCATGAGCAACAACATCAGCAGGAACATCATCTGGAGTCACATATTCAGGTTTGCTTGCAGCGATATGCATAGCGATGTGTTTCAGTAATTCTTCGTCAGCGCCTTCAGCCGCAACTAAAACACCAATACGAGCACCGTGCAGGTAGCTACCTACTTGTGCGCCTTCCAGAATAGCAACGCGACGAATATTGATGTTTTCACCAATTTTCGCAACTAATGTTGTACGAGCTTCTTCGAATTTTGCTTTCAGCGCATCGATGTCAGCATTTTTGTCAGCAACAACAGAAGCCAAAACTTCTTTACCGAATGCTAAGAAGCCTGCGTCTTTAGCAACGAAGTCAGTTTCACAGTTCAGCTCAACCAGAGCACCTGTTTTACCACCGTTGAAAACTTCAGTCAGGATAACACCTTCAGCTGCAACGCGACCTGCTTTTTTAGCCGCTTTTGCTTGACCTGATTTACGCATGTTATCAATCGCTAATTCGATGTCGCCATTAGCTTCAACGAGTGCTTTTTTACATTCCATCATACCTGCGCCAGTACGTTCGCGCAGTTCTTTTACCAATGCAGCGGTAATTCCAGACATGTGATTTATTCCTCGATATTCCCCGTGGGAGTCTTCCCCACGTGGATAGTTCTGATTCATATATAAAAGGGGCCTAAATCAGGCCCCTTCTAACATATAGCAGTACCTGTATAGCAATACCTAAATAAGGGTTTGGGCCTTATTACTCAGCTTCTACTAAGCTTTCTTCTGCTTGAACAGCCAGATCTTGTGAACGACCTTCACGAACGGTGCTTGCTACAGCGCCCAGATACAGTTTGATTGCACGGATTGCATCATCGTTACCAGGGATAACGAAGTCGATACCGTCTGGATCAGAGTTAGTATCAACGATAGCAAATACTGGGATACCCAGGTTGTTTGCTTCTTTAATAGCAATGTGTTCGTGGTCTGCATCGATAACGAACAGAGCGTCAGGTAAACCGCCCATATCTTTGATACCGCCTAAGCTGTTTTCTAACTTACCAAGTTCACGAGTACGCATCAGCGCTTCTTTCTTAGTCAGTTTGTCAAAAGTACCGTCTTGTGATTGAATTTCTAAATCTTTCAGACGTTTGATTGACTGACGAACGGTTTTCCAGTTAGTCAACATTCCGCCTAACCAACGGTGGTTAACGAAATATTGGTCACAGCTGTTAGCAGCTTCTTGAACGGCTTCGCTTGCAGCACGTTTAGTACCGACAAACAGAATTTTGCCTTTACGAGAAGCAATTTTAGTCAATTCAGCCAGAGCTTCGTTGAACATTGGAACAGTTTTTTCCAGGTTGATGATATGAACTTTGTTACGCGCACCGAAAATGAAAGGTTTCATTTTTGGGTTCCAGTAACGAGTCTGGTGACCAAAGTGTACGCCTGCTTGTAACATATCGCGCATGGAAACAGTTGCCATTTAATACCTCTGTATTTAAGTAATTGGGGTTATGCCTCCACAAATCCCATGCTACCGACTCCAAAGCTGCGTTAAAAAACGCATAAGAGCACCCCGGTGCACGTGTCGATTTGTGTGTGTTATTACACAATTGAGTTTTAAGTTTCGCACATCCAATATTTTTATCAGCGACTTCATCTTGATGCCATAAAATGTCATTTCGATGATGGTGATAAGAAATAATATGGATTGCCGGCGCGCTTTATACCATAAAACCAACCTAGAAGCCAACTTTTGTTGTTTTTTTCGCTCACAAAAGTGCCTAAAAGTGGATTTGGTTTAAAGCCATTGACCTGAGCAATATTTAACCATTGCTCAGGTCAATTATAGACGCTATTTGACAAGATAAAAAAGCCTTATTTTTGCAATGTCTTCTAGATGGCCTTCATTACTACTTTGCATTTTGTGCTGTTAAAAGCTCAAAATGAACAAGCTCTGCTCCTTTCCTTATCTACTATAAAGCAACTTCGACTTTCGAATCCATTCGATAGCTAGTTGGCAGAAAATGCGGTGGCTGTTACCATATGTCTCATCGATGTAAAATGGGCTCCCTATTTTTACCCCTCTTTTTTAACATGCCATTAATCAATGTTGGCATGAATGGACTACACTCATGGCTATTATTATCAAAACTGAAGAAGATATTCAGAAAATGCGCGTTGCTGGCCGCTTAGCCGCAGAAGTATTAGAAATGATTGCTCCGCACGTTGTGCCGGGAGTTAGTACGGGTGAATTAGATCGCCTATGTCATCAACATATTGTTGACGTACAGCAAGCTATCCCTGCGTGCCTAAATTATCACGGTTTTCCTAAATCAGTTTGCATTTCCGTCAATGATGTCATCTGCCACGGCATTCCTAGTGATGATAAAATTTTGAAAGATGGCGATATTGTCAATATTGATGTCACCGTCATTAAAGATGGTTTCCATGGCGATACCTCCAAAATGTTTATCGTTGGTAAACCAACGATTCAAGGTGAACGCCTTTGCCAAGTCACACTAGACAGTTTGTATTTAGCAATTCGCATGGTTAAACCGGGTATTCGCTTACGTACTTTGGGTAAAGCCATTCAAGAATTTGTCGAAAAACAAGATTTCTCCGTTGTGCGTGAATATTGCGGCCACGGCATTGGCCAAGGTTTCCATGAAGAACCACAAGTTCTACACTATGACGCTGACGACAGTGGCGTGATCCTGCAAAAAGGGATGACTTTTACCATTGAGCCTATGGTCAATACAGGCGATCATCGTATTCGCACCATGAAAGATGGTTGGACAGTTAAAACCAAAGACCGCGGTTGGTCTGCCCAATATGAACACACGTTAGTTGTGACAGATAACGGCTGTGAAATCCTCACACTGCGTAAAGAAGAAGAACCGTTTATCTCAGCAGTATTAGTTAACGAATAATCTTCTCTGTAGAGCCTTCCTAACCGAAGGCTCTTCCTCTGTTCATTTTTATCAAAAAACCGTAAGCTGGTAGCTACCCCCCTATTGCTATAATACGGAAAGATAAAGATGACTGTAAATTCAGCTTCCTACCTATCCCCTAATCAATTTAGTACTCATGACCTTGAACTTAATTCATTAAGACAACATGTCGATAATTTTGATCAGTGGCTCGAAGAGGCTTTTAACCAAGGTAAAGATGTTGTCGACCTCATTCACTTACGTAGTGACTACCTTGATGCCTTATTAACACGATTATGGCAATCCTTTCAATTTGATAAGCAACCAGATATGTCACTAATCGCGGTTGGGGGTTATGGACGCCACGAATTGCATCCACTTTCTGACATTGATATTTTAGTGTTAAGTAAAACCCCTCTTCCAGAGTACATCGCTAGCAAAATTGGGCAATTTATTACTCTATTGTGGGATCTACGGTTTGATATCGGCCACAGTGTTCGTTCGCTCGCTGAATGCATTGAAGCCGGAAATGCAGACCTAACCACTGCAACTAATCTCATTGAATCACGGTTAATCTGTGGTGATGTCACCCTATTTTTACAATTACAAAAAACCATTTTTAGCGATGATTTTTGGCCTTCCGCGGTCTTTTTTGCTGCAAAAATTGAAGAACAACAAGAGCGCCATCAACGCTACCATAGCACCAGCTATAATTTAGAACCTGATATTAAAAGTAGCCCTGGGGGATTGCGAGATATCCATACCTTACTGTGGGTCGGCAGGCGCCATTTTGGCGCAACCACCGTCGATGAAATGGTGGGCTTTGGCTTTCTCACCGAAGAAGAGCGCCAAGAACTCAAAGAGTGCTTAATGTTTTTATGGAAAATTCGTTTTGCACTCCATTTGGTGGTGAAACGTCATGATAATCGTCTACTATTTGACCGCCAATTTAGCGTGGCTCGGTTACTGGGTTATGAGGGCGAAAAGAACCAACCCGTTGAACGAATGATGAAAGATTTCTATCGTGTCACTCGCCGGGTGAGGGAACTCAATCAAATGCTATTACAATTATTTGATGAAGCCATTTTAACACTCAACCCTAACGAAAAACCGCGCCCTATTGATTCGCTATTCCAATTACGCGGGTCATTGATTGATGTTATTGATGAAGAGTTATTTATTAAGCAACCAGCTGCTATTTTAAAAATGTTTTATCAAATGGCTCGCTATCCAAATATTACAGGGATCTATTCCACCACATTGCGTCAGCTTCGTTACGCGCGCCGTAACCTTTCAGTGCCATTATGTGAAATCCCTGAAGCCCGAAAACTGTTTATCAAAATTCTACGCCACCCCAGAGCAATCAAAGGTGCTTTTGTTCCCATGCACCTTCATAGTGTATTAAGCGCTTACACACCGCTATGGAGCAATATCGTCGGGCAAATGCAGTTCGACCTATTCCATGCATATACCGTTGATGAACATACTATTCGTGTGCTGCAAAAAATTGATAGCTTTACCTTAGAAGAAAACCGACGAGATCACCCTCTTTGTGTCAGTGTTTATCCTAAATTATTGCAACCTGAACTTTTACGATTAGCGGCGATTTTCCACGATATCGCTAAAGGTCGCTCAGGAGATCACTCCGATCTCGGCTCTGACTTTGTTTATGATTTTGCCTTACTACATGATTTTTCTACCAAAGAAGCTGAATTGGCGTCATGGTTGGTGAAAAATCACTTATTGATGTCAGTAACCGCTCAACGACGTGATATTCAAGACCCTGATGTCATTAAACAATTTGCAGGGGAAGTTAAAACCGTTTCACGGCTTAACTACTTGATGTGCCTAACTGTCGCGGACATTTGCGCGACAAATAGCACTCTGTGGAATAGTTGGAAACAGAGTTTAATTCGTGAACTATTTTTATCTACAGAACATCAATTAAATCAAGGCATGCAAAGTACCCCTGACTTACGTGAACGTATTCGTCACCATCGTTATCAGGCTTTATCATTACTACGTCAATCGTCAATTGATGAAGAGAAACTACAAGGGTTATGGTCTCGCTGCCATGCAGATTATTTTTTACGTCACACACCATCCCAGTTAGCATGGCATGCTAAGCACCTGCTGGCCCATGATTTGAGCCAGCCTTTAGTGTTAATCAGCACGCAGCCTAAACATGGCGGAACAGAAATTTTTATTTGGTGCCATGATAAACCCCATTTATTTGCCGCTGTCGCCAGCGAATTAGATCGACGAAATTTAAGCATTCACAGTGCTCAAATTTTTACTAACAAAGACAATATGGCCATGGATACCTTCGTCGTACTGGAGCCTAACGGTAGCCCTCTATCCAAAGACAGATACGATCATATTCGAAAAATGTTGTTATTAGCCGTTCAGCAACCCGAAATTTCACTGCCTAAGCCTCGTACTCTACCGTCAAAATTACGTCACTTTACCGTACCAACAAAAGTCAATTTTCTACATTCCACTAACGAACGTCGCTCTTATATGGAGTTGTTCGCTTTGGATCAACCAGGTTTATTAGCTCGTATCGGTCATATTTTTGCTCAAATGGAAATTTCTCTGTATGGCGCACGCATCACCACAATTGGCGAAAAAGTGGAAGATTTCTTTGTGTTAGCAGATAAAGATCACAAAGCGTTGACTAAAAATATGCAACAAGAGTTATCAGAAAGGTTGACAGAAACCCTAAAATCGAAGGATAAAATATAGCGTCCATCACATTTTCATGGTGAACGTTCACTTTTATGTCATTCAAGAGGAAAATACAATCAATGCAGCATTTACAAGCGATCATTGAACAAGCGTTCGAAGAGCGAGCTAGTATCACACCAAATACCGTATCAAGCTCGGTGAAACAAGCCGTGCTAGATACCATTGCATTACTCGATAGCGGCAAATTGCGTGTAGCTGAAAAAATTGCCGGCGTTTGGGTTACCCATCAATGGCTGAAAAAAGCCGTTTTGTTATCCTTTCGCATTCAAGATAACCAAGTCATTGACGGTGCAGAAAGCCGTTATTTCGATAAAGTGCCGATGAAATTTGCGGATTATGACCAAGCTCGCTTCGAGAAAGAAGGTTTCCGAGTTGTTCCTCCAGCGGCTGTACGCAAAGGCGCTTATATCGCTAAAAATAGCGTATTAATGCCGTCATATGTCAACATTGGTGCTTACGTTGATGAAGGCACAATGGTGGATACATGGGCAACCGTGGGCTCATGTGCGCAGATTGGTAAAAACGTACATTTATCTGGTGGCGTGGGTATTGGCGGTGTCTTAGAGCCACTACAAGCCAACCCAACGATTATTGAAGACAACTGCTTTATTGGTGCTCGTTCAGAAGTGGTTGAAGGTGTGATTGTTGAAGAAGGCTCCGTTATTTCAATGGGAGTTTATCTGGGGCAAAGTACCAAAATTTATGACCGTGAAACAGGTGAAATTCATTACGGCCGAGTCCCGGCTGGCTCCGTAGTTGTTTCGGGTAATTTACCATCAAAAGATGGCCGCTATAGCCTGTATTGCGCGGTCATTGTTAAAAAAGTCGATGAGAAAACTCGCGGCAAAGTAGGCATTAATGAATTATTAAGAACGATTGATGAGTAATTAACCACCTAGAATCTCATACCAAACCTGTTACTGGTTTTTATAATAAGTTTTTGTCATGAGCCATTGTAATTAGGTTAAAAACCGAAGCTATCCCGAATCGCATACACTCGTATGCAACTCGGGTGGCCATATCAGCGTTACCTTTTAATATTAGCGCATTAATTGCAAAGAGAAGTTTGTCAATTTCTAGAAATCGCGCATAATATGTCCGTAGCTTTTGCCGTTTACCTCTAATAAAACTGTATTATTTTATTTTTCATTATAATGATGCTGTTTGCATAATAACATCATTCAATCTATCACCCAGATGGGTAGAATAGATAATTTATTAACGAGAAATAGACCGATATTGTTACGGCCTGCTCACACTATCACTTTGTTCACCGACTCTGTCTCTACAGTAAAGCGAGCTAACATGTACGATAATTTGAAAAGTTTAGGCATCAGTAACCCTCAAGACATCGACCGCTACACCTTACGCCAAGAAGCGAATAATGACATTTTAAAAATTTATTTTCGCAAAGATAAAGGGGAGTTTTTCGCTAAAAGCGTAAAATTCAAATATCCACGCCAGCGTAAAACCATTGCGGATGGTAATAATAATTTCAAAGAAATTAATGAAATTAACACTAACCTGCGTTATGCCATCGAAGAACTAGACCAAATTTGCCAAACAGATCAAACTGATATTGATTTAAAACACAAAATTCTTGATGATTTACGCCATCTTGAACATGTGGTTTCAAACAAGATCGCGGAAATTGAAGCGGATCTAGAAAAATTGACCCGTAAATAATTTACAGGCGAAACGATTGATTTACTGCGCCGTAGTACTGCCGATATTTATCATTAATACTGGTAATACTACGGTGCAGATATTTAAAGTAGCTCTGCCCATGCTTCAACCCAAGGCTTAGCAAACTCCTCGGGAACATCCACTTCAATCGCATCAATAAATAAGATATCACCAATACGAGTTGCTGATTGCTCAGCTAACAGCTCATCAAAACGAGTTCCTGCTCCGCAAAAACTTTCATAACTGCTATCGCCTAAAGCAATTAGGCCATAACGCAAATCGGGTTGATAACCGACAACATCTTTGATTTCGCTATATAATGGGGCGATTGTATCAGGTAAATCCCCTTGCCCTGTCGATGAAGTAACAATAAGTGCAATTTCATGGCCTGAATTATAAAGTTGCCAATCGCTCAAGGTGGGCTCATCAAAAACAACCACTTCATGCCCTTGCTGCTCTAAAACTTCTTGTGCCACTTCTGCAACAGCTAAAGAGTTCCCATAGACAGTACCAACAAAAATGCCTATTTTTGACATAATATTCCCTCTATTTCATAGTTAACTTGATGAGTTAATGACGTTTATCCCTAATTTTGCAACTTTATCTGACCATCCAAATTGCTCAATTAATGACAACCATTGTGTATCCCACGTGGCAACTAACGATATATTTTCTTTTGTTATTGGGTGATTTAAATTTAATAAGCTGGCATGTAACATCAAGCGAGACACTGAAAAATGTGTATTCACCCCTCTATTCTGCCGTAAGTCCCCATGCTTGCTATCACCAATAATAGGGTGACGAAGGTGAGACATATGCCTTCTCAATTGATGTTTACGACCAGTTTCAGGTTTTAACTCAACTAAACTAAATCTTGATGTTTCATATCGCCCAATCGCAATAGCGCATTCAACTGTTGCTATCGGTTTACAGTGGGTAACGCATTCCTGTAAAACAGGTTCACGTGACGCATGTTTATCTGCAATTTTATCTAACTCTTCTAATAGCGGATAATCGATGGTTTGCTCTTCGGTTAAATAACCACGAACAACGGCGTGATACACTTTTTCTAGTTGATGGTTTTCAAATTGAGCCGATAACAGCCTTGCAACCTCACTCGATAATGCAAAAAGTAATATACCTGAGGTAGGCCTATCGAGGCGATGAATGGGATAAACATACTGGCCAATTTGGTCACGTAATGTTTGCATCACAAATACGGTTTCTTTACTGTCCAGCCAGCTGCGGTGCACTAACATACCCGCAGGCTTATTCACCGCCACCATATATTCATCGTGATAAATAATTTCCAACATCAATAAATTACCCGCGGGTCTTCGTTGGGAAAAAGCCATCTAATTCACGCAAGTGATTAATAATTAGCGTGTATTGTTCTTCTTCATCATGCTTATAAGCTTCTTCAAAATAAGGCGCGACTGCAAAATTAGTTGGCAGTACTGCCTCTTGCTCAATTAACATTTGAAGACGAGGTATCAAAATCCACTGTAGCCACTCAATAGCCTCCATTGTATCAATACAAAAAGGCTCTACACTGTTAAACGCTTCCGGTAACGGCGGTTGTTCATTCCAAAGAGATTTTAATTTCATTTCCTCTTCTAAGTGGCGAAGTTTCTCAATAATACGTTGTTCAATATTCATGCTTAAACTCATTTAGTGATGGCTGTGGCAAATATACGGTATTTTCTATCACAATTCTGTCGGATAAATGGGGTTAAAAGTTAGCAAATACAAGTTTATTTATTTTGCTTATTTATAATTATTATCCCAGCTATTAAGTTAACAACCCGTTTAATAAGATTCGTTTATATTTTGTTGCAGATAACACATGTATGATTAAATGTTTTATTAATTTAGTATTTACATAATAATTAACAACAAAATGGTTTATCTATGGGACGACTAAAACAGTGGCGCAAGGAAAATAAAACTTGGAAAGTTTTAAAATCCAAGTATGTTGAATTTAAAAGAAAAGTACGCATTTCAAAGCTACCTTCGTCACAATATCAGCATTATCAAGCTATGTGCCAAAACTACCACAGTGCCCAGCTTTCTTCAGTTATTGAAGGTGTTCCTCGCTTTATTGAACGCCCCATAAATAAGTACCTGCATAAAGCATGGAGTGGAAAGCAAAAGCTATTAACCGCCAGCTACACTCTTAACTTAATTGAAAACACATTTAAACCTGAAGCTATTGAAGCGATGTTTTCTGCAAAACGGGAAGGGCTTCTCGTGGCAAACATTGAATTAAAATCAGGCGAGTTCGCTCAATTAACTTTGATTTACTCTCAATATCCTCGGGAAGGCGATCTCACTCTACATTTGAGAAATGAAACGGGTGACGATATTTACTTAATGAGCTTTTCCTTTGGCCCTGAAGGACAACTATACGTGTGCTCTTTGCAAGGTCCTTCCACTGAACAAAGTGTCGACCAAGTTAGGTTGATAACAAAGCAGATGCATGGAATGAGACCAAAAAACTTATTAATGTCAGCAATTTATGCCGTAGCAAGCTTCTTTCAGGTAAAATCAATATTAGGAATTTCAAACCAGTGCCATATCAAGAGCCAGCATTTGAAATCAAGTTACGATACGTTTTGGCAAGAATGTAGTGCAACGAAAACACCTGATGGTTGGTTCCAATTACCCATTCAAGAGCCTGTACGAGATATTGAGTCAGTGAAAAGCCAGCGTCGTGCTGAGTTTCGCCGCCGAGAAGCACTACGCGATGCCATGACTCAAGATATTATCACCTCGTTAACCAAGAATTCAATTAGCTTAACGAATTGATTTTCTCCAATAAATTACCTTTAACACTTTAACATCATTCCGCTACGAATGATTCATAACTAAAAAAGCCAGTCAACCTAAGCTGACTGGCTCATATTTTAAAATTTACGCATCCTGCAAAATGACTTCCCGTCATTCAACATCCTGTTGATTAAAACAAATTCATAGATTCATCATCTAATCGCGTTCCATCGCCTTGTTTTAAACAATTTTTACACCTCACATAAAGGTATAAAAAGCTAAACGAGTTTACCCTGTCCAGCGAGATAAGAATGCATTAAATCTATTAATGAAACAACCTAGCAAAATAAACAATAAAGCAGTAAAAACATTCGCAAAACGCCAACTAGGTAGTAACGCCATGAAATTAAAAGTTAAATAATTATCATTACAATATAAAGATCATTTTTTAAGAAATTACTTAGTTTAATTGTAGGTATTTACTTACACAAACCCACTTAAAAACACTTACCCCTGAGGTTCAACAACAACCACTAGTTCATCAAGAAAACTTGTTAAATTCGAAGAAAGTACACGCCTGTCCTGACTACCAAATTTTTCTAATATAATTTCCCCCGTGAGATTACACATTGATATCATTTCAATCTCAGATTCTAAAGTCGCGATGAAGAGCGTGGGGGATAGTTTTAAACGCTTTTGAGTGACTAAATGACCAATTAAATTCTCTTGCAAACGGATGAAATCATCTTCATTCCATACTTGCACTAAGCTCAGCGTAATGTCACGAAATATGGCTTTCATATCACCAGCAAGCTGTGTCGTATAAAAAGTATGGATATCACTTTGTAAATTAATCTCTAATGCTGTCGCAACTTTATCCAAGTTAGCATTCTTTATTGGAAATGGTTGAGGCTCCCAGTAAACCCAATTTTCACCTGTGCGGACAATACAGGGAGATGGAATACCATATAAGTCTGCTGATGCAGGAGGTAGTCCCGTTTGTTGATGCCATTGTGAAACATATTTCTGAGTAAAATTTTGTAGTGCGACAGAATGTGATGTATTCATAATTATGTATTTTTTGTAGTCAATTTAAAGAGAAAGGCGTCAATGTTGCCGATAAATGGTATTATGACAGAAGTTCACAGACGAAGAAAATATCCCAATTTTTACCTGTTAGCCTCATTTTCAGTTTATGAAGTATAAGGACTCCTATGTCACACTATCAGAATAATCCCGCACTTAATAATTTAACTCTTGGGAAAAAAACGGCTTATCATGACCTGTATGATGCCACATTATTACAAGCCGTTCCTCGTAGCTTAAATCGTGATCCTTTAGCAATTCACGCTAAGTCGCTTCCATTTCACGGTGCTGACATTTGGACAATGTACGAGCTTTCATGGCTAAATCAGCGTGGTGTTCCCCAAGTCGCGATAGGCTCGATTAGTGTTGATGCAAATAGCGAAAATTTAATTGAGTCTAAAAGTTTTAAGCTTTATCTAAACAGTTTTAACCAAACGCGTTTTGAAACTTGGGAAAATGTGCGAAGCGCTTTGCAAAATGATTTAAGCCGCTGTGCTAATGGACAAGTAAGCGTTACACTTCATAAATTAGAGCACTTTTCTCATCAGCCTATCCAGCCATTACTTGGCGCATGTATTGATGAGCAAGAAATTGATATTGATAATTATGAGTTTAATCGTGACTATTTGGCGAATTGTACCCAACAACAGGCTGTCGACGAAACGTTAGTGAGCCATTTATTAAAATCAAACTGTTTAATTACCAATCAACCTGACTGGGGCTCTGTACAGATCCACTATCGTGGACCAAAAATTGATCGCGAAGCCTTATTACGTTACTTGGTTTCATTTCGCCATCATAATGAGTTTCACGAACAATGCGTTGAACGCATTTTCACTGATATTATGCAATTATGTAAACCTGAAAAATTAAGTGTTTACGCACGCTATACTCGTCGTGGAGGGCTTGATATAAACCCATGGCGTAGTAATGAAGAATTTACGCCTGAATTAGGTCGTTTATCACGGCAATAAATATATATAGTTGAAAAGTAAATGTAATTAATACATTTACAGTACAATTCACATATCAAGAACCCATGGGGTAAAGGAGTACTACTTGATTACTCATATCAGTCCATTAGGATCTATGGATCTACTCTCTCAACTTGAAGTTGATATGCTAAAACGCACGGCCAGTAGCGATTTGTACCAATTATTTAGGAATTGCTCTTTAGCCGTTTTGCATTCAGGCAGCTTAACTGATAGCAGTAAAGAACTATTAGAAAAAAGTAAAGATTTTGATATCAATGTATTACGTCGCGAACGTGGTGTTAAGCTTGAACTTATCGAGCCCCCAGAGAAAGCCTTTGTTGATGGTAAAATCATCCGCACCTTACAAGCAAACCTGTTTGCCGTATTACGTGACATTTTATTCGTTCATGCGCAGATTACACATGCCAAAGAACAATTTAATCTAGACCTCGAAAACGGCACGCATATCACCAATATGATTTTCTCTATCTTGCGTAATGCTCGTGCCCTACACATTGATGAAGACCCAAGTATGATTGTTTGCTGGGGAGGCCACTCAATTAATGAAATTGAATACCAATATGGCCGTAAGGTTGGTAACGAGCTTGGCTTGCGTGAACTCAATATCTGTACTGGTTGTGGCCCGGGAGCGATGGAAGCACCAATGAAAGGTGCCGCTGTTGGCCATGCACAACAACAATACAAAAATAGCCGTTTTATTGGCTTAACTGAACCTTCAATTATCGCAGCTGAGCCGCCAAATCCATTAGTGAACGAACTCATCATTATGCCTGATATCGAAAAACGTTTAGAAGCATTCGTTCGATTAGGTCATGGGATTATTATCTTCCCTGGTGGTGTTGGTACCGCTGAAGAGTTGCTTTATTTACTTGGTATCTTGATGGACCCGGCCAACAGTGAACAAGTTCTACCGCTGATTTTAACGGGTCCAAAAGAAAGTGCAGAATACTTTGAAGTTTTAGATGATTTTATTCGCCACACTTTAGGTGATGAAGCCAGTAAGCATTACCAAATTATTATTGATGATGCTCAGGAAGTCGCTCGTGTAATGAAACGTAGCATGCCACAAGTTAAAGAAAATCGTCGTAGCACCGGTGACGCCTATAGCTTTAACTGGTCAATTAAAATTGCTCACGATTTACAGCATCCATTCGAACCAACGCATGAAAATATGGCATCACTAAACCTCCATCCAGGAGAAGCACCTGAAAAGCTAGCTTCAGATTTACGCCGCGCTTTCTCCGGTATTGTGGCTGGTAACGTGAAAGAATTTGGAATGAAAGCCATCGAAGAGCATGGACCATTCAAAATTCACGGCGATAGTGAGCTAATGAAGCGTATGGATGTGCTATTACAAGGCTTCGTTGAACAACATCGTATGAAATTACCTGGCGGCACTGCATACGAACCTTGCTATGAAATCGTGAAATAAATAAATGATGGCGTATTTATGATCCATTTATTAATTATTGATGCATTAAACTTAATACGCCGTATCCACGCGGTACAAGGAAGCCCGTGTGGAGAAACTTGTTTATCTGCAATATCACAGTTGATCGCCCATACTAATGCCACACACATTGTTGCGGTGTTCGATGAAGAAGGGCGCCATCAAAGCTGGCGCCATGAAAAACTGCCCGATTACAAAGCAGGTCGGCAACCTATGCCTGAAGATTTGCATACTGAACTCCCCGTATTGGTAGCCTTATTTAAAGAGAAAGGGATTCACTGCTGGCAGTCTGAAGGAGATGAAGCCGATGATTTAGCCGCTACCTTAGCAACACGTATTGCAGGTTCGGGGCACACTGTTACCATCGTATCCACAGATAAAGGTTACTGCCAACTACTAGCCCCTAACTTAAGAATTCGCGATTATTTTCAAAAGCGCTGGCTTGATATCCCTTTCATCGAAAAGGAATTTGGCGTTTCTCCTGAGCAGCTCCCTGATTATTGGGGACTTGCCGGGATCAGTAGCAGTAAAGTTCCTGGTGTTGCGGGCATTGGCCCCAAAAGTGCGACAATACTCTTGCAGCAATACCACTCAATTGAAAATATATTTGCCAATTTAGATAACATTGAAGAGAAATGGCAAAAAAAGTTAATCAACCAGCAGGAGATTGCATTGATTTGCCGAGATATTGCGACTTTAAGAACCGATATTGTGCTCCAAGGAAATTTAAATCAGCTACGTTTTACTACCAATTAGTAGAAACACAAAGGCCACTTCATTAGTGGCCTTTTTATTGACTGAATTTATGAATTAATAATACTCACGTGCCATCGGATTCGCCGACCATACCCTCATCACATGTACAGTCACTTCTTCTCGGTCATGATAAAGCTGCTTCGCTTGAATCAACACATTAACACCTTGTTCTTTAAGCTGTATTTTCATCTTTTCTAAGATATGTGAAACTTCTTCATAGCGCTTTTTCATCGGCAATTTTAAGTTAAAAATGGCCTCTCGGCACCAACCTTGAGCAAGCCAATCCGTCATTAACGCAGCAACTTTAGCTGGTTTTTCGACCATATCACAAACTAACCAAGTGATGTTGTGGGAAGTAGGCTTAAATTTAAAACCATCTTCACGGTGATGTTTAACTTGCCCTGTATCCATAAGGCTTTCAGCCATTGGGCCGTTATCTACAGCATCAACCATCATACTGCGTTTTACCAATTGATAAGTCCATCCCCCTGGACATGCTCCAAGATCTACAGCTTTCATTCCACTTGCTAGACGCTCCTCCCATTCTTCATAAGGAATAAAGACATGGAAAGCTTCCTCTAGTTTTAAGGTTGAACGGCTCGGGGCATCTGATGGGAATTTTAACCTTGGGATCCCCATATAGAAATTTGAACTGTTATTAGTATATGAATACCCGGTATAGCAGCAACCTGGGGCAATAAAGAATACATGAATAACTGGCCGCTTAAAGTTCTCTAGTGGTAATAAGATTTTTTCTTTACGTAATGCATTACGCAAAGGTACCGTAAACTTGCGGCAAAACTTCAGTAATTCTTTCGATTCATTGGTATCAGCAACTTCGACACGAAGGTCTCCTGCTCGTACAACTTGCTGGCTCAATGCATTTACAATCGGAGTAATACGGTCTTCAGGCGGCAAATCCTTGAGTAAATCCCCTATTACAATCATTTGGCGAGCAAAAATTAATTCTCGAAAAGGTAACGTTCGTGCAAGCGTATCCGCATCTTCTGCTTGGTAGCACTCAAAAATAACATAACCACTATTTTCTTTTACGCGGGCAAAACCATAAATTTCTTTTTGCCCAGCTTTATCTGTAATCTCTGCTGCACATTCTTTTTCAAAGCCTGGACGGCAATATAGTGCAATTTTATTACTCATTGCGTGACGCCGATTTCCTTAGACGCATAGCGCCAATAACCACTAACAGCCAACCAATTAGGAAACATACACCACCTATTGGCGTAAAATAAGAAAAGTATTTTACCTGCAATAGTGCCATACAATAAAGGCTACCGCTAAAAAGAAGTATCCCAACAGAGAAAAACACACCTGACCAGTAGAACCACAGAATAATTTTACGTAATAGAATTGCCCCGAGCACCATCAATGCAACAGTATGCAACATTTGATAACGTAGCCCGATTTCAATCCAGTCCATTTGGTGGACACTCATAATTGACGATAACGCATGTGAACCAATAGCCCCAAAAGCAACGGTAAAGAAGCCACTAATTCCAGCGAAAATTAACATCAAACGACTATTCACAGTAACACCTTTTATTTAAATACTTGATTACTGAATAAGCGCCACATCTTGGTCACCCGTAATAAAGCCTAATTTCTCTTGTTCACTTGCCGCCTGCCCAAGAATCCATTGGCGAAATGCAGCTATTTTGCCTAAATCAGCCTGATTTTCTTGGCAAACTAAGTAGAATGCATTTTTACTCACTAATACCTCACTAAAGGGACAAACTAAGCGCCCTGCATCAATTTCATTTTTAGCCATCACATTATTCGTTAGTGCAATCCCTTGACCATGGACTGCGGCTTGAATAACCATAGCGCTATGACTAAAAATAGGACCTTGCTGTACATTAACTACATTTTGTAACTCTAGTTGCTTAACATATGCTTGCCAGTCTCTTCGTGAAGAATCGTGAAGCAACGTATGTTTTGCTAAATCCTCAGGATTTTTTAGTTGGCGATCCCCAGTTAATAAAGATGGTGAACATACTGGCATTAAATATTCAGCATAAAGCCTGTCTGTTCTTAGCCCAGGCCAATTACCTTTGCCGTAGAAAATAGCGACATCAACGTCATCTGCCAATTTATCTTCTTCTCTATCTACAGCTTGGATCCGCACATCAATTCCGGGATAGGCTTGATTAAAACCAGAAAGCCTTGGTACCAGCCACTGAATCGCAAAACTTGGGGATAAACTCACCGTTAATGCCCCTTTTGCACTTCTAGCTTGTAATTTACGTGTTGCCTCGTTTAAAGAAGAAAAAATCTCTTTAATATCAAGATAATAACTTTGACCTTCTTCTGTCAATAGCAATGAACGATTGCGTCGACGAAACAATTTCAACCCAAGGAAATCCTCCAAACTTTTCATTTGGTGGCTAACGGCCGCTTGAGTTACAAATAATTCTTCTGCTGCCTTAGTAAAACTTAAATGACGAGCTGCAGCATCAAAGACTCTCAGAGCATTTAGGGGCGGTAATCTTTTAGACATAATCACTTCTACTTGGCATCTTGTTATGCATTAGTTTTTTTCATCCGAAGCATTATAATTTGTCCCTTGAGGATACGCTAGTAAATACCTATAGTATGCACACTTCCTAAGCCGGAACGAAAAGTTACAGAGTTTAGTTACTTTGAAACTTTTGGCTTTGTGGTTGTGATGTTGTGTTTGCAAGTTGTCTGGTTGAACCAGACCTTTGTAGCTTTAGCTACTGTTTTTTCACTTCCTGTACATTTACCCTGTCTGTCCATAGTGATTTTATATAGTGCACCGCCAACGCGCGGTGCTTTTTTTTACTCTTTTTTAATGTTTTAATGGTATTTACTTAAACAATTTAACTTAACAAATACAGATATCTATAGATAATTACTAGTGTACCGAAAAAACTATCAGTAAGATATTTAAGATAAATCTTGAAAATTATTTACTAAGTGCTAAAAAAAATAACTTTATAAGTTAAAGGCATTGCATTGTAATGCAAAACACTGAATCATCTTGAAACCACATCGAGAATAATGCTAACAATTAATACCAAACGTAACAAAATATTTCAATAATTAGATTAAAAAATGATGCGTTTAAATTAATCAGAAATAACCATAAATGTACGAATAAATGTACAATCCATTAATACAACGCTCAGTAATATCAAATCACATTGAAATTTTGACTAAAAAGAAAATACTCATGGATCATTTCAGCGCCGCCACATTTCGTCTCGCTTTTCCAGCGATAGACTCGTCAACACTATTTTTTGATAGTGCAGCCACAGCATTAAAGCCCATTGCCATGATCAATGCATCAAATGACTATTATCGCTTGTCAGGCAGTTCGGTATATCGCGGGCAATCACCTGAATCATTAAAATTAACCCGTGACTATGAACTAGGTCGAATTCGTGCGGCGAAATATATTCATGCTTCAAATGAAAAAAATATTATTTGGACTCGTGGAACAACAGAGTCAATTAATTTAATTACACAAGGTTATTTTCGCTCAAGATTACAGCCTAACGATGAAATTATTGTCAGCGAAATAGAACATCATTCAAACTTATTACCTTGGATTATGCTTTCACAGCAAACTGGCGCCAAAATTATAAAATGGCCGGTTGAAAAAAACCTGACGTTGAACCTTGATGTTCTCAAATCTAAATTATCGGAAAAAACGAAAGTCATCGCTATCACACAAATGTCTAATGTAACTGGCTATCAGCCAGATATACAGATGGTGACTCAACTCGCTCACCAAGTAGGAGCGCTAGTCGTTGTTGATGGAGCACAAGGTGTCGTTCATAGACCTATAAATGTCAGTGAGCTGAATATCGATTTCTATGTATTTTCAGCACATAAGTTATATGGACCGACTGGGCTTGGGGTTTGCTACGCCAAAACAGAACTTTTAGAGCAAATGACTCCTTGGCATGGTGGAGGCAAAATGTTGACTCACGTCACATTTGATAATTTCACTCTTGCCCCTATTCCCCAACGATTCGAAGCAGGAACACCAAATATTGCCGGGGTAATTGCCTTTTCGGCTACTTTAGAGTGGCTGGAAGAAATAAATTTAACACTAGCAGAAACATATACTTGCTCGTTAATCGAATATGCAGCTAAAAAGCTGTCGGCGCTACCCGGCTTTATTAGCTATAGTGTACCTCATTCTCCTTTGCTATCATTTAACTTTAAAGATGTTCACCATAGCGATCTGGGAGCCCTCTTGACCGAGCAAAATATTGCATTACGCTATGGTCAACATTGCACCCAACCATTAATGGTTGCATTAAATATAAGTGGCTGCTTGCGCATCTCAATGATGCCTTACAATAACCAGCAAGATGTCGATAAATTTATCGATGCAGTCACTGTTTCACTTTCTATACTCAATGAATAAATCAATAAAGGAAGCCTAATGACTTCGACTAACCATGAACTTGCTCCGCACCCATTCGGTACAGAGATTAAAATTCAAGAAATAGTTGAACAGTTTTCCACACATAAAGCATGGGAAGATAAATATCGTTTATTAATTCAATTTGCGAGAAAGTTGCCTGCATTGTCTGATGATGAAAAGCTGCAAACTCAAGAAGTTAAAGGCTGTGAAAACCGTGTTTGGATTGGTGCACTACTCAATGATGATGAAACATTTCATTTTTATGGGGATAGTGAAGGCCGAGTAGTGAAAGGGTTATTTGCCATTTTGTTAGCAGCAGTAGAGCAAAAAACAGCGAAAGAGATTATGGAGATTGATTTCAATCACTTATTATCCCAAACAGGCTTACCTGGGCAGCTCAGCGAATCGCGCCAAAATGGTATTCAATCACTCATTACTGCAATTCAAAATATTGCTAATGAAATGACGCCCGCGTAATTCATTGGATGAGGCTATCTATCGCAATAGCCTCATTCACTTTACTGCTTTTCCATTTCCCGTTGTGATTTTGCTATCATCTTTTTAAGTGCATGTGAAACAGCAATAAACCCAAAGCTAGCCGTAACCATAGTAACCGCGCCAAAGCCTGAAGCGCAGTCCATTCGCTTTGAACCATCCGCAGTACTTTTTGCCGCACACACAGTGCCGTCGCTTTGTGGATAAACAAGCTGTTCGGTAGAAAAAACACAATCAATCCCAAGCTTTCCTTTTCCATTTTTAACAACGTTAAAATCGGACTTTAAGCGTTCTCGCAACTTAGCCGCTAACGGGTCTTGAACTGTTTTAGCCAAGTCCACTACTTGAATTTTTGTTGGGTCGACTTGCCCACCAGCACCACCTGTGGTGATAACGGGTATTTTAAAGCGCCTACAATACGCTAACAGGGCAGCTTTAGGCCTTACACTATCAATCGCATCAATAACATAATCAAACCCCGCATCAAGGTAATGAGCGACATTATCAACCGTAATAAAATCATCAATAACATTCACTACACATTCGGGATTAATTTCTAAAATACGATTTTTCATCACATCAACTTTTGGCTGCCCAACGGTCGATTTGATGGCATGTAATTGCCGATTAGTATTAGTCACACAGATATCATCCATATCAATCAATGTGATATGCCCAATACCTGAACGAGCAAGAGCCTCAGCGGCCCACACACCTACCCCACCAATACCAATGACACAAACGTGGGAACGTGCAAAAAGATGAAGAGCATGTTGCCCATATAAACGCCCGATCCCAGCAAAACGCTGCATCCAAGCATCAGAAAGCTTAGCTTGCATAATAACGAACAACCTCAGTTAAACCTGTAACTACAGTGAACCAAATAGCGGCTGGCTTTTTTTCAGCACCCAAACTCGCCCGTAATGGTTATAAAAACCGGCCATTTTTCCAGCTTCATGGCCTATACCGTGGTAAATATCAAAATGATGCCCTTTAATCGCCCCACCGACATCCAAGGCTATCATCATACGCATTTCATACTGCCCCGTAAATTTCCCGTTATTATCTAATACAGGGATTTCTGCGAGCAAGGCTGTACCCGGTGGAATAAGGGTTTTATCTGATGCAACAGATGCTTTAGCGATTAAAGGAACCGCGCTAGCTCCTCTGACAGGGACAAATGATTGCGGTTTAAAAAATACAAATGACGGATTTTCTTCTAAAAGCTGACGAACTTCTTGCTCGCTATGCTGATTAGTCCAGTCATGAATAGCTTGTAATGACATTTGGCTCAGAGGAACTTCACCACGATCCACCAGTACTTTTCCAATACTTTTGTATGCGTGACCATTTTTACCTGCATAACCAAAGAAATTCAGTGGGCTACCATCCCCAAAATCAACATAGCCACTTCCTTGAACTTCCATCATAAAATTTTCAACTGGCGAATTGCTATAAGCTAAAATTAAATTGTCACTCAGGGCGCCGTTATAAATCGCTGCTCGACTAGGTAAACGAGTTTTTCCTTTTGGTGGCATGCCGTACAACGGATAACGAAATTCCCCTTGAACCATACGGCGGGCCTCAATCACAGGTGTGTAATACCCTGTAAATTGTACGTTTCCATAATTATCGGCGCCTTCCATTTGGAAGGCGGTTAAATTGAAATTAGCCAATTGAGCCGGATTTCCTCCCGCCATCAACCAATTCTCTATAGCATGGTAGGTGTCGTTATTATTTTTAAACAACCGCGGTGATGCATTTTTAATTTCATTAACTTGTTGATTAAAATCTGGCGCATTTATAGGTCGCCCATTTACATTCACCTGATTTACTTTCTGTAAATCCTGAACTAAGCGACCATCTTTATATTGTTGGCCTTTATCCGTTGGATGGGTTTGGCATCCAGCCAATAAAGAAAGAAATACGCTGGTTACTAACCATTTTTTTACTGTATGTTTATTGACGATTTTTGTTAGCCCTATATTCATGCTCTACCACCCAGATAAATCCAACAATCCAATATGAAGCGCACAATAGCAAACCCAATTAGGGAATGAAACGTGTAAATATATTTAGAGGGGTTATTTTCCTTTCCCTACTCATCAAAGTGTAAAAAACAGCCAGACAGAACATATTTTGTTCTGTAAATGCTAAATTTTGTAAAAAAAACACGAAAAAACTTGCATCAGATCTCATCCCGAGTATAGTGCCCGCATCGGACGCGGGGTGGAGCAGCATGGTAGCTCGTCGGGCTCATAACCCGAAGGTCGTTGGTTCAAATCCAGCCCCCGCAACCAATTACTGATTAAATCAGTAAAGTAACAAAAAATCTGCAGTATAAAGTCGTAAAAATTCAGTCGCGGGATGGAGCAGCTTGGTAGCTCGTCGGGCTCATAACCCGAAGGTCGTTGGTTCAAATCCAGCTCCCGCAACCAATTTTTTACCTCTTCAGTCGCGGGGTGGAGCAGCATGGTAGCTCGTCGGGCTCATAACCCGAAGGTCGTTGGTTCAAATCCAGCCCCCGCAACCAATTCTTTTGAATATCCTTTCTGATTCAATTCTCTTTGTAGTACCACTATAAAATCATCTATTTTTAGCTATCAATAAAAATAAAAAAGGCGACTCACACGTGTGCTCATCACCTTTTTCTTGTCTTAAATCAATTAGTTACGAATTGCCAATGTCCCACCATTGCGGAAATAGGCTTTTACCCCTTCAAAAATGGATTCTGCCATTTGTTGTTGGAATTTAGATGTTTTTAATTTCCGTTCTTCTTCTAAATTACTAATAAAAGCCGTTTCGACTAGAATCGATGGGATCTCAGGTGCTTTCAGTACCGCGAATCCAGCTTGGTCAACTCTATTTTTATGTAGTTTATTAACCTTCCCCATCCGCTTTAACACTTCATCACCAAATTTCAAACTGTCATTAATCGTTGCGGTTTGCACGAGATCAAACATCGTATGGTCGAGATACACATCACCACTTTTACTCACACCACCCACTAAGTCCGCTTCATTCTGTGTTTGTGCAAGGTAGCGAGCCGTATTACTAGTAGCCCCTTTCGTCGATAGTGCGAAAACAGAAGAACCACGAGCTGAACGATTAGTAAATGCATCCGCATGAATTGAAACGAATAAATCTGCCTGCATTTTACGCGCTTTCGCCACTCGGACTTTTAATGGAATAAAGACATCTTCATTGCGTGTCATATAAGAGCGCATTTTAGGGTCTTTATCTATCAACGCTTTTAAGCGACGAGCAATCTGTAAAACGACATCTTTTTCACGCGTTTTATATTTACCTATCGCACCAGGGTCTTCACCACCATGTCCTGGATCGATCATAATAATAATTGGTCGATCCGTTCCCGCTTTTCCAGGCTTCTTCGCTTGAGCAGGCATACTTTCTTCAAGATCACCTTTATTGTAATCCTCAAGTAATGCCAATAGTGGGTCATCATTGGTATCAACGCCTTTGCCTGGATAAAAATCCAGAACCAAGCGGTGTTTAAATTCTGCGACAGGCGCCATCGAAAAGAATTGAGGACTGACTTTATTTTTAACCTCAAACACCAAGCGAACCGTTTTTGGATCAAATTGCCCAACTCTAACTAGTTTTAGATAGGGGTCACGTGTTTGAATTTGAGTTCCCATATCTTTCAACACATTATTTAACTGCACCCCTTCAAGGTCGACCACAATACGTTCAGGGTTATTAAGCACAAACTGACGGTATTTCAATGGCGTGCTAGATTCCAATGTAACTCGAGTATAGCTCGATGCTGGCCAAATACGTACAGCCACCACGCTGCTACTCGCAGAAAAACCGAATGGGCTAATGCTCAGTAACATAACTGCAGCTGCGCCTTGAATAAAACGACGTTTAGATGGGTTGTGATCTTGGTGACTCATCAATAATTCCGAACCTAGAACTGAGAAATAAAGTGATTTTAGGATAATTGCTAATAATTAGACTTGAAACACGCACTCTAACTAATCATTTGCACTCTGTCATTAAGAATATATCAAAGCATCTATAGAGTTACAGTAATGAGTATAACTTAATCATACTAAGAGAAAATATTTGTGAGTGACTTTCTGTGTCAATTTTATGCAATTTAGATTTCGTAGAGTATATCTAGTTAAGTTTAGAGATATGTAAATGTAAAAAATAAAAATGTTACTTTTTTTATCCTATCTTTTACTTGATATTTTCCACCAAAAAGAATAAAAATACATTATTAACGAATAAAAATTCAATTAAGAGGGTTGATATGAAAGAGCGCAGCACCGAGTTGGTTGATGAGTTTCGCCATTCGGTCCCTTATATAAACGCCCACCGCGGCAAAACATTTATTATTATGCTTGGTGGTGAAGCGATTGCGCATGAAAATTTTCCCAGTATTGTCAACGACATAGGGTTATTACATAGTTTAGGCATCCGAATTATTGTCGTTTATGGTGCAAGACCTCAAATCGAAGATATCTTAGCTGAGCATCAATATGAGGCGGTTTATCATAAACATACTCGCGTAACCGATGCGAATACACTTGAATATGTAAAACAAGCTTCTGGAGCTTTACAATTAGATATTACGGCTCGGTTATCTATGAGCTTAGGAAATACCCCGCTTCAAGGTGCGCATATTAATGTGGTTAGTGGCAATTTCGTTATTGCTCAACCTCTCGGGGTCGATGATGGCATTGATTATTGCCACAGCGGAAGGATCCGTCGCATTAATGAAGAAGCTATTAATAATCAGTTAGATAATGGATCTATAGTGTTAATTGGGCCAGTTGCCGTCTCAGTCACAGGGGAAAGTTTTAACTTGACCTCTGAAGAAATTGCTACCCAATTGGCAGTAAAAATGAAAGCAGAAAAGCTGATTGGCTTTTGCTCCTCTCAAGGTGTTGCAGATAAAGACGGTAATATTTTGTCTGAATTATTCCCAAATGAAGCAGAAAACCGCATTCAAGAGCTGGAATCTGAAGGTGATTTCTATTCCGGAACCGTGCGTTTCCTACGCGGAGCAGCAAAAGCTTGCCGTCGAGGCGTCCGCCGTAGCCACCTATTGAGCTATCAAGAAAATGGTTCTTTAATTCAAGAGTTGTTCTCACGTGATGGTATTGGTACACAAATCGTGATGGAAAGTGCGGAACAAATTCGCCGTGCAAACATTAATGATATTGGTGGAATATTAGAGCTTATTCGCCCATTAGAGCAGCAAGGGATTTTAGTTAGACGTTCACGTGAACAGTTAGAAATGGAAATTGATAAATTTACCATTATTGAACGTGATAACTTAGTCATCGCTTGTGCTGCGCTTTATCCTTACCCAGAAGAAAAATTAGGTGAAATGGCATGTGTCGCTGTTCATCCTGATTACCGAAGTTCATCTAGAGGAGAGGAGTTACTGCACCGTATTGCCGTACAAGCGAAACAATTTGGCTTAGATAAACTATTTGTTCTGACAACTCGTAGCATCCATTGGTTTCAAGAGCGTGGTTTTACCCCCGCGGAGATTGAGATGTTACCAATGAAAAAACAGGCTTTATATAACTACCAGCGCCGTTCTAAAATATTGATTTTAGATTTAAAAAGCCAACCGGATAAATAAACATTAGAGTCGTCAAATAATGACTGTTTAGTCACTTGCTTTAACCCCAAACTATACAAGGATGCATAGTTGGGGTTGTGGCTTTAAAACCAAGGAATAGCCACTAAGCTATCTGAATAACTCTGGCTTTCTCGCACAAAGGAATGGAGTCTATATGTGGTTGTATTGCAGCTTTCATCTCAGCGAAAGAAGTACCATAAAAATAAAATGCAGTTTCTGTCGGACCATCCCAAACTCCGTGAATACTCCCGATGTCTTCCACTGCTTCATCTAGAATATCGAACACTTCATTGATATCCCCATTCTCATAAACCTCATCTGCGAGCTCTGTCCCGTTGAAATAAATAGCCATACCTTCATCTGAGCCAAAATCAATTCGTACATCTTCGCCGTGAATAAATAAACGAGAACCTTTTGGAGCTAACATTGAAGAAAAAAGTTGAATAATTAAACTGATATTTTCGTCACTAGCCTCTTCAAGTGCTATTTCTATATCGCATTCCTGTGCTTCACCATTATCACCTAATAATGTTCCACCACCTGTGACATGGATATTTTTACCCATGCTTTTCATGACTTCATTAAATGCGTCTTCTAAATCGCCACGCCTAATTGGTTCAAGCCTTGCATTTAATGTTACTGTAATTGCCGTCATTGCTTGCTGGTTATCCATCTCATTACCTTTACTTTAGGGTTAAATATTCACGTAATTTATATATAAACTAGTCACATTAATTGGGTCGCTAAACCGCTTCGCCGCTTGGTTGGCGTTTCAACTGCTCGACGTAATACCTTTGGGCTGCCATAAAGAGATAGCTCTTTTTTAGCTCGAGTTATCGCTGTATACACTAGCTCACGGGTCATTACGGGAGAATATACATTTGGTAAAACCAATGCGGTATGAGCAAACTCCGAACCTTGTGATTTATGAACAGTCATCGCATAAGCTGTTTCATGTTGTGGAAGTCGGTTAGGTTGCACTCCACGAATAGTCCCATCAGGAAATTGAAAATAAGCTCTCAATGCATTTTCTTCATCAGGTAAAATGATACCGATATCCCCATTAAAGAGTCCTAGAGGGCTATCATTACGACTAATCATAATTGGCCGGCCTGCATAGTGTTTATTCGATAAATTATATGGGCGGTTTATTATCCCCTGCCTATGAAACAATTTTTCTAATTTATCGTTAAGGCCAATAACGCCAAAAGGCCCTTCTCGCAGAGCCGTTAGTAACCGATATTGGTTAAATTTTTTCAAAACCTGCTCAGGATCTTCTTTATCTTTCACCGCAAGTAGGTATTCCTTATAATTTTCGGCGGCATCTAATAAAATTTTCGCGTAATCATCCGCAGTTTCTTGGATATAACTATGTACATCCGGCCGTTGTTGATTTAGTAATTGTTGAACTTGAGAAACATTACCTTCGTTTACAGCAAAAGCGAGTTGACCAATCCCTGAGTCTGCAGAAAAACGGTAGCTTTTACGTAGTAGACATAGGCTATCACGAATAGCAGGGCCGCTTGGTGATGCATAAGATTCGATAGAATGCCCTGTTAGTTCCGAAAGCTGAGACGCTCTTTCTACGCTATAACCACTATCGGCAAACTGACAAATATCCCCTAGCACTGCCCCCGCTTCAACCGAGGCTAATTGATCTTTATCACCTAAAAATATTAACTTTGCATTTTCAGGTAATGACTCAAGTAATTTACTCATCATAGGTAAATCTACCATTGAGACTTCATCAACAATGAGTATATCAAGAGATAAACGATTATCACGGTTATAGCGAAACTGCTGGCTCTCAGGTTGAGCCCCTAATAAACGGTGTAGTGTTTTTGCCTGATTAGGCAAAACAGCGCGTTCTTCATCAGTTAACGGAATTTTTTTCATCGCCTCACCGAGGGACTCTGTCAACCTAGCAGCAGCCTTACCTGTTGGAGCGGCCAGCTCAATTCTAATTTTATGGTGATGTCTGGCTTCAAGTTTAATTAATGCCGCGAGGATACGCGCAACTGTTGTCGTTTTTCCTGTCCCTGGCCCCCCTGATATAATTGATACTTTACTGGTTACAGCAACTGCTGCGGCAATTTTTTGCCAATCTATTTCATCAGTAATGGGAAATAGGCTATCCAATACATTCTTAATTTGAGCATTATTTTGTTTGTCTACTGATGTACTAGCGAAAAAGTTTGCAACATACTGCTCATATTGCCACATTCGTTGAAAATATAAGTGTTCCCCTGAAAGCACCAAAGGAGAAATTTTGTTTTCTGTTGATAATGACACTGCATTTGCTTGTTTTAGCGTTTGATAAAGTTCTTGTTCGCTCGGCTCTCCCATTTTTTGCCAAAATTCAGCGGCTAACTCTGGGTGCCTTCCTGCAAATAATTTTTCAGGCACAACATCTGCCAGTGCTAAACAAACATGCCCAGCCATGGTTTCTGCACTGAGAAGTGCGGCAATAGTAAGCACTATCGGGTGCTTATTATCAGAAATACTGTAAGCAAATTGCACATCTAGAGGTGTAAAGATATGTTCCTCAATAGCCTGATTAAATAGGGATTTCATTAAGCTGACTCCCCTTGTTGAGCATTTTTAAATAAGCTATCTAACGCTTCAATAAAAGCGCCTATTGGGCGACAAAAGAATATTCCATTACTTGAATTAACATCATCTATTCCTCTTAGAAATAAATAATAAACTCCTCCAAAATGGGTTTCATAGTCATAATTAGGCATTCTTTGCTTTAGATAACGATGTAACGCCAACGAATATAGTTGATATTGTAAATCATAGCGGTGGTCTATCATCGCTTCAGCCATGGCCTCTTGGGTATAAAAGCTAGCGTCCTTCCCTAGATAATTTGACTTATAATCAAGAAGATAAAATTTACCTTTCCAGTAAAAGGTGAGGTCAATAAAGCCCTTTAAAATCCCCTGAACTTTCTCAAAATTGAGTGGAGGACAACGTTGTGATAATGGGTCATATTGATGCGTTATCTTATCTAAGTGGCTTGCACTCAATATTGACTCAATAGGAAGATAAAACTGCATCTCATCTAATTGGTCTTGAGCCTGTAATGCAGACAAACATAGCCCGTCTTCTGATAATGGTGCCTGTACAATTGCGTGTAGCCATTCTTGCAGCATTGGTGCCCAATGTAAGTCAAACCCTGAGGATTCAAGTTTCTCAGACAACCACTCTTGAGAAACCGGCTCACTAAAGTCAATTTCCTCCATCAAGCTATGTAAAAATGTTCCCGGAGATGCGCCTTTAGGAAATTGATGAGGAGTTAGAGTAGAAGGCTCACCTTCCTGTTGCTCCACATCAACACTAGCCTCAATATCCATATTAGGAGCTAATGAATTCGCAAATTGCAATGCTGAAACTGATTGTTCTACCTCTGTATGGCTTGAGCCGTAACTTAACCCCGAATAACTGGTAACACGCCAATGATCATTAAAATGACGGGTCACCGCTCTTGCAGACAAGTTTACGCTGTCATTTTGTTCTAATATTAAACGTTCCGACTTAGGTTGATTAATCACGATAACATCAATAACGTCATTGCTAATCTCAGCCAACATGTCGTTTAATAGCAAGCTGTCTCCAGCTTGTCCTTTTTGGATAACATAACCCAGCGCAGATAAGTGTAAGTCGGTTTCACCACTTTTTTTCCGATTACCTTTAATTAATGGTGCAATACCAACACTACAGTGATAGATAGCTCTTGTAAGTGCCACGTACAATAAACGCAGGTCTTCTGCTAGACGTTCTTCATCAGCTAAAGCGACATTTTCTTCACTATCATTTAAATCTAACCGTACCCCATAATCTGTTCTGTCGTGATATAAACCTTTAGATTGAGGTAAAAAATTGCTCGCAAAAGGTAACCAAACAATCTTGTATTCAAGGCCTTTAGATTTATGAATAGTACTGATTTGCACCAGGTGTTTATCACTTTCAAGGCGCATTTGCTGTACGTCAGATTGATGGTCAGGATGAGCAATTTGTTGTGCTAGCCAACGTGTTAGTGTGTGCTCACCTTCAAGCTGTAATGACATTTCTTGTAATAGCTCACCAATATGCATCACATCCATCAAGCGGCGTTCTCCATCAGTGCCTGATAATAACGTTTCTGCAATTTGCCTCTGCGCCATGACCATTCTAAGCATCGGCAGCACGCCTCTTTTTTGCCAAACCATGGCATAACGAGCAAATTCATCAACAATTTTTTCCCACGATTTTTCATCATGGTTTAGGTCATCAATTTGTTTAGCGGTTAAACCCAATATTCCTGTCGCCAATGCACTACGCAAAACACGTTCTTTTTCAGGTGTTAAAACTGCCTGTAGCAACCACAGTAAATCCCTCGCTTCTGGTGTTGAAAATACACTTTCCCGATTAGATTGAAACACAGAAGGGATATTTAACCGATTTAAAGCATCACGAATTAATACGGCTTCTCGTCGGCTGCGCACCAACACAGTTATATCAGAAGCCTCAACAGGTGTATGCGCTCCTTGATTGTCAAAATAGCTGCTACCTTGTAACCCGCCTTGCAAGTATTGTGCGATTTGCACCGCACATTGTGAAGCTGTTGCTTGTTCATATTCAGCAACAGAGACACCTTCCGCTTCAAGTTGCCAAAATGTAAGTGATTTGACTTTTTCACCATCATGAATAAGTTTCTTATCACTGTTTTGCTTAGCAAAATTAACAGGTTGAAAAGGAATTTGCTCAAAAATAAATGGGGACTGACAACGAGAAAATAGATGATTAATAGCTTCAACCATATTTTGTGATGAGCGATAGTTAGTCTCTAATGTATAGTGAGCACTAACTTCATTTTTTGCTTCAATATAGGTGAAAATATCAGCGCCTCGAAAAGCATATATAGCTTGTTTAGGGTCGCCGATAAAAAGTAAAGCACTGTCATTAACTTCCCGATAAATTCGTTGAAAAATACGGTATTGCTGTGCATCTGTATCTTGAAACTCATCTATCATTGCAACGGGAAAACGTTGGCTGATAGCTTGAGCTAAAAATTTTCCGCTTTCTTGAGCGAGAGCGCTGTCTAAACGGGTCAATAAATCATCAAACCCCATCTCACCACGGTTATGTTTTTCAAAAGTGATAGCCTCCCTCACCTCTGCAATAGCCAGTGGAATAATCAGATCTTTTAGGGTTAATGATTGAGAAAGTAGCTCATCTATTCTTTGGAAAACAACATGCTCTGGCCCTGAACCACTTTTTGATTTTTTATGTAGTGCCGTTTGTGAAAAGCGTTCAAGATCTTTAGGTAGCTGATAATCTTCTGTTTCTTCTTGAGCCCATTCGCCTATTTTTATCAACCATGTGGGCAGAAAACGAGTACTATAACTTCGTTTATCAACATCGGAATCAGCGATAAGCTTCTCAAAATCTGCTGAATTTTCTAACCATACTGCTTTAACTGACTCAATTAACAAGATTAGCCGCTGATGCCGTTCTTCCAGAGTTTCTGTTTCCTTAGGTTGGTTAATAATTAAAGGAATATCCCCCTGTAAAAAAGGTTTAATCTCTGAAAGCAATGCTTCAGGGCCACTCCATAGTGATTGAATGACTTTCGTCATGGAGTAATTTAAAGGATAAAAATGGCGGCGCCAAAAGTCTGCACAGGCTTGTTTTTGAATCGGAAATTCATCTTGGATCATGGTTTGCTCAAACAACACCCCGGACTCAAATGCATTATGAACTAGCATTCTTTGGCAAAAACCATGGATAGTATATATTGCCGCTTCATCCATTTGCCTTTCCGCTGCCTGCAACCATTGCGCGGCGAATTTTCTTTGAGGCTCCCCCGAAAGCTCGGTTAATAATTCAAGATACTCAGGCTGCGACTCGAAACCAACGCCATTTCTTAAGCAAACTAAGCGCATATCATGAATACGTTGACGAATACGTCCACGTAACTCATTCGTCGCAGCCTCTGTAAATGTTACAACTAGAATTTCTTCAACACTTAACGGCCGAGGAAACGCATTAACGCCTCCCAGACCTAATAAAAGCCGCAGATAAAGTATACCAATTGTGTATGTTTTACCCGTTCCTGCTGATGCTTCAATTAACCGCTGTCCACGCAGTGGCAAGGAAAAAACATTCAGTAATTGGGACTCTACCTGCACTTTATTCACTCAGCATCTTCCTTTATTGGTAAAATCTTTTGCAACTGAGAAGCTGTTGGGTAAAGCACCCAATCTTTCAGATGCGCATATCCTACTTTAGTGTCAACTCCCTGGCCTGTCACTTGGGAGCTAACAGCTAACCCTTTGTGCTTTATGACTGCATTTTCATAATACTCAATGACTTGTTCTTTCGTTGCACTACCTAAAGTTGTAATAACTTTTTCACGAGTATCAAAACTGAAAATATTTCTAGAAAAATCAGATGAATAACGACCGACTTCCTCATAGAATGTTTGAGGTGGTTGGTTCATTTCCGTGATAATAGATTGTTTATATTGATTAAATTCATCTATCGGTAGTTTTTTTAGTTTCTCTAATGCTTGAAGATAAAATTGTTGGTAGCGTGCATTCAAATAACTCGGTGTCTTGGCATTACTTTGAATCAAAAAGCCCATTCCCCACTGATCACCCAGACCGGTTTTAAAAGCAAATACCGCATAACCCAGTTGCTCATTGGTCCTTAATTGATCATAAAACCAAGGCTGAATCACTTTAGAAAGAATACCAGATAGTACTGCACCATCAATGCGGCTATAACCGTCTGGAATAAAGATTTCAGCAAGTGCATTATCTGAGCTATTTCCCTGCTTTTGGAAATCGGCTAGGTAATTTTTGTCAATAACGACAATATCACCGCGCCACCAATTGGTACCTTCGCTCTTTAATAATTGCTGTGCATCTTTAATAGTTTTAATGCTTTGTGACTCAGTCATATTGCCGAAGACCAGCGCTTGTAATGCTGCACTTTTAACTATCATTTCACGGTAGCTAGTGATGTCTTGAAGTGATATTTTATCTAGCTCCGCTAAACGCTGTTCTTGCTCAAAATAAGGCACACTATTAATACGTTGAAGCGGTTGCATAGCCAACTCATAAGCTTTCGCATTATTAGCAACTTCAATTTGCTCTTTATACCAAGATTTTGCTTGAGCTAACTCTTGTTCTGTTGGCTCAAAATCTAGGTATAGTTGAGTCATAGATAAAAAGAGTTCAGGTAAATGTTGGGTGTAACCACTGGCATTTAATTGCAGACCAATTCCTTGAGAAACAGAGACTGACATACCCGCTACCGATGCTTGATATTGCAGTTCGTCCATTTTCAATGAAGCGATATATTGTAATAAAGAACCTGTTACTTGTTCCTTAGCATCCTTATCCCCTTGATTAGAACGTAATGACAAAGTGATACTTGCCTTCGGCTCATCAGCAAAATATTGACTTGGCATATATAACACACGCGTATTGCCATCTTGATAGATGAATTCAGGGTGTTTATAAGCCTTACTAGTTTTAATTAATGATAAGTTATCAGCAATATACGGGTTTAAAGCAGGCAATTTAAAATTCATTTTAGCTTCTAAACTTGCCCACGATTTAAATTGTTTTGCTGTAATTTTATTAACTTGATACGGTGCATCAACAAAATATGCTTTTTTGTTATTCGGTTCATTTGGACTAATAAACCAAATCCTCGCTTCTTTCGCACTGAGCTCTGATAAACGCTGTTTAATCGCCTCAGGATCATACTTATCAGCAATATAATCTGAATCAAGAACATGATTAACAGGAACATCAATCATTTGGTCTGATAACCACTCAATGTAGTTCATATCCCTGACAATTGAACCATAACGGAATGATAAATTAAGAACTTTTGCTATTTCATCAAAGTAACTTTTGTTGACTCCGTCGTTCTTAATTAACTCAAGATAAGAAAAAATCGCTGCAATAATTTCGTCTCTTTCTTGTAACCCTTTATCTGTCAACGTGACATAGATAGAGAAAGAACCATAGTTTCTATCTAGATTTGGGGATGCAGAAGCACTGATACCTTCAGCGAGCCCTTGTGATATTAACCAATCAGCCAGTGTCCCTGGACTTCTATTACCAATTAAGTAGCTAATATAGTTATCACTTTTACTGCGAAAATCTGCCATATTATTTTTAATAGTAAATTCAATTTGTATGGCTTTTTGCGGTTGAGCAGGCACATAATGAATGATAATACCTTTTTCATTATCCGTTACTGCGGGGATATTAACAGCAGGAACACTTGCATTAAAATTAGGTATACGCCCAAATGTTTCTTGTGCGATATTCGCTAATGACTCAATAGACTGGTCGCCGTAAAGCACTGCATTCATTAGGTTTGCAGAATAATACTTCTTATAAAAGCCTACTAGCTCATCTTGTAGTTTGCTATTAGGTTTGTCTTTCAGAGTCTCTAAATTCCCTCCCGAAAAACGCGAATTTGGGTGTAATGGGTTCAATGTTTCAGAACGTACTTGCCATATACGCATCCCATCACGAGAGCGTGCCATTGTAAGTTCTGCATTAACTGCATTACGTTCTCTATCTGCATTAATTGGGTCTAAAAGTGGATCAGCTAATGCATCTGCAAGCCGGTCTGTCGCTTCTTTTAATGCTCCATTTTCCACTTCAAAATAATAAGCAGTGCGGTGAGATGCCGTACTTGCATTATGGCTACCACCATGTTTTTGCAAGAACTCAGAGAAACTACTTGGCTCAGGGTACTTTTTGGAGCCCATTAAAACCATATGTTCTAAGTAATGGGCTAACCCTAGTTGGCTATTTGGGTTTTCAATACTACCAACAGGTATTGATACAGCAGCCAATGATTTTGTCGCTTTGGCATCTGATACTAATAAAACCGTCATATCATTGCTAAGCTTGATGGCTTTATATTCCCTAGGGTCACTTTCGCTTTTATTTACTGTTTCAGGCAAAACTTGCCAAAGTGGTTGAGCTGCAATCGCTTGGCCACCGAAAAAAATTATCAGTAATAAAAATAGATGAGCGATATTTTTGGATAAATATTGCATCCTTTGGTGCTCTCCTGTCATTTCAAGTATTTTGTCATCGGTAATAAAAACCGCTGAGTGTTTGATAACAACGTTTTAATCATCACATCATCAATGCTTCTGCAAACTCTTGACACATAATCGTCTTCCATCTCGCCTCTTTGTATCTGACTTCCTTGTAAGTTTTGGAGCAAAGCAGATAATGCTTTTTGCTGAGTTTCTTCACTCAAAAAATCGTACTGTTTCGTCTTTTTATCAAAACAGGCCTTAACCCAACTCCAACCACTTTGAGAAAGAAGAATTAACGGAGAATTAAACCCCTCACAGTAGCCTACGACTAAATCTTGTAGATAAACCAATGCATCATCTTTGTTAATAGCGGAAAACTGCCAAATACTATTATCTCTTCCTAGTGCAAGGCTTTCCCCTTCACCAATTTGTGAGTTAAATAGCAAATGCTCCACCCATAGCTGCACCCCATCATTAGCGGTTAAGTAAGCCGGACGATAGCGTACCATTCCTGTTTCATGAATATTTTTCAGTAACCCTGTGATTTTTATCCCATTTAACTGAAAATCAAACGGATAATCAAATAGCTGCATATCATATTCTTTAACTTTTTCAGCTAATGGCGATATTTCGTTCAACTGCTGTTCCCAAAAAAGTTGACCAAATTGCCTAGCAGGCAGCTGGCCCGATGCTTTTAAAGCAGAATAAAAAGGCTCAATATTCTTATCTTTGACAAGTAAATCTAAAATTTGATCATTAATTTTATATCGCTGTAATCTACCTAAGTTAAATGGCTCTTCTTCTGGCAGTTCGGTTTCTTCAATAGAAAAATGTACTTTCAAACGCTGTTGGAAAAATGCCCTAATCGGGTGACGATAAAAACGTAATAATTGTTCTAAAGAAATTTCTGTAATAGGTTCACGAATTTCAAGTACTGAACAAAATGGTTCATCAACTTTATTTGTTGTTTTTGCGGCAGGTAACCACTCGCTCGCGAAGCTCTGATAAGGCGTTTCTGGTAAGAAATTTTCTTTTGCGAATGGAACTCTATTATGTTGAATGACCAGATGCTTGCTTAACCGCTTAGCACTTTCATCAATGGTCAACGTTTCATCGCCAACTAAACAAAAGCTTTGGCATATATAATCAATTAATTCAGTTACTAATACTGATGGATTACAAGGTTGATTATCGCGAATAGAAAGCCCGATATAGCTAACATAAAGTTGTTTAGATGCTGAATTCAATGCTTCTAAAAACAGATATCTATCATCGTCCCGGCGTTTTCTATCTCCACGCACAGGCTTTTCAGCCATCAAATCAAACCCTAAAGGCGGTATATTCCGAGGGTAAGCACCGTCATTCATACCCAGTAAACACACAACCTTAAATGGTACCGAGCGCATTGGCATCAAAGTGCAAAAGTTAACGGCTCCAGCCAAGAAACGTTGACTAATCTTTTCATCATCAAAACGAACTGAAAGTTCATCACGAATTAATCGTAACGGAACTTGCTCTTCATATCCTGAAATTATCGCGTTATCAATTATTTGATGCCACTGTTCCGTCAATAGTGCGAGAACCAGTTCAGTTTCACCATCAACCATAAAGCAGCTATCAAGTAATTGCTGGCAAAGTTCTTTCCATTCTGCAAGGGGACGTTCCTGTGCTAGTACAGCGCGCCACTCTCTTAGTGTATTGATTAATAATGCTAATTTCCCGGCAAGCTGAGCCGCTAAGCCACTACACTCATCGTAAGGTAAAATACCATTCCACGGGCCATTTCTACTGTCCATTGCATAGCCAAGCAACATTCTACTTAAGCCAAATTCCCATGTGTTTTGCCCTATCACCGGTAAAGCGAAGGAACGTACATTATCATCATCAAGCCCCCAACGGATCCCTGATTCATTAACCCAGCGGCGTAATAAACTTAACTCACTTTCATCAATACCAAAACGTTGAGAAAAAGCAGAAACCTCAAGTAGACTGAGGACTTGCTCCGTTGAAAAACGGCTCTGAGGTAAATCGAGTAGCATAATAAATGCTTGTAAAATAGGGTGAGCCTGTAGCGCTTTCCTATCTGATATTGAAAAAGGGATATAACGAACTGATGCTGTATTACCAAAAACTGCCTGAATATAGGGAGCATAGCTGTCGATATCGGCAACCATGACTATCACATCACGCGGTGTTAACGATGGGTCTTGCTCAAAGAGAGAAAGTAGATGATCTTGCAATACTTCGACTTCCCGCTGTGCACTATGGCATAAATGGAATGTTATCGAGTCATCTAACTCATTGATTGGCCGCTTACCCACACTCGTTTCATAATTTTCTAATGTTGTCCCTAATTGAGCATGATTTTCGAGATCTAAAATATCCTGCTGGATATTCTCTAATAAATTGGCTCGTTCAGTATCAACATAGGCTGAAATTTCATTAGTACTATCGATTTGAGAAATAAAGTATAGGTTGTCTCGGCCTAGCCTTCCCCACGATGCAAGCAGTGGATTTGCAATATCCTGCTCGCCATTTTCATTAAATAAATTAGGAGTATGATCCTCAAGTTTAAAACGAGAAATTTCATGTTTGTCAAGATAATGCCGAAGTTTCCTTTGCTGCAACCTAGCTAAAAATGACGCACTTTGAATGTCTCCCCAATAATAACGACATGGGTTTGTAAACATTAAATGAACATCTGTATGTTCTGCTATTGCATTGATTGCTTGTAAATAAACAGGTGGAAGAGATGAGATACCGCAAATAAAAATACGCTTTGGCAGCATTTTTCCTAAATCAGGATTCGATGATAATGTATCTATAAAATGTTGATATAAATTAGCTCGGTGCCAAGGCGGCTGTTTTAATTCATTTGAATAATCAACAAGGCATTGCCACAAGCGTTTTTGCCACAGTTGATTTTCACTTAGCCCCTCTATTAATTCATTTTTTTGCCATATTTCAACCCATTGTGGGCGATATACCAAATATTGGTCAAATAAATCAGCAATCCTACCTGCAAGTTGATGCAGCTTACGTTTATCTGTATCCTCTTGAAGATAATGCCTTAAAGGTTCAAATTCTTCTTCGTTAATGACAGTTGGCAATATTGTCATTAATTTCCATGTCATTGCTTGTTTGGTATAAGCGCTTTCTTTTGGGATATCAGGTAAGACCCGCCTAAACATATCCCAAATAAATGTTGCAGGTAAGGGATAGTTAATATTTGCAGCGATACCAAACTGCTTAGCAAGTTCGATTTGTAGCCACTGTGACATTCCAGGACTTTGTACTAAAATTATTTCTTGCTCAAAAGGGTGAGAAAGTGGTTCATTTTTCATTAAATGAGTCATTAGATCTTTTAATAAATCTAATTGATTAGAATGATACACTTGAAACATAGTGCTCTCCTGTTGAGCAATACCAACGACTTAATGAAAATGGCTGTTTTTTTACCGTTAACGATACCATTAACTCAGTACAGTTATCGACCCGTGGTATGCGAACTGTTTGCATTTTCCATTCAGGGTAACGCAAATTTGGCCCTATGGAAGAATTTTTCTCCCCTGATATTGGTTCCCCTGACATCACGCTTTTTTCTAATGTGCTATGCAGTACTCTAATTGCCGACGAGTTCATATACAATTGATTAAAATTCAATATGATATATTGCGAATAGTTTACCAAAGCTACCAGTGAAATAGCAAAAATAACCACGCCAATCATTGCTTCAACTAATGCAAACCCTTGCTGCTTTATTTTCACTCGCAAAATCCTTTTTTAATCACTGGACAATAATCTAACCACCCTTTTTCACGAGGAAAAAACTGTCGTTTATTTACATCCAATACCATCCACCGGTAAACTTTAATCTCATTTTCAGAGCGGTAATGGCTTTGTCCCGAAAGTAAGAAAGTCGCCCCTTTATAATGTTTTAAACAACTTTTCCATTGTTGAGTTTCCTCTTTCTGGCAAACCCAATGCCTTAGTTCTCTATGTTTACTATCCCAGTGCAATGTTCCTCCCCATGCAAGGGCTGATTCTGCTTTATTAAATGTATCGAAATACTTGATTTCATTACGCTGCTCGTCTCGAGCTCGTTCTTGGAAGAAATGAACAGATTTAATCAATAATGTGCCTATTGTGATAAAAATAATAACCATCAATAGAGAAACGTTTCCCTGTTGTTGCTCTATGCGCTTCATAAATTTCTAACCAAGGCCGCTATTCGATAATTAAATGTTTGATTAGGTAATAACTCTGTTCTAAGGCTAATTTCCATTTCAAGTAATTGCACATTTTCCCGCCAATTAAATACTAATTTTTTAACCTTGATTAGCTTCTCATCAAATAGCGATTGCCAACGCATTCCATTGCAATCCCTAACATTCCTATTGGTTTCTAATTTTTCATTATTTAACCGATAACCAAAATAATCAGAATCTATTGATTTAGATTTAACATTTTCCCAGCTACCTGATAAATCTTGGTCATAAGCAAAAATAATGCATGAATTGTTCCCTTGGCTTAAAGCCTTAGATGCAATTTTTAAAGGCTCCTTTCCACAATTCAGGCTACTGCAATAACCAATTCTTCTAAAATCTTTTTCCATGTTTATCAATGTTTGTCTTATATCCCTGTCTATTTGATATTGAATATAAGATCGATAAGTTTGTTTAAATAATGCGGGAATGGCGTTCATCGCTGATACACACACAATGCTACTGATAGCCATTGCCATCAACATTTCAATTAGCGTAAATCCTTGCTGCTTTTTTAATTTATCGTTAGTTAAGAGGATTAACATTTCGGCACTCCGGCCATTTTTTTATGGCTACAGCTTCTTATACGACCTAATGAAGAAATATAAATTGTGATTTGCTCACTCTGATTTCTTAGCTCTATACTGAAAGCACGAATAGTTCCCTGTTTTCCATAAAACTGAATTGAAGTACGGCTCGCTTTGCTGAGATCTATTCCCTGGTGCCTTTCTGCTGTTAACTTACCAACTTGCTGCTTGTTATTTGCATCCTTAACAATAAGCTGCCAATCACCTTTCCCAACCTTAACCGATAATATTTGGTACCTATTTAAATAAACCCCTTCTGTCATTTGGCTATAAATAAACTCAGATACTTGCCTAGCAGCATCGATTAACCGTTGTCTTTCTACCTGCTGTTGCCATTGATATAAACCGGACAACATAATGAAAGAGCAAATAAATAAAACAATAAGAATTTCAATTAAGGTGAAACCACGCTGTGCTGTATTTGAATCAATTCTCATCTTGTTGTGACTCCACTTTTTTCATACGCAAGCCTGAGATTGCCAAAAAAAAACGATATAGCGAGGTTTGTCATTACAAACTGCATAACGTTTCGCAACAAAATAGATAGATTCAGAGCAATACAACTCAATTTGCGAAGCGCCTCGCAAAGAAATAGTTCAATCAAAATAAATACACGAAAGTAAATGACTTATAAGCCAAGATAAATTGCATCAAGGATGATGAGATTGATAAAGGAGGGAAATTAATGGGAAATTAAAAAATAGTACAAAGATGGTTTTCCAATAAAACCATCTTTGTAAAAAATTTATTCACTAATCAAACAGTAAATGGATATTTGATAGCCTCATGGCACTGGTACCCTTCAAGGATAAAATCATCTGAAGTTACCCATGTTTCGAGATCTTCTAATGACTTAATTTTGGGGTTAATAATCAATGAAGGAGAAGCAAAAGGCTCACGTTTTAGTTGGACATCACGCATTAAAGGTAATTGGTTTTCATAGATATGTGCATTCACAATTTTATGATAAGCCTTACCTGCTTTATGCCCTGTAATACGAGCTATTAGAGCGAGTAAAACAAAACATTGTACTTGATTGAAATTTAAACCAAGCGGAACATCACAGCTACGCTGGTAAGATGTTAAATGCAGCGTATCACCCAGTAGTGAAAAAGTATGAGTATGCATGCAGGGACGCAAGCAGCCCATTTCAAATTCACCAGGGTTATAGAAAGTGATGATTTCCGCACGGTCATCAATACCATTTTTTAAGTTATTGACGACTTTTTTCAACTGATCTAAATGTGTTCCATCTGGGCGTTGCCATGAGCGCCCTTGAACGCCATATACACGCCCCATATCATCTTCACCTTTGCGATGGGGATTATTCAGCCATGCTTGGTTTTCGTTTGCATTAGCATTCCAAGTATTACAACCAATTTCACGAAATTGAGCTGCATTGTCATAGCCACGGAGATAGCCAAGAAGCTCAGCTATCGCCGCTTTATAGAAACTTTTACGAGTCGTAATCAAGGGAAATTGATTATTACCAACATCATATTCAAGGTCAGCGTTAATAACGGTTAAACAACGAACACCTGTACGTTTATTTTCAACCCATTGGCCCTCATCAATAATACGCTGGCATAAATCAAGATACGGCTTCATAGTGACTCTCTTTTTCAAAAATAACTAAGTGGCTAACCTTCGCCTTGTTGTATTTCATTGTTTTATTTACAAAATAGTTATACTCAACAGACTAAGTTAGCCCCAATAAATGGACTAATTAACTCTTTTTAGGCTCTTTTAATGGCTTATGGGCTGGCACATTCTTACCATATTTATAAGCCCAGACAATCATTAGAATGCCAATAATAATCATTGGGATTGATAGAATTTGCCCCATACTAATACCACCAAATAAACCAAGCTGTGCATCCGGTTGCCTAAAGAATTCAACGATAATCCTAAATGCACCATAACCAATCAAGAATAACCCGGAAACACTCCCCATAGGGCGGCGTTTACGCACAAATAAGTTCAAAATAAGGAACAAAACAATTCCCTCTAAGAACATTTCATAAAGTTGTGATGGATGTCTTGGTAGCACACCATACTGCTCTAATATGGGTAATAACGAAGGGTCTTGGGCAGCGAGTTGGATATCTTCACTACGTGAATGTGGGAACAAAAATGCCCATGGCGTATCAAGTGTAACTCGTCCCCATAACTCCCCATTAATAAAGTTCCCGATACGCCCCATGCCTAAACCAAATGGAATCAATGGTGCAACAAAGTCAGAAACTTGCAGAAAACGACGGCGAGTACGATGAGCGAACCACATCATGGCACATATCACACCGATTAACCCCCCATGGAAGGACATACCGCCATCCCAAACCTTAAAGAGATATAGAGGATCGTCAAGAAAAACAGGGAGATTATAGAAGAAAACATAGCCTAGCCGGCCACCGACAAATACGCCAACAAAGCCAACATACAGTAAATTTTCTACTTCATTTTTTGTCCAGCCACTATTTGGTTTTGCAGCGCGACGCCCTGCAAGCCAAAGGGCAAAAACAAAGCCAACAAGGTACATAAAACCATACCAGTGTAACGATACTGGTCCAATCGAAAACATAACAGGATCTATTTCCGGAAATGCTAAGTAGTTGTTACTCATTGTTCCCCACTTTTTAATCATTAAGCCAACTACTCGTCGACTATTACGTATTCAACAGACTTCAATTTGTGAAGCACCCTGAAGCATACAACAAAAAGTATCGTCATTTATACTTGATATTTTTCAACCTAAACCAAATTAAATACTTCATCTTGTTGTAAATTAAATTCCACCACGCACAAAACCACCTAAACGGTGCTGTTCCATAAACTCACTGGCTTCTTGCCTAACGCTATCGCAAGTTTCTGCAGCCAATAACTTCGGTGCTAACTCCGACATTAAGGCTGGGTCAAGTTGGCGGATTAAATATTTCATGCGAGGAACACTACGCCCACTCATACTTAAAGAACGATACCCAAGGGCAATTAATACCATTGCGCTAAGTGGCTGCCCGGCCATTTCCCCACAAACGCTGACAGGGAGCTGCAGCCGTTGGCACTCTTCGCTTACTTTTGCTAAAAAGCGCACAACTGAGGGATGAAGATTATCATATAGCGCTGCTACATGGGTGTTATTACGGTCAACAGCAAGTAAATATTGTGTAAAGTCATTAGTCCCAATAGAGATAAAATCAACACGTTTTTTAATTTCAGGTAGTAAAAACAGTAAAGAAGGAACTTCAAGCATAATACCTATTTGAGGCATCTCAACTGGCATTTTTAATAAAACACTCACTTCTTCTCTTGCTCTTTTAACCAGCGAAATTGCTTCGTCTATCTCATTAACACTGGTCACCATCGGTAATAAAATACGTAAATTACCCGAAAGTGTATTTGCCCGTAACATAGCCCTTAGCTGAATCAAAAAGATCTCGGGCTGGTCCAACATGATACGAATACCACGCCAGCCTAAGCTTGGGTTTTCTTCGCTAATTGGCATATATGGCAGCTGTTTATCTGCCCCTATATCAAGGGTTCTTAATACAACAGGCTTGGTAGGAAAAAGTTGTAAAACTTCTTTATAGAGCTGTTTCTGCTCATCTTCTGAGGGAAAACCATTGTGCAGCATAAAAGGCAGTTCCGTACGATACAGACCAACACCATCAACCCCAGTATTGATTTGTTGCTCGTAACGTGGGCTTAAACCTGCATTAAGGTATATATGAACTTTTTCGCCGCCTTTAAGCATTGCATCTTGGTCAAGAGTCCCTTCAGCTAAGCGACTAATGGCATTTTCTTCTTCAATAATTTGTTGATATTCCTGAACAATTAAATTTTCAGGTTCAATAAAGACCTCACCACGGTATCCATCCAATATTAAATGGCGGTTATGTAATAACGAAGGCTCAATATCAGCCCCCATAATTGCAGGGATCCCCATGGCTCTGATTAAAATCGCGGAATGAGAATGTGTTGCTCCGTCACGCACGACCACACCGGCAAGTTGCTCAATAGGCAACTCAGCCAATACGCTAGCACTTAATTCATCAGCAACTAAAATAAAGCGTTCTGGCCATTGTTCATTTGCGGTAAGTGAATCATCAAGATGAAACAATAAGCGTTGACCTAATGCTTTTAAGTCTGCCCCTCTTTCCCTTAGATAGAGGTCACGCAGGCGAGAAAACTGCTCCACATAATTTTCAATAACCGTTTTAACCGCCCATTCAGCGGTTGCATTGTCATTAATAGCGGCAAACAGGTGTTTTTTTAGTTGAGGGTCACTAAGTAGATGATTATAGAGATCAAAAATCGCAGCACTTTCTTTTGCTGAGCTAGCCATAAAACGCTTACTAATACGACGACATTCCGCTGTGGCACTCTCGAGAGCGGCAACAAGCCGTTGTTTTTCTTTATCGATATCAATAGCACTAGCTTGAAAAATACTATCTAAAGAAGGTTGGGAGCTATCTTGCCACCCATAAGCCATTGCAATTCCCTGTGATACCGGAATCGCTTTAATTCTATTTTGCCGATATTGCCCAAAAATACCTTTCGCTTGTGCTTGTGACAAAATCACAGCCAGTTGCATTGACAATGTGACCATGAAAGATTCTTCGGTTTCATTAAACAGCCGCTTTTCCCGCTGCTGTACCACCAGCACGCCTAATAATTGGCGACGATAGACCACGGGAACACCTAAGAAAGCTCTCAAGCGTTCTTCTTTAAGCTGAGGCAGGAATTTATACTGAGGGTGTTCACGAATATCGGCTAGATTGAGCATCTCAGATTGGCGCCCTACCGCGCCTACGACACCTTCATCAAATCCTAGACGAATAGCAATCCCGCTAGGTTTTTTTAACCCGCGGGTTGCCATTAAGTAATAGCATTGGCGAGGGTGATCAGCTAAATAAATGGAACAAACGTCTGTTCTCATTGCTTTGCAAGTCTCATTCACCAACACTTCTAGCGCATCAGTCAAACTTGTCGCCATTGCAACTTTTTCGACAATTTCACGTAAACGCATCAACATAGGCTACTTTGCTCCACGCCTACGGTTATTAAAAGTGGGTCGTTGCGGTAATTTTTGTTCCTGTAAAGGCATAACTACGGGGGCGAATTCTTTCATAACACGCCGATAAACTTCGCGTTTAAAAGAAACTACCTGCCTAACAGGATACCAATAACTGACCCATCGCCAGCCATCAAATTCTGGCGATTTACTGCGCTGCACGTTTATATCGGCATCATTGCATTGAAGTTGGAGTAAAAACCAACGCTGTTTCTGCCCAATACAAACAGGTTTTGTATCCCAACGCACCAAACGCTTGGGTAATTTGTAACGTAACCAATTACGGGTAGATGCCAATAACCTGACATCTTTACGCTGTAGCCCGACTTCTTCGTATAGCTCACGATACATCGCCTGTTCCGGCGATTCCCCGGGATTGATGCCTCCTTGAGGAAACTGCCATGAGTGCTGACCATAGCGGCGGGCCCATAAAACTTGCCCTTGCCGATTACAAATTACAATTCCTACATTCGGGCGGTAGCCATCATCATCAATCACAGACTACCTCAATAACCAAATTTGAAAGATGCCTAATTGTTTCACACATACCTAAACTGGTAAACCTATATCAATACAGTTTGCAGATATGTCTGAAGTCACTACAATAGTGAACATCTCAACGGGGTGCCGAATTTATTTAGGCTGAGAAATAACCCGTAGAACCTGATCCGGTTAATACCGGCGTAGGGATTTGAGCCACCGCCTGCATACCTGCACCGGTTCATCCTCAAATCCTGTGTCACTATCTTTTAGCGCAGGAAAAAGCATGTTTAAAAACAAAATTATAGCATCTATTCTTACCTTTAGTGCACTCAGTTTAAGTCAATTGGCATGGGCTGATAAACCAACGCTTACTGTTTATACCTACGATTCCTTTACGGCAGAGTGGGGACCGGGCCCACAAATTAAAAAGAATTTCGAAGCGCAGTGCGATTGTGAATTAAAAATAGTCGCACTGGGGGATGGCGTAGCGCTGCTAAACAGGCTCAGAATGGAAGGAAAAAAAAGCAAAGCGGATGTGATTTTAGGGTTAGATAATAATTTATTAGATTCTGCTGAGAAAACAGGCCTGTTTGCCCCTGCTGATATTAATACCAAGGCATTAAAACTCCCTATTTCATGGGATAGCTCAATTTTCATTCCCTATGATTATGGTTACTTCGCATTCATATACGACACTAATAAAATTAAACAACCACCAGCCAGTATGGATGCATTATTAAATAGTGAAAATAATTGGAAAATTATTTACCAAGACCCTCGAACCAGTACCCCTGGACTTGGCTTGATGTTATGGATTGAAAAGCTGTATGGCGAAAAATCTGCTGATGCATGGCAAAAAATGGCAGGTAAAACGCTTACCGTAACAAAAGGTTGGAGCGAAGCTTATGGCCTATTCTTAAAAGGAGAAGGTGATTTTGTACTCAGTTATACCTCATCACCGGGCTACCAAATACTCAATGACCAAAAAGATAATTATGCTGCCGCCTTATTTAGTGAAGGGCACTACATGCAAGTTGAAGTGGCTGCAAGGCTAAAAAACAGTCCAGAGCCTGAATTGGCAAAACAATTTTTACAGTTTGTCTTAACTCCTGAATTCCAAAATACCTTACCAACAACTAACTGGATGTATCCGGTCATTGATATTCCCTTACCTGAAGTCTATAACCAGTTACCTCTGCCTGAAAAAGCCTTGCAATTTAGTTCTCAAGAAGTGGCCAAAGAACGCCAAAATTGGACTCGTTTATGGCAAACCGCCGTCAGTCGCTAATTAATTTGTCTCTACTACCGGGGGCATTGGCCTCCGGTTTACTGGTTACCGTTGCACTCATTAGTTTTGGTGCTCTGTGGTTTTTTGCACCTGAAATTTCAATGGCTGATATTATCAGCGATAGCTATTTGTGGCATGTGATTGGCTTTACTTTTTGGCAGGCTTTTTTATCCGCTACTTTTTCTGTAATCCCTGCTATTTTTCTCGCCAGAGCATTGCATCGCCGTCGTTTTTTTGGACGAACTCTATTTTTACGCTTATGTGCAATGACGCTGGTTCTTCCGGTGTTAGTTGCCGTATTTGGTATTTTATCAGTTTACGGGCAAACCGGTTGGCTGGCTAAACTGTGCCAATCATTGGGGCTTGATTACAGTTTTTCGCCTTATGGCCTAAAGGGTATTTTGCTGGCACATGTCTTCTTTAATATGCCGTTAGCAACGCGTATGCTATTACAATCGTTAGAAAATATCGCTATTGAGCAACGGCAAATTGCAGCACAGCTGAGGTTTAATGAGTGGCAGCAATTTACTATTTTAGAATGGCCTTATTTACGGAGGCAAATATTACCCACTGCTGCGTTAATTTTTATGTTGTGCTTTGCCAGCTTTGCGACTGTTCTCGCGTTGGGGGGTGGCCCAGCAGCTACTACCATCGAATTGGCTATTTACCAAGCACTTAATTATGATTTTGATTTAGGGCGAGCCACTATTTTAGCATTAATTCAACTCTTCTTTTGTGTCGGTTTGATGTTTATCTGCCACAGAGTAAATAGTGTATTTTCTGTTGGTTTTAGTCATCAGGCTCAATGGGTTGACCCTGCTGATAACGCGTTTCGCCGCATTCGTGATTTGTTGCTCATTGCCGCTGCCATGCTATTACTACTCCCCCCACTGTTCGCGGTTATTTTCGATGGATTAAATGGCCAACTTTGGGCGGTATTGCAGCAACCCGCCTTATGGCAAGCCACGGCAACCTCGGTGTTTATTGCTCTATGTGCTGGCGCTGTCTGTGTAGTACTAACCTTAATGTTATTATGGAGTAGCCGTGAATTGCGCTTACGCCAAGCGGCTCGTCTAGGGCAAGCCTTAGAACTTAGCGGGTTAATTATTTTAGCCATGCCAGGTATCGTCCTCGCGACAGGTTTTTTTATCTTTTTTAATGAAACGATAGGCTTACCTGAATCCCCTTACCCATTAGTTATCATGACTAACGCTTTGTTAGCCATTCCTTATGCATTAAAAGTATTAGAAAACCCTATGCGAGACAGTGCTGAACGCTATAACCCGTTATGCCAATCACTCGATATTTCGGGTTTTAATCGCTTGCGAATTATTGAACTGAAAGCACTACGCAAACCAATCGCCCAAGCTCTTGCGTTTGCCTGTGTTATCTCAATTGGTGATTTTGGTGTCGTCGCGTTATTTGGCAATGATAACTTCCGCACGCTCCCTTATTATCTTTATCAGCAAATAGGGGCTTACCGCTCAAACGATGGCGCTGTGACAGCCATGCTATTGTTATTGCTTTGTTTTTGCTTATTTAGCTTGATTGAACGTATTTCAGGAAAACATCATGATTAAATTGACTCAGCTAGATTACCAATACGACAACCTGACAATGTCGTTTGATTTTTCTGTTCAATCTGGTAAATCTGTTGCCGTTATGGGGCCAAGTGGTGCAGGGAAAAGTACGCTATTAAGCTTGATTAGTGGCTTTCAATTTCCCAATAGCGGTACGATTGTGCTCAATGGCGAAGACCATACCTTTAGCCCTCCCGCTAAGCGCCCTGTTTCTATGCTATTTCAAGAAAATAATCTATTTTCACACCTGACGATCCGGCAAAATATTGGCCTTGGGTTACAACCCAATTTGCACCTCAATAAAACACAAATTCAGCGAGTTGAGCAAATGGCGAGCCGTGTCAGCCTGAGTGAATGTTTAGATAGGTTACCGGCGCAACTGTCAGGAGGGCAACGCCAACGTGCGGCATTAGCACGCTGCATGATCCGTAACCAACCGATTTTACTGCTTGATGAACCCTTTTCTGCTCTCGACCCTGCATTACGCCGAGAAATGCTACTATTACTCAAGGAAATTTGTGCGGAGAAATCAATCACACTGCTAATGGTTTCTCATAATGTTGATGATGCCTTACAAATTGCTCCGAGAACACTGGTTATTGCAGAGGGCAAAATTGCTTACGATGGCGATACCCAAAGCCTATTACAAGGGCAAAGTGCAGCATCTGCTTTATTGAGTATTACAGCCGTTTCTAATAATTAGCACTGTATAAATTCACACTATTCGCGTATATTTATCCTAACTATTTTTATGCGAGTAGCCTAATGACCCAACTCATTCCCCCAGCGGAAAGAGGCTTTATTCTTAGCCGTCACTGGAGAGACACCCGCCATGGTGTCGAGGTTTCTTATTGGCTACTCACTGATAACCAACCACAAAAAGTCACTGTTCCGTATCAAAAAGCGATTGGTTTTTTAGCTGAATCTCAATTCCCACAAGTAAAACACCTATTAGATGAACAACCCAACATTACCTATCGCCTCCTTGAATTGATTAATTTTAAACGCGAAAAGGTCTATGCGATTTATTGCCACCAATATCGACAATTACAGAATCTTGAAAAAAGTTGCAATGAATTGGGTGTTGAATTATTAGAAACCGATATTCGCCCAAGTGAACGGTACCTCATGGAACGCTTTATCGCTGCCTCTGTCTGGTTTTCTCGAAATCAGCAAGGGGAGTTTCAACTAAAACCTTGCGAAGGCTACCGCCCCTTAGTCAAAGCCGTTTCCCTTGATATCGAAACCAGCCAACATGGTGAACTCTATTCTATAGGGCTATCTGGCTGTGGTGACAACGTGGTATTTATGTTGGGGCCAGAACAAGGGCCTGCATTGAGTGCTGAGCATCGCTTAATCTATGTGAATAGCCGTCCCCAGTTGCTTCATAAACTCAATGAATGGCTTCACCAATACGACCCTGATGCCATCATTGGTTGGAACCTAATCCAATTCGACCTACAAGTATTACAAAAACATGCTGAGCGTTATGGCATACCATTATTGTTTGGCCGGCAAAGCAAAAAACTGGAATGGCGAGAACATGGCTTTAAACAAGGGGTCTTTTTTGCCGCTGCTGAAGGCCGGTTAATTATTGATGGTATCGATGCATTAAAAGCAGCGACATGGAGTTTTCCATCCTTTAGTTTAGAGTCTGTCGCCCAAGCGCTGCTTGGCGAAGGTAAAGCCATTGATACCCCTTATGACCGAATGGATGAGATCAACCGTCGTTTCGCTCACGATAAACCGGCTTTAGCTCACTACAATATTCAAGACTGTATTTTAGTCCATCGAATCTTTGAAAAAACCGATTTAATGGCTTTCTTGCAGGAACGTTCAACGGTAACGGGCCTTGCTGTTGATAAAATGGGGGGCTCTGTAGCTGCATTCTCACACCTTTATATTCCTCGCTTGCACCGACTTGGTTTCGTGGCGCCCAACCTCACGGAACAAAAAATGCAACTGAACCCCGGGGGCTTTGTCATGGACTCCCAACCCGGGTTATATGACTCCGTATTAGTGTTGGACTACAAAAGCCTATATCCTTCAATTATTAGAACTTTTCTCATCGACCCTGCGGGTATGATTGACGGGTTAGCACACCCTAACCTTGCACATTCAGTTCCCGGTTTTCGTCAAGCTTGGTTTTCTCGTACAACCCACTGTTTACCCGATATTGTCAGCCATATCTGGCAAGAGCGGGATAAAGCCAAAAAAGAGCACAATGCACCACTATCCCAAGCGCTAAAAATTATTATGAACGCATTTGCTGGGGTACTAGGAGCTGAAGGATGTCGTTTTTTTGACCCAAGACTGACCGCATCAATCACCATGCGTGGCCATGAAATTATGCGTACAACCAAACGTTTGATTGAGTCACAGGGCTACCAAGTTATTTATGGAGATACCGACTCCACGTTTGTATGGCTACGTGATGCCCACAATGAAGAACAAGCGCAAAAAATTGGCTTTGCTTTACGTGATTACGTAAATAGTTGGTGGAAAAAACATTTAGCAGAAGAATGGCAATTAGAAGGTGTTTTAGAGCTCGAGTATGAAACCCATTACCGCCGATTTTTGATGCCCACCGTACGTGGTGCCGAAATGGGGAGCAAAAAGCGCTATGCAGGATTGAGTAAAGACACCATGGTATTTAGAGGGCTGGAAACCATTCGCTCAGACTGGACACCATTAGCTCAAATATTCCAAAAAGAGCTCTATACCCGTATTTTTTATCGCCAGCCTTACCGTGAATATATTCGTGAATATGTACAAAATATTCGTTCGGGCCAATATGATGACCGTTTAGTTTATCGTAAACGTCTACGCCGAAAATTGACTGATTACCAAAAAAATGTTCCTCCGCATGTTCGAGCCGCACGTACTGCTGATGACTATAATTTAAAATTACAGCGCCCTTTGCAGTACCAAAATGGCGGTTGGATAAACTATATTATCACTCAGGCAGGGCCTGAACCATTGGAAATCATCACGGCAAAACCGGATTACGAGCATTATATATCCAAACAAATCAAACCGATAGCAGATGCTATCTTGCCTTTCTTACAAGATGACTTTGATACCCTGCTAACTGGGCAAATTACCCTTTTGTTTTAAAATTTATTCTACCTTTGATGTTTTTTTAACAGGTGACGATAGCCTTCGGTTGAATTAATATATCGCCCCTTTGGTGTCTCGCACGTCTGGCTACACAAATTATGCGTGATAATCAACAATACTCATTATAATTCAAATAGACTGACTCATTGTCCCGGCCACAAGCCCAGCAAACGCCTTAGTGCTCACTTTGCTGCAATTTGAATGATTAAATGTGTATAATTAATCATCAGGTAACGACTATTTTTAAAATAATTCGAACTCTTCCTTGTGTAACTATTAATGAGTTACACCAACACTGGGCGAAGACACTGATAAAAATTGTCTTAAAAAATCTAAAAAATAAACTCTCAATTTTATGGAATTAAGTTAAATCTATGCCATTTACTCTTGGTCAACGCTGGATCAGCGATACAGAAAGCGAACTTGGATTAGGTGCCGTCGTGGCAATTGATGCCCGTATGGTAACGTTGCTTTTCCCTGCCAGTGGCGAAAACCGCCTATACTCTAGCAGCGATGCCCCTATTACCCGAGTGATGTTTAATGAAGGTGATACCATTACCAGCCACGAAGGCTGGCAACTTCAAGTTGAAAGCATTGAAGAAGATAAAGGATTATTGACTTACATCGGCACACGTTTAGATACGCAAGAAACCGGTGTGAGCCTTAGAGAAGTGTTCCTCGACAGCAAACTCACATTCAATAAGCCACAAGATCGTCTATTTGCCGGGCAAATTGACCGTATGGATCGCTTTGCTTTACGCTTTCGTGCGCGCAAATTCCAAAGCGAGCAAGTCAAACACCAAGCGACAGGCCTACGCGGTATTCGTGCAAGCCTGATCCCACACCAATTACATATTGCCAATGAAGTGGGAAAACGCCACCATCCGCGCGTATTACTCGCTGACGAAGTAGGCTTAGGTAAAACCATTGAAGCGGGGATGATTATCCACCAGCAATTAATGGCAGGCCGTGCAGAGCGCGTCTTAGTTATCGTTCCTGATAGCTTACAACACCAATGGCTGGTTGAGATGCTACGCCGCTTTAATCTGCGTTTTTCTTTGTTTGATGATAGCCGTTACAGTGAAGCACAACATGATAGCGATAACCCATTTGAAACAGAACAACTCGTTCTGTGTTCACTGGATTTCGTCCGCCGTAACAAGCAGCGTTTTGACCAATTAGTTGAAGCGGGCTGGGATATGATGGTTGTCGATGAAGCTCACCACTTACAGTGGAGCGAGACTGCCCCGAGCCGCGAATATCAAGTTATTGAAACATTAGCTGAAAATATCCCGTCTATTTTGCTATTAACGGCAACACCAGAACAGCTAGGCCAAGAAAGCCACTTCGCTCGCCTGCGTTTACTTGACCCTAGCCGCTTCCATGATTACCAAGACTTTATTGCTGAGCAAGAAAATTACCGCCCTGTTGCTGATGCGGTTTCGCTGTTACTGTCGGGTGATAAACTGACTAATGACCAGCAAAATTTACTTAATGAGTTAATCAAAGAACAAGATATCGAACCACTATTAAAGGCTGCAAACCTTGAAAGTGAAGATGGTAATGCCGCGCGCCAAGAACTGATCAACATGTTAATGGATCGTCATGGTACCAGCCGACTGTTGTTCAGAAATACCCGTAATGGTGTCAAAGGCTTCCCTCGTCGTGAATTGCATTCACTAAAAATGCCATTACCCACCCAATACCAAACCGCAATTAAAGTGGCGGGTATTATGGGCAGTAAAAAAGACGTTGAAACACGTGCAAAAGAAATGCTCTACCCTGAGCAAATTTACCAAGAGTTTGAAGGTGAAAATGCCACTTGGTGGAACTTTGACCCGCGCGTTGAATGGTTAATGGGCTTTTTGACCGCAAACCGCCATGAAAAAGTGTTAGTGATCTGCGCGAAAGCCGCAACCGCACTACAATTGGAACAAGTGTTACGCGAACGCGAAGCCATTCGTGCTGCCGTGTTCCATGAAGGGTTATCACTATTAGAGCGTGACCGAGCCGCTGCCTATTTTGCATCTCAAGAAGAAGGCGCGCAGGTGCTACTGTGTTCTGAAATCGGCTCTGAAGGGCGTAACTTCCAATTTGCAAACCAGTTGGTGATGTTCGACCTACCGTTTAATCCAGACTTACTTGAGCAGCGCATTGGTCGTTTAGACCGTATTGGCCAAAGCCGTGATATCAGCATTCATGTGCCTTATTTAGAAAGTACTGCTCAATCTGTACTGATCCGTTGGTACCACGAAGGCTTAGATGCCTTTGAACATACCTGCCCAACAGGCCGAGCTATCTACGATAAATACTACCAACCATTGCTGCAATTTATGGCTGAACCGACAGTCACTGAAGGTTTTGATGATTTTATTAAAACCTGCCGCGCAGAGCATGACAGCTTAAAATTGCAATTAGAACAAGGCCGTGACCGCTTACTTGAAATGCATTCAAACGGTGGCGAGTCAGGTAATCAGTTAGCTGAAGAAATTAGCGAAGGCGATAACGATACTGAATTGGTTAACTTTGCGCTCAATCTTTTTGATATCGTTGGCATTAATCAAGAAGACAAAAGTGATAACTTGATTATCCTAACGCCTTCTGACCATATGTTAGTACCTGATTTCCCAGGACTTCCTCAAGATGGCTGCACCATCACGTTTGATAGAGAGCAAGCGCTTTCCCGTGAAGATACGCAATTTATCAGCTGGGAACACCCTATTATTCGTAATGGTTTAGATCTAGTGTTATCTGGCGATACTGGCAGCTGTGCGGTTTCTTTACTGAAAAACAAAGCGTTACCTGTTGGCACTTTATTGACTGAACTCATTTACGTTGTGGAAGCTCAAGCACCTAAGAACCTGCAAATCAGCCGTTTCTTACCAGCAACTCCAGTACGCTTATTAATTGATTTAAAAGGCAATAACTTATCATCTCAAGTTGAGTTTGAAAGTTTTAACCGCCAATTAAATGCCATTAACCGCCATATGGCGAGCAAACTGGTAAATGCAGTACAAAATGAGGTTCATTCGGTATTACGCTTATCTGAGCCAATGATCGAAAAAGAATCCAAGGCATTGATAGAAAATGCAAAAGAAGCGGCTGATAAGGCGCTGACGTTGGAACTTTCTCGTTTAGAAGCACTAAAAGCGGTCAACCCAAATATCCGTGATGAAGAGCTTGATATTATTGAAGAAGAGCGCCAGCAACTGATGACCAATATCGACCAAGCCACATGGCGCTTAGATGCCATTCGCTTAGTGGTGGTGACACATCAGTAAGCCGTGACAATCGAGCCATATAAACTTTATGGCTCGATGATTAATTTAAAATCTACAACTCGAACTAATTATTTTATTTCGTACTTTTGCGTAATAAAAATAGGATTACCCTAAATAATTCGAGTTGTAGGTAGGCGGCAAGCGAAGATATCTCGGGGAGCATACATAAGTATGTGACCCGAGTAGCTGAGTGAAGCTAACACCCCTACAACTTGAAGTATGACGGGTAATTGAATGATACCGTACAATCCACCGCTAGAACCTTGGCTCCACATCCTCTACCAAGACGACCATATCATTGTCGTTAACAAGCCAAGCGAGCTACTTTCTGTGCCTGGAAAAGCCCCTGAACACAATGACAGCATTATGAGCCGCATTCAGCGTGATTTTCCTGCAGCTGAATCTGTACATCGCTTAGATATGGCGACCAGTGGCGTCATGGTTGTGGCGCTGCACAAAAAGGCTGAGCGTGAGCTCAAACGCCAATTTAGGGAACGTGAGCCCAAAAAATTCTATATTGCTCGTGTCTGGGGACATTTAGAAAAAGAAGAAGGCTTGATTGATTTACCGCTAATTTGTGATTGGCCAAACCGCCCTAAGCAAAAGGTGTGTTTCGAAACGGGGAAATCAGCACAAACTGAGTACCACGTTTTACAGTATGAAGAACTGGCGACTCGCGTAAAGCTTTCACCCATTACGGGACGTTCTCACCAACTGAGAGTCCATATGTTAGCTTTAGGCCACCCAATATTAGGCGACCGTTTCTATGCTCACGATGAAGCCAAAGCACTCGCCCCTCGCTTACAATTACATGCTCAGGAGTTATATATCACCCATCCTGAATATGGCACACCAATGCATTTTACCTGCCCACCAGATTTTTAACGCTAGATTTATTTGATCGTTTGATTAATTTCCCTCCCCCCACCATACCCTAAATAGTTTGTATCGCTGTTAGGCGGTAAAAGAGCAAATCCCTAGGAGCATACAGCCGTATGTGACTAGGGGTTCGTGATACAACGAGCGCTACATGCAGAAAAATGTACATTGCCTACTAGAGTAAATTCTCATTTTATTTGGATGAGTGAATTTTTTGTTTTCAATTATTCCCCTGATTTCCCCTAAATAGTTCGTGCTACCACACGGCGTCGATTGAGCGAATCCCTAGGAGCGTAGATAACTACGTGACTAGGGTTCGTGAATGAAGACAACAAAGTGAGATTTTTTGGTTTTCCTTCGTTAACTTGATTTCCCTTAAATAGTTCGTGTTGCAGCTAGGCGGCAAGAGAGCAAATCCCTAGGAGCATACAAAAGTATGTGACTAGGGTGCGCGAGCGCGGCCAACAACGCTGCGGCGCGAAATATGACAGGGAAATTTATTTGAAGCCGAGCTCCTTCTTGACTAAGTCATAAGCTGCTTGGATAGATTGCGCCTTTTGCTTCGCAATTTCCATCATCTCTGGCGGCAAACCTTTCGCTACCAGTTTATCGGGGTGATGTTCGCTCATCAGTTTGCGATAGGCCCGCTTAATTTTTGTTGGGTCATCACTAGGAGACACGCCAAGCACTTTACAAGCATCTTCAAGGGTTGGGCCATTTGATTGCTGATAATACCCTCCTGATTGCTGCTGAGAGTAACCGTGGCCAAATTGGCGACCACTTTGGATCATATCCAAGAACTGTTCAAACTGAACCTTAGAAATACCAAGCTCTTCGGCAATAATAAACAACACTTTTCGTTCGTTCGGGTGTAATTGTCCATCAGCAAAAGCAGCTTGTAATTGAATTTCCAGAAACATCTGAATCAAGTCAAAACGGCCATAACAGGCCATACGTAATTGCTTTAATACATCACGCAATGGAAAGTTAGGGGATTTGCCTTCTCTAAATGCTTGTTGAGCCGCTTTTCTTGTTTCTCCATGTAATTGCATTCTGTCCATTAAATTAGTCGCAAGCTGAATATCTGTCTCGGTTACACGGCCTTTCGACTTCGTTAAATGCCCCAAAATTTGGAAGGTGCTCGCAAAGAAAATGATTTGACGATCTCGCTTATTCATTCTCCCTGCAAATTTACGTTGAATCGATGCTTTATCAAAACCATGCCCAATAATTAACCCAACTAGCGCTCCCCAAAAGCCCAATCCAGAGACGATTGCGAGTATAACGCCAATAATTTTGCCCCAATAGTGCATATATCCCTCAATTCTTCAATGCTCAAAATGCAATTTTGCATTATCATACTATTCATTCAGCTCTATGCATAACTACCCGCGCGTAAAGTTTCTTACATTATACTGGCGCAAAGTGGTTGGCTAAGTTAGTCTTTGAGCGTTTGCTGGCGATGCCAATGATGACGGAACCCCATATTTAATGATGAAAAAAAGCTATCCAACACTACTCGCCACCATGGTATGGGCGGCAATTTATAGTCAGCAAGCGCATGCTGACCTTGCACAGCAGTGTATGCTGGGTGTCCCTGTTTACACAAAACCGATTGTAAAAGGTGACCCTAACAACCTGCCGATTCACATTACCGCTGAAGATGTCCGTGGTGAATACCCTAATTTTGTTGAATATGAAGGTAATGTCGATATTCAACAGGGGAACCAAACATTAACCGCTGATAACGTTAAACTCACACAAACAGAAACAGCGGGTGAACTCCCTGTGCGTGAAGTAACAGCCACGGGTAATGTTCACTACGATGACCCACAAATTATCTTAAAAGGCCCTTCTGCGTGGTCTAACTTAGATAATAAAAACACGGATGTGAATGATGGTAACTACATGATGGTAGGCCGTCAGGGGCGTGGTGATGCGACTAAAATGAAAATGCGTGGTGAAAACCGTTACTCTATTATGGAAAACGGCACATTCACGACCTGTTTACCCGGCAATAATAGCTGGAGCGTCGCGGGCTCTGAAGTCATTATCGACCGTGAAGAAGAAGTCGCTGAAATTTGGCATGCACGTTTTAAAGTTGGTGACGTGCCTATTTTCTATAGCCCATATATGCAATTGCCGATTGGCAATAAACGCCGTTCCGGTTTTTTAATTCCGACGGGAAGCTATTCAAGTAACGATGGGCTAGAGTTCTCATTACCCTATTATTGGAATATTGCGCCAAACTACGACGCCACAATTACGCCGCAATTTATGACCCACCGTGGCGTAAAATTAAATAATGAATTCCGTTACCTTATTGCTCCTGGTACAGGCACCGTGGCTTTTGATTTTCTAAATCATGACCGTGCTTATATCAAAGACAAAGAACGTGGTAAGCGTGAAGATCGTGATAGCGATGACCGTTGGTTATTCTACTGGCGCCATTCTGGGACTTACGCGGGGCACTGGAACTTCAGCTCTGACTATACCAAAGTGAGCGACCCTAGCTATTTTACTGACTTTAGTTCCCAGTACGGTAGCACTACTGATGGCTACGCCACGCAAAAATTCAGTGCTGGTTATTCAGATACAAACTGGAATGCGAAAGTCACTCACAAGCAATTCCAAATTTTTGCAGATAACCCCAACAAGCGTGCTTATAAAGCAGAGCCGCAAGTGGACTTCAATTATTATAAAAATAATTTAGGTGCCTTTGATGTGCATACTTACGCACAAGCTGCTCGTTTTACAAGTGTGGGTAAAAATAACCCAGATGCAACTCGCTTACACATCGAGCCAGAAGTGAACCTGCCATTGTCTAATGGCTGGGCAAATATGAATAACAGCATCAAATTGTATGCAACTCATTACGACCAAGATATTCCTCGTTCGAATACGGATACTAGCTTAGAAAAAAATGTTACACGTGTTCTACCCATGTTTAAAAGCGATGCAAAAGTTGTCTTCGAACGTGACCTTTTCCAAGGTAGTGATTTCGTTCAAACATTAGAACCACGTGTCCAATATTTATATATTCCGTATAAAGATCAAGATAATATCAATAACTTTGACTCCTCATTGCTGCAGTCAGACTATAGCGGTTTATTCCGTGACCGAATTTACAGTGGCCTTGACCGTATCGCCTCTGCAAACCAGTTCACCACAGGTGTTACAACACGTGTTTATGACGACGCATTAGCTGAGCGCTTTAACTTCTCTGTAGGTCAAATTTATTACTTTGAACGCCCACGTGCAGGTGATTCAAATCGCCCAATAGATGATAAAAGCAACACAGGTTCATTATTGTGGGCTACTGACTCTATGTGGCGAATTGATGATAACTGGGGCTTACGCGGTGGGTTACAATACGACCGCCGTCTCGGTAATGTCACAATGGGGAATGCTGTTGCTGAATACCGTTTAGATGCTGATCGTTTAGTTCAGTTGAACTACCGTTTCGTTGACCGCGATTATATTCAAGCAACCTTCCGTCGTGAAGATACACCTAATGCAGCCAATACCTATACACTGCCTGAATACCAACGTGGTATTTCACAAGTGGGTACCGTCGTGAGTTGGCCATTAAGCGAACGTTGGGGCTTTGTCGGGTCATATTACTATGATACTAAACAACAGCAACCCGCGAGCCAACTGGTTGGTTTGCAATACAATACTTGCTGCTGGGCAGTCAATCTTGGCTATGAACGTAAGATAGTTGGTTGGCAAAAAGAGAAGTTCAGCAGTGAATATGACAATAAATGGTCAATCAATGTGGAACTTAGAGGCCTAAATAGCAATCATAGTTTAGGTAGTCAGAAAATGTTAGAAAGTGGCATTATGCCTTACCAACGTGCTTTCTGATAAAAATAACATAAATTTACTCGAAATAATTTGAGGTGCAGTTAGGCGACAAGTGCGTGGTTAGGCGACAAGCGAATGAGTCGCTAGGAGCATACATAAGTATGTGACTAGTGCGAATGAACGTAGTCAACAACACTGTAACTTAAGGCATAACGAGTATTTACTCTAAATAATTCGAGTTGCAGTTAGGCGACAAGCGAATGAGTCGCTAGGAGCATACATGAGTATGTGACTAGTGCGAATGAACGCAGTCAACAACACTGCAACTTGAAGTATGACGAGTAAAAAGAGATTAGCCCGCTTTTGCGGAATCAAAGTCAATATTTATAGGACCATTATGAAGAATTGGAGAACGCTTATTCTGGGACTGATGTTCGCAAGCTCCACTGCTTTGGCTGCGCCTCAGCAAATGGATAAAGTCGCTGCGGTCGTCAATAACGGTGTTGTGCTGGAAAGTGACGTCCAGAATATGATCAACACAGTAAAACTGAATGCTCAGAACGCACGCCAACAAGTGCCTGATGATCAAACTCTGCGTCATCAGATCCTCGAGCGTCTCGTTATGGATAACATCATTTTGCAAATGGCTAGCCAAATGCAAATCAATATTCCAGATGAAGCCGTGGATGCAACTATTACTGATATCGCTCGTCAAAACGGTTTAACACTGCAGCAAATGCAACAACGTTTAACCGCAGATGGCATCAATATGAATCAATATCGTAGCGAAATTCGTAAAGAGATGCTGATCGCTGAAGTGCGTAACAATGAAGTTCGCCGCCGCGTTACCATTTTACCTCAAGAGGTTGATTCGCTGGCAGAGCAAATGAGTTCACAAGCCAATTATGAAATGGGCGTTAATCTAAGTCATATATTGATCCCGTTGGCAGAAAACCCAACGCAAGAACAGCTAAAAAATGCTGAAGCATTAGTGAATAAAATTTTAGCTGAACTGAAAAAAGGCGGAGATTTTGGTAAGTTAGCTATCGCTTATTCAGCAGACCCTCAAGCGCTGAAAGGCGGTAATATGGGTTGGTCGCGCCTACAAGAATTACCTGTTGTCTTCGCTGAGCAGCTGAAAAATGCGAAAAAAGGCGATATTGCTGGCCCAATTCGTTCGGGTGTCGGCTACCATATTTTACGCGTAAATGATGTAAGTGGTGGCAGCCAACCGATTTCTGTCACAGAAGTGAAAGCACGTCACATCTTAATTAAGTCATCACCAATTATGGATGATGCTCAGGCAAGACAAAAATTAACCAAAATTGCTCAGGAAATTCGTTCAGGCAAAGTTTCATTTGAAGATGCAGCAAAAGAGAATTCTGAAGATCCAGGTAGCGCATTAAAAGGTGGTGAATTAGGTTGGAATATGCCTGATGTCTACGACCCGGCTTTCCGTGATGCATTAATGAGACTGAATAAAGGCGAATTAAGCCAACCTGTTCAATCAAATTTTGGTTGGCACTTAATTCAATTAGAAGACACTCGTAACGTTGATAAAACAGATGCGGCACAAAAAGACCAAGCGTACCGTCTGCTATTCAACCGTAAATTTAATGAAGAAGCACAGAGCTGGATGCAAGAACAACGTGCTTCCGCTTATGTGAAAATGGTTGATGGCCGTGATAGCCAATCTACAGATGAAAAATCAAATTAAGCCTATTGTCATCACTCCCGGCGAACCTGCCGGGATTGGTCCTGACCTACTGATTCAGCTTGCTCAACAGCAATGGCCTGTTGAGCTGGTTGCCTGTGTTGATCCTGAGTTGTTACGCCAGCGTGCCAAAGCACTGAATTTGCCACTGACATTAACCGAATATATCCCTAATACAGTCACTAAAGTACAACCTGCGGGCAGTTTATCCGTTCTACCTGTTCATTTAGCAACGGCTGCAAAGGCAGGGGTACTCAATGTTGATAATGGCCAATATGTCGTAGAAAGCTTAGCAAAAGCCTGTGACGGCTGTTTAAAAGGTGAATTCTCAGCGCTTGTTACAGGTCCCGTGCATAAAGGGATTATTAATGATGCTGGCGTACCATTTAGCGGCCACACTGAATTCTTTGCAGAAAGAAGTGGCTGTGAACGCGTTGTTATGATGCTAGCTACAGAAGAGCTGCGTGTTGCATTAGCCACAACGCATTTGCCACTCAAGGACGTGTCAGCTGCCATTACTCAACAGAGCCTGAATGAAGTCATCACGATTTTACACCATGATTTACAAACAAAATTTGGTATTGAAAAACCCGCCATCTATGTTTGTGGTTTAAATCCACATGCAGGAGAAGGCGGGCACATGGGTACCGAAGAAATTGATACGATAGAGCCCGCACTCGAAAACCTGCGCGCAAAAGGGATTAATTTGATTGGGCCATTGCCTGCAGATACCTTATTTCAAGCTAAGTATTTAGACCATGCAGACGCAGTGTTAGCAATGTATCACGATCAAGGCCTTCCTGTGTTAAAATACCAAGGTTTTGGCAGAGCAGTAAATATTACTCTCGGCCTGCCTTTTATCCGTACCTCTGTCGACCATGGCACAGCCCTTGAACTCGCAGGTACGGGTCATGCTGATGTGGGAAGTTTTATCACCGCATTAAAGTTAGCTATCCAAATGACATCTAAGAATACATGAATAATCGAGTCCATCAGGGGCACTTTGCCCGCAAACGCTTCGGGCAGAACTTTTTAACTGACCAATTTATTATCGACAGCATCGTGGATGCCATGAACCCGCTGCCGGGTCAGTCCATTGTAGAAATTGGTCCCGGCTTAGGTGCCTTAACCGAACCTGTCGGTAGCCGAATCGATAAAATGACTGTGGTTGAACTTGACCGTGACCTTGCAGCACGTTTACATGTTCATCCTCAACTAAAAGATAAATTAACTATCATTCAGCAAGATGCAATGACAGTAGATTTTGGTGAATTAGCCAAACAAGCAGGTCAACCCCTGCGCGTTTTCGGTAACTTGCCTTACAATATCTCCACACCTTTAATGTTTCACTTATTCACATTCACCAATTCTATTTCTGACATGAACTTCATGTTACAAAAGGAAGTGGTGAATCGTCTAGTTGCAGGCCCAGGCAGTAAAGCCTTTGGCCGCTTGAGTGTTATGGCACAATATTACTGTCACGTGGTGCCTGTATTAGAAGTACCGCCGACTGCATTTACACCCGCACCAAAAGTAGATTCTGCCATTGTTAGATTGATTCCTCATCGTGAAAATCCATATCCGGTCAAAGACATTAAATTTTTAAGTCGCATTACCACACAAGCTTTCAATCAACGCCGTAAAACTGTTCGTAACAGTCTTGGGGATTTATTCAGCGTTGAAGAGTTAACAGAACTGGGTATTGATTTAAGCACCCGAGCAGAAAATATTTCTGTTGAACAATATTGTAAAATGGCAAACTATCTCTCTAACCGTTCAGAATAGTCTGTTGAAGGAGGCACTATGCTTAATGAGCCGAATGTTAGCATCCAAGTTCAGAGTGTCTATATAGAAAGCCAATCTCAACCCGATATTGCGAGATATGTGTTTGCTTACACAATCTGCATTCGTAATTTAGGGCGAGAGCCTATCCAATTAATGAGCCGTTATTGGCTCATTACTAACAGTGATGGCCATAAAACCGAAGTTCAAGGTGAAGGTGTAGTGGGTGAACAACCCCTTATTCAGCCAGGAAAAGAATATCGTTATACCAGTGGCGCAATCCTTGAAACACCAATGGGTACGATGGAAGGTTATTATGTGATGATAAGTACGCAAGGGGACAGTTTCCACGTTGATATCCCTGCTTTTCGTCTTGCCATCCCAACACTGATTAATTAATTAATTATGTCGACATATTTAGTAGGTGATATTCACGGTTGTTATCGTGAACTCCGTGACTTGATGGAAAGTGTCCATTTTGATCCAACCAAAGACACATTATGGTTAACAGGCGATCTCGTTGCTCGCGGAGCTGAATCACTGCAAGTTTTACGCTATGTAAAAAGCCTTGGCTCAGCCGTACGTTTAGTGCTTGGTAACCACGATCTCCATCTGTTGGGAATTTACTGTAAGATCAGTCGCAATAAACCCAAAGATCACCTCGATGAGTTATTACATGCCCCTGATCTTGACGAACTGATCAATTGGTTACGTCGCCAACCTTTATTACAAATTGATGAAGAAAAAAAGATCTTGATGACCCATGCCGGTATGACACCACAATGGGATATCAAAACGGCACGCATGTGTGCAAGGGAAGTTGAAGCAGTGCTTTCCAGTGATGCATATCCACTATTCATCGACTCCATGTATGGTGATATGCCAAATAACTGGTCTGAAAGCTTAATGGGGCTAGCACGCTTGCGTTTTAGTACCAATGCCTTAACACGTCTGCGCTACTGTTTTCCGAACGGGCAATTAGATATGATTTGCAAGGAAAACCCCAAAAAAGCACCTGCCCCACTAAAACCGTGGTTCGATCTACCAAGCCAAATTCCTGATGATTATTCGGTATTTTTTGGTCACTGGGCATCGCTCGAAGGAAAATGCACCCCCGATAACGTCTATGCTTTAGATACTGGGTGCTGCTGGGGAGGAGACTTGACGCTATTTCATTGGGAAAGCAAGCAGTATCACCGCCAAAAGTCATATCAAAAACGCCGCAAAGAATAACTTTTTATATGACTAACTGTAGGTTATAGCAAAATGGCGCAATTAAGCGCCATTTTTGTGATCAAACCAAAAAATTAAGCTCTTTTGGTTAGGATCTCAAAACAATAACCATGGGTATTGTTTTCATCAGCTTCATGGTATTCTGTAAAAATAGAATCCCATTCATCAGGCTCATAAGTTGGAAAATGGGTATCACCAATAACTTCGGCATCGACATGAGTCAAATAGAGTTTATTCGCTAACGGTAAAAATTGTTGATAAACTTTACCACCGCCAATCACCATTACTTCATCAACATTTTCAATTGCTTGTGCCGCGGCTAACGCTTCTTCAATTGACGTTACCCAAATCACATCAGAATCAGTACCTGGAACACTGCTTAATACAATATTTACACGTTGTGGTAATGGGCGCCCAATAGATTCATAGGTCACACGCCCCATGATAACCGGTTTATTTAACGTATTTCGTTTGAACCACGCGAGATCCCCCGGCAAATTCCAAGGCATCGCTTTTTCCATGCCGATAACCTGATCGATCGCCATTGCTGCGATTAAGCTAATATTCATCTACTCACCTTAGAAACAAGATATAAAAATTGAGCACACTATACGGAAAGAGAATTGTTTCGTCGACTAAATTTAAGCTTCCTTAAACAGGTTTGAATCACTTATACTCGAATTGATAAACTTACGACTAAAAATAACATGAAAAAACAAAATGAACCCTCTGATACTAATCTAAATGCGAGTATTTAGTCGGTCATTTTTATTTACCAACATTGAACGGGAAAAGAGATTAAAAATGTACGAAACGAGTATTATGGTTGCGACCATCGCGGCACTCGGTATGCTTTCTCCAGGGCCTGACTTCTTTTTAATTGTCAAAAACTCAGCTCGCTATCAACGCTCTGCGGCATTAATGTCTGCATGTGGTGTGATAGTCGCTATCGCATTGCATATGTCCTACTGCGTTGCGGGCCTAGCTGTTTTGATTACAACTACACCTTGGCTGTTTAATATCTTAAAATACGCAGGTGCGGCTTATTTAATTTGGATCGGCGTCAAAAGCTTACTTCCGCAATCCGGCCACAGCGTTGATCTCACAACCAGCAAACACGAAATTGTTTCATTCAAAAAAGCCTTTATGCAAGGTTTTCTCTGTAATGTATTAAACCCCAAAGCCACGCTATTCTTTTTAGCGGTCTTCACTCAAGTATTAGATATTAATTCTACCGTCGGTGAAAAACTATGGTTTGCCTTTATTATTTGGGGCTTAGCTGTCATTTACTGGCCAATATTAGTATTTTTGATCCAAAGTGCCCCTGTCAGAAAAGGCCTAGCAAAAGTCCAAACCTATGTTGATAAGGTTCTCGGGGTGGTATTAATCGCCTTTGGTGTTCGAGTGGCGCTAAGCTAGCCTTATTAACTCCCATCAAAAAAGCAGGGAAAATGCCTGCTTTTTAAATATTCAATATTGTTGTAATACGAGTTATTGCATTGTGTCTTGTGGCGCCACCACCATTTGCCCCACTGATCCTAAATCTGCTTTTTCTAAATTTTGACTATAGAATAAGAATGGGAAATGGTTATAGGATGGTTGCATCATTTGTACTAATAATTCAACGCGACCATCCACCCATACCGTATCTTTCCAGCCATAGTCTTCCGGTGGAGTTGGTTTACCATTACGGTTTAAAACCTTAAAACGCACACCTTCAATATGAAACGCTTGCGGTTCATTCGTCGTCACAACCCAACGCTCCCAATTACCTTGGAGACTTGAGAAATCGACCCTATTTGTATCAATGGTCGCATTGTTAATACCAAAACCATCATTAAGGTGAATATTGCGTTGTGTAATACTGGATGTGACTTGCGTTTTATCTTCAACTAATTGTGTCGGTAAGCCGTCTGTTACTAATGACATTAACCCTGTCGCTTTGATAGTTAGCACATTAGTTGAAATTAAATTATTCGATGGCTCGAATAACCCCTTTAAGCGGTCCATAAAGGTCGCCGACTCACCTGCCGTGATAGTTAACTCTTGCGTTTTAGCCATATCAATCAAGACTTCGCGTCGTTCACCCGGCGCTAACGGTAGTTCTTGAACACTCACAGGGACAGTTAGTAAACCTTGGTCAGATGCAATCAACGAAAATGGGCGGCCATCACTGATTTTCATTACATAATTACGGGAGTTCGACGCATTTAATAACCGTAAGCGCACCCATCCTCGAGAAACTTCAATGTATGGATTTTGCACGCCGTTAACCAGTAATGTATCGCCTAAAAAACCATTTTCATCCGCTTTGTATTCTGGAACGCCAAAATTATCTAAGCGCTTATCTTGAATAATGACCGGAAAATCATCAACACCATAGTGTTTCGGTAAACGCAGGTTTTTCGTCACATCATCTTCAATGATCCACATCCCTAATAAACCATTGTAGACTTGTTCGCCCATTTTCCCTTGAGTATTCGCATGATACCAGAGCGTAGCTGCATTTTGGCGTATCGGGATCACCGGAGACCAGTCCGCATTAGGTGAAATTAACCGTGCGGCTCCACCTATTTGTGTTCCTGGTATTTGCAAGCCACTGATAGTCATCGAAACGGCTTCAGGTAAGCGATTACTATAAATAAGCTTAATATCATCGCCATTTTTTACTTTGACAGTCGGGCCAGGAGAAGAACCATTAACTCCCCAAATATCGGCTGAATATTTTCCATCAAAAGACCAATGAATTTTTTGTAATGTTAAAAATAATGGCTGTCCAGACCGTGATTCTAATAACGGTGGTACAGGTAAAGCTGTTGCCCCTTCTGCATTTGCATAAATAGGCGCATAGGACAAACATAGAGCCATCCCTGCCGCTATTAGGGTTTGGCATCGATTGAATGACATAAATTCTCCGCTAAACAAAATTCCAGCGCATTTTATTATTTGATATTATAAATATTCAGCCAATGATATGGCTAATTTTAGGTTGGCGCTAGCAATATAACTACTTAGATACAACAATTTAAGACCGCAATAATTTGTGAGCCATGATATCGCGAAAAAAGGCTAAATTCTAAAAATATCTATCCAATACATTAAAATTTAATTAATAAGATTATAAATAGTAAGGGTAAGTAATTAGAAAAGGAAAGTCAGGCAGTCGATAACAATAAAGACAGTTTATGCTATGTTCAATCTAAAATAATAGGCAATATTCACATATTGCCTATTATTAAAATAAATTCAATCGGTTAGGCTATTTACCCTGTTTTGCCATCTCTTCAACCTCAAGATCGAGTTCTTTAATTTTTGCTTCCATTAAAGCATGGCAATGTTCCGATAATTCCCTCACTTGCTCACGGGTATAAAGTGATGTATCAATAGGGTCTAACATTTCAATAATTACGCTACCGTTATTCCAACGGTTTAGCTTAATTTTACCTTGTGTGCTCGAAACGCAAACAGGCACAATAGGTACCCCTGCTGCAATAGCCGCATGAAATGCCCCTGTTTTAAATGGCAATAAACCACGACCGCGACTACGCGTTCCTTCAGGGAACATCCATACGGATATTTTACGTTTTTTGATCTGGTCTGCGACTTGCGTGATCGTATTATGCGCCTTAGAACGATTCGCACGGTCAATCAAAATATTACCGGTGATCCAATACAGAAAACCAAAAAATGGAATGTAAACCAAGCTTTTTTTACCGACTGTAACTGTTCTCGGTAATACCCCATTTGACATAGTCACCATGTCGTAATTGTTTTGGTGATTCCCTATATAAATACTTGGGCCATAACTTTTGGCTTTCTCAGGTACACGATTAATAACCTTAATCCCAAACACGACGGATAACCGCCCAAACATATGGCCAAATGTCATTACGTGTTTTGGGTTGCGTGGGCTAAACAAGCAGTAAATACCGCCGCCTATGCACACAAAAATAGTGTAGATAATGACAATGATCGCTCTAATCAGCGCTAACATACTAACCCCAAATTGTAAGGGGCTTCGCAGCCCCATGATGAATATTGTCTGCTTATAAACCTTTTGAACTTCATACTCAACAAGATTTATAAGGTTTGTTTTTGTTAATTATTCAGTATCTACTGGCTCAATATCAATACGCTCAATATTGTGCATTCCACGCGGTAATGACGTCCCTTTACGGCCACGTTCTGAACGGTATTTTTGCAAATCTTCTGCTTTAAATTTCAGTTTCCGCTTACCAAAATGCAAGGTCATTGATGCCCCCACAGGCAAGATCATCAACCAAGTCAATAAATCATCACCCGTTGCCGCTTGCGCGCCAGCAATATTGATAATTTTATTACCTTTACCTTTTGAAAGTTGAGGTAAATCCGCTACAGGGAATATCAACATACGCCCTGCCTTGGTAATTGCCAATAGCAAATCTTCCTGCTCATTATGCAGTTCAATTGGTGCTAATACTTTGGCATTTTCAGGTAAGGAGATTAAGGCCTTACCTGTTTTATTTTTAGTGACTAAATCATTAAAGGTACAAATAAAACCGTAACCTGCATCAGAAGCCATTAAATATTTCTGTTCGTCAGGCGCCATTAATACATGCTCAATGGTCGCACCTGGAGGCAGCGTTAATTTACCCGTTAGAGGCTCACCTTGACTACGCGCTGAAGGTAATTCCAGTGGGTCCACAGAATAGCTGCGCCCTGTCGTATCAAGGAACACCGCCGCTTGGTTTGACTTGCCTCGTGCTGCTCCTTTAAAACCATCTCCTGCTTTATAATTTAGGTTAGTCGGTTCGATATCATGCCCTTTAGCACTACGCACCCATCCCATATCAGAAAGCACAACGGTAATCGGTTCTGACGGTAAAATTTCATGCTCGCTCATTGCTTTCGCTTCTTCCCGCTCATGCAACGGGGAGCGACGGTCATCACCGTAATCTTTGGCGTCAGATTGAATCTCTTTTTTAATCAACGTGTTTAAACGTCTCTCAGACCCCAAGATCGCTTGTAATTCATCACGCTCTTTGGCTAATTCGTCCTGCTCAGCACGAATTTTCATTTCTTCGAGCTTGGCTAAGTGACGTAATTTTAATTCTAAAATCGCTTCCGCTTGGGTATCACTGATATTAAAACGTGACATTAAAACGGCTTTGGGTTCGTCTTCTGTACGAATAATTTCAATGACTTCGTCAATATTCAGATAGGCGATTAATAAACCATCTAAAATATGTAAACGTCTTAATACTTTTTCTAACCGATGATTTAAGCGGTTACGTACGGTTTGACGACGGTAAGCAATCCACTCATTTAAGATCTCAACGAGCCCTTTTACCGCTGGTCGGTTATCTAAACCAATCATATTAAGGTTAACGCGATAGCTACGTTCTAAATCGGTTGTCGCAAATAAGTGTGTCATGACCTGTTCAAGGTCAACACGATTACTGCGCGGAACAATCACTAAACGAGTTGGGTTTTCATGGTTCGATTCATCACGTAAATCTTCCACCATCGGTAATTTCTTCGCCCGCATCTGGCTGGCGATTTGTTCCAGTACTTTAGCGCCCGAAACCTGATGAGGTAGAGCCGTGATAACCGCATTACCATCTTCTTTTTCCCACACGGCACGCATGCGCACAGAACCGCGCCCATTTTGATAAATTTTACGGATATCATCACGGGAAGAAATAATTTCTGCTTCAGTTGGATAATCAGGCCCCGGTACAAATGCCATGATGTCATCAAGATTTAGTGTTGGTTTATCCAGTAAAGCAACCAACGCTTGAGCCACTTCTCGGGCGTTATGGGGTGGAATATCTGTCGCCATCCCAACCGCAATTCCCGTTGTACCGTTTAGCAGAATATTCGGTAAACGTGCCGGCAACATTTTTGGCTCGTTTAGCGTACCATCAAAGTTTGGTACCCAATCAACTGTGCCATGGCCAAGTTCGCTGAGTAAAATTTCAGCATATTTTGATAAACGTGATTCTGTATAACGCATTGCTGCGAATGATTTAGGGTCATCGGGTGCCCCCCAGTTCCCTTGGCCATCCACCAGCGGGTAGCGGTAAGAAAATGGCTGCGCCATCAACACCATCGCTTCATAACAAGCGCTATCACCATGTGGGTGATATTTACCGAGAACATCGCCCACCGTTCTGGCGGACTTTTTGTATTTCGCAGTGTTGCTTAAGCCAAGTTCTGACATCGCATACACAATACGGCGCTGAACAGGTTTAAGCCCATCGCCAATAAATGGTAATGCCCTATCCATGATGACGTACATCGAATAGTTCAGATAGGCATTTTCAGTGAAGGCATGCAGCGGTAAACGCTCTACACCATCATGAGTAATTTCACTCATTCAATTCGTTCCTTTCTCATCGCAATTCGAATATTAGACATCAATTTCAGCCATATCGCCTTTTTCTTGCAGCCAATTACGGCGATCTTCAGAGCGTTTTTTAGCAAGAAGCATATCCATGACAGCAAGTGTTTCTTGGTAGTTTTCATCATCGATAATTAGCTGTACAAGACGACGAGTATTTGGATCTAATGTCGTTTCACGTAATTGCAGTGGGTTCATTTCACCCAACCCTTTAAAACGCTGAACATTGGGTTTACCGCGCTTGCGGCTAAGACGTTCAAGCACAGCATTTTTTTCGCTTTCATCAAGGGCGTAAAACGTTTCTTTACCTAAATCGATACGATATAACGGTGGCATTGCCATATAGACATGCCCTGCTTTTACTAATGTTGGGAAATGACGGACAAATAATGCACATAACAGTGTAGCAATATGCAAGCCATCGGAGTCCGCATCCGCAAGGATACAAATTTTCCCATAACGTAATTGGCTAAGGTCTTCGCTATCAGGGTCTATCCCAATGGCAACAGAGATATCATGTACCTCTTGGGAAGCTAAAACCTCATCAGAAGACACTTCCCATGTATTGAGGATTTTACCGCGCAACGGCATGATAGCCTGATATTCGCGGTCACGGGCTTGTTTTGCTGAGCCCCCTGCGGAGTCCCCTTCTACAAGAAACAATTCCGTCATACTCAGGTCTTGCGAGCTACAATCGGCTAATTTACCGGGTAATGCAGGGCCACTGGTGAGTTTTTTACGCACCACTTTTTTCGCTGCACGCATTCGACGTTGCGCGCTAGAAATTGCCATTTCTGCGAGTTGTTCAGCCACTTGCACGTTCTGGTTAAGCCATAAACTGAAAGCATCTTTTACCACACCCGAAACAAACGCTGCACATTGACGCGAAGACAGGCGTTCTTTCGTTTGCCCTGCAAATTGTGGATCTTGCATTTTAACGGAAAGCACATAAGTGCAGCGCTCCCAAATATCATCTGCGGAGAGCTTAACACCACGAGGCAATATATTACGGAATTCACAAAACTCACGCATTGCATCAAGCAACCCTTGGCGTAACCCATTAACATGGGTTCCACCTAGTGCTGTTGGGATAAGATTGACATAACTTTCTGTTAGTAATTCACCGCCTTCAGGTAACCAGAGCAACGCCCATTGCGCCGCTTCAGTTTCCCCAGAAAATTCGCCTGTAAACGGTTTTGGTGGCAACGCTTCAAGGCCGTCAATCGACTCCATTAGGTAATCGGTCAACCCGTCACTGTAGCACCAGCTTTGCTCTGTATTGTTGAGCTTATCCTTAAACGTGATTTTCACGCCAGGGCATAAAACGGCTTTAGCTTTTAAGTTATGAGTTAAACGAGTTACTGAAAACTTTGGACTATCAAAGTAGCTACCATCAGGCCAAAAATGCACGCTAGTACCTGTATTACGTTTGCCACAAGTCCCGATTACATGCAAATCTTCAACCTTGTCGCCATTCTCAAAGGCAATTTGATACACTTGGCTATCACGACGAACAGTAACTTCAATACGTTTTGATAACGCATTGACGACAGAAATCCCAACACCATGCAAACCACCTGAAAACTGGTAGTTTTTATTGGAGAATTTTCCCCCTGCATGTAATTGCCCCAGAATCAGCTCAACTGCTGACACTTTCATTTCAGGGTGGATATCGACAGGCATACCGCGCCCATCATCGATTACTTCAAGGGATTGATCGGCATGTAAAATAACTTCGATGTGGCTCGCGTGCCCCGCAAGCGCTTCATCGACGCTATTATCAATTACTTCTTGAGCCAGATGGTTCGGTCGACTGGTGTCGGTATACATCCCCGGACGACGGCGAACAGGCTCTAAACCACTGAGGACTTCAATGGCCTCTGCGTTATAACTAGATTGAGTCATGTTGTCATTCTGCGGTAATAGGTGATTAATTGAACTATTCAATCAGTGAGTTACTGTTGATAATAACAGTGTTCATACGTTTTGACACTATTTCTCTGCCAATTGAAGGAAATCAACAATTTGAGAAAAGTAAGCTTCAAAACCAATAAAGGCATGATTACCGTCAGGTTCCACAGTTTGTTTGCACTTTGAAAGATAGGCAACTGCCTCTCGATAATCAAGTACTTCATCGCCCATTTGCTGTAGCAACCAGATAAGTTGAGGAGATGCGAGTCTTTCAATGTATAAGGATTTTAGCTCATGGATATGCTTTTCTTCCAACACATATTGTTCATGAGTATATGGGTTTGTATTGTCGCCTAAGTAATCTTGCAGTAAATCAAAAGGACGCACTGCGGGGTTTACAACGACGGCTGGGAGCTGATAACGCTCTGAAAACCAAATCGAAAAATAACCGCCTAGTGAAGATCCAACTAACCCCATTTTTTCATGCTGATGCTGTTGGATAATATCATCCAACATCGCTTGAGCTTGCTGAGGGTAATTCGGCAATTGCGGTACAAGCATATTAATATGTGGATAATTATCGTCAATCCATTGCTTTAAGTTATTAGCTTTAGCGGATTGAGGTGAGCTATTAAAACCATGAATATAAAGTAGAGTAGACATAAGCGAATTAATAACCGTCAGAGTCAAGGTCAGGGCTAAACTCCCTTGTGTCTAAACGGTGAACGCGGGTTGTAATATGCCTTTGACTTTCTTCATTAATACTTAATTCTAAATATCGCCAACCCGGCGCAACAGTATCAAGGGCAAAATTAGTACAGTGAGGTTTAAATTGTACGCAAGTAGAAGGCGTAGCTAATAACCGAATCCCGTGCCAGTTTTCATCCATTTCTTGGTGAATATGGCCACATAGCATCGCTTTAACATTTGGGTAGTTTTTTAAGTAGTCAGCTAAAATATGTGAATTTCTCAAACTGTGCTGATCAAGCCAAGTACAACCCGAAGCTAGAGGATGGTGATGCAGCATAATCAATGTAGTACGTTCAGGTTCAGCATCTAAGCTGGCTTTCATCCATTCCAATTGTTGTTCAGAAAGCTCACCATGAGGTACATCTTGAAGTTGGCTATCAAGCATCAGAATTTGCCATTCGTCGCCAATTAAAATTTGTTTAGCACTTGAAATCCCAGCAACTCGCAGTGTTTCTACCATAGCAGGTGGGTAGTCATGATTACCAGGAAGCCATACACAAGGGGCAGGAATACGCGCAATACCATCCGCAAAATGCTGATAAGCTTGTGGTGATTGGTCTTGAACCAGATCCCCTGTCGCAACAATTAAATCAATTGGAAGATTTTGCTCTGTGATAGCATCAAGTACCGCCTGATAGCTACGGTAAGTATTTACCCCTAAAAGCGTATTTTCTGTATTAGCAAAAAGATGCGTATCAGTAACCTGTAAAATTCTCACAATTTTAGAGTTCTTCGCAGTCACTTCAAGCTGGCTGTCCAAAAGTATTCCTTTCCTTAAATATTATTTAGTACCTAATCTATTCATTAAAGCTATATAAAAGCTAAACATACTTGCAACTATCTTAAAACTTTACTTTCTAACTTTCTGATAATCAGCACACACTTCACCAGATTAATCGTTATTTAAAACTGTTTCATCCACTTTTCATAAAGTTTTTGCTGGTTAAGTTGTAACCACTGAATCGCAATAACGGTGGCTGCATTATCAATTGTGCCATCTTCAACCCATTGATAAGCTTGTTCTCGGCTAACCACATGCACACAAATATCTTCATTTTCTGACGCTAACCCATGCACCCCTTTCGCTTGGCTGCTATCGACTTCACCGATAAATACATGCATACGTTCAGTCGTACCACCTGGGCTAGAAAGATAACTTACTGCTTTTTCAGTACGACCAATAATAAGCCCAGCTTCCTCAATGGCTTCACGACGAATAACCTCTTCGGGTGATTCGTTTGGCTCTATCATTCCAGCAACTGCTTCAAGTAACCAAGGTGTTTCGCTAGTTTCGATCGCAGGCAACCGAATTTGTTCAATTAAAACAACAGCATCTGTTTTCGGATCATAGGGTAAAACCACACCAGCATGACCACGTTCAAAAACCTCACGGCAAATTTCTTTACTCCATCCGCCCGCGAAAAGGCGATGTCTAAATTGATATTCAACCATTTGAAAAAAACCGTTAAATAATTTACGCTTGGATATAATTTCAACATCATTTTTGCCATATTTAATTGGCTGCTTTATTTGTTTTGTCATTGCATTCTCCAAACCCAATTATTCCATCTTAAGGAAATAATTGTGGATTAAAACAGTTTTTAAGGTTTTTTAACCTCAGATGAGGTAATGTTTAATAAATTGAGACAAAATGGCACAAAAGGCTACCGTTAATAGAAGTGATACTCTGTTACAATAAGCGCCATTATTCAAATCTAAGAGCAACGTAGTGTCTGTTTTTAATAACTGTCTCTAAAACGGATAATTTAATCTCTATCGCCTAGTTAGGCATGGTACGTTTTAGGCAACAGACTCAACTTAATTTGCTGTTTAATCAAGGAATCAAAATGAAGAAACTGCTTCCCCTTTTAATTTCGATGAGTTTTGTGGGTCTCAGTACCAATAGCTATGCAGAAGATTTACTACAGGTTTACCAAAAATCCAAAGAAAGTAACCCTGAGTTAAGAAAATCATTAGCAGAACGTAATCAAGCTTTTGAAAAAATTAATGAATCTCGTAGCCCATTATTGCCACAATTAGGTTTAGGTGCAGGAGCTAGCTACGGAAGCGGTTACCGTGATGCAAGAAACACTGAAAGCACAGGTTTAAATGCTTCACTGAAACTGACCCAAGTTGTGTTTGATATGTCTAAATGGCGTCAATTAACTATCCAAGAAAAAACAGCGGGTATTTCTGATGTCACTTACCAAACAAGTCAGCAGCAATTAATTTTAGATACTGCAATTGCGTATTTTAACGTATTAAAAGCGATTGACGCGTTATCTTATATTGAAGCGAATAAAGAAGCTGTTTATCGCCAATTAGACCAAGTGACACAACGCTTTAACGTTGGGCTTGTTGCTATTACTGACGTGCAAAACGCTCGTGCAAACTATGATAGCGTTATTGCACAAGAAGTTGCAGGCCGTAACGAGTTAGAAAATGCGATTGAAAAATTGCGTCAAGTTAGCGGCGTGTACTATAACCAACTTGCCTCTTTAAATATCGACCGTTTTAAAACCAATGAACTGGGCGATATCAACGCTATCTTAAAAGAAGCGGAAGAGCGTAACCTCAGCCTGTTAAGCGCACGTTTAGCACAAGACGTTTCTCGTGAAAACATCCGTTTAGCGGAAACAGGTCACATGCCAACGGTTAGCCTTGATGCCTCAACATCAGTCACAAATAGCTACCAACACGGTAGTGGCTATAATGACCCAACAACAGGGTTATCAGGCGCACGCAATAGCTATAACGGCCAAAATAGCATTGGCTTAAATTTAAGTATTCCACTGTATACTGGTGGTGCAGTAAGTTCTCAGGTTGAACAAGCACAATATGGTTTCCAAGGTGCTAGTGAGCAACTAGAAAGCGTTTACCGCAATGTGATTCAGTTAGTTCGCTCATCATTTAATAACGTAGCATCGTCAATCAGTAGTATTAATGCTTACAAACAAGTCGTTGTTTCTGCACAAAGTTCATTAGATGCGATGGAAGCTGGCTATCAAGTAGGAACACGTACTATTGTTGACGTATTGACAGCAACAACAGCGCTATACCAAGCGAAACAGAATCTGTCTAATGCTCGTTACGACTACATGATTAACCAACTGAATATCGAATTTGCTCGTGGCACATTGAACGAAGACGATATTGCACGCCTGAATGCGAATTTGGGTAAAGAGATTTCAACCTCTGCAAGTAGTATTATCCGTAATACCAATGCGCCAAAAATGAACTAAAATATTTAGCTCATGTGAAAATGACATAATGACCCGCTTACATAGCGGGTTATTTTTTTGAGGGTAATCCTGCAAACCGCTTAGAATTGCTAATTTGTACTAATTAAACCGTTTATAACGCCTTTTCATTAGCCACGGGCACAATTTCAGTGAATTCTCACTCTTATTACTACGCATTAGAGCAAAAAACAACCTACACTTAATGTATTGATATAAAATAAAAATATTATTTTTCTCTTCAAGAAACGCCATGCTAATTAGGGAAAAATAGCAGAAAGTTATCAAAATGATAAATTCAGCTCATTTCTCCTATATTTCTGCTTTAATTTTCAGCGTTTATCCCCTATCCTAGAGCTAACATCTAAAAACATCTTACTTAATTTAATTCAGGGTAATTACCATGACCATGAAGCGTACCAAAAATATTAACCAGAGCGCCTTCCGTAAGTCTTGGCGTTCATACCGTTTAGCACCTGTGGCTGTTGCGGTTAGTGCTGTATTTATGCTTTCCGCTTGTGAAGAAAGCGATGAAACCGTATCACTGTACACCAATGCGCAAGATTGTAGCCAAGCGAACCCATCGCAAGCAGAACAGTGCACTATCGCCTACAATAATGCTCTACAAGAAGCAGCTAAAACCGCACCTAAATATGAAACTCAAGCTGACTGCATCGCTGAGTTTGGTGAATCAATGTGTACTCAAGCTCCAGCCCAAGCAGGCCTTGCAGGTACTAGTTCAACCAATGGTGAACAAACGGCTCAAGCACAAAGCAGCGGCGGCAGCATGTGGATGCCATTAATGATGGGTTATATGATGGGCCGTATGATGGGCGGTAGCGCTGCATCACAACCATTATTCAGCTCGAAAAACCCAGCTAGCCCAGCCAACGGTAAGTTTGTTGATGCATCAGGTAAAAGCTATGGTCCTGCAGTTGCAGGTGGTCGTTCAATGAGCGTACCAAAAACAGCCATGGCACCTAAACCACCAACAACTTCAACCGTTACCCGTGGTGGTTTTGGTGACACCGTAAATAAACAAGCGATGGCACAACGTTCATCTTCTTCTGCAAAATCAACCTCTTCTTCCCGTTCGATGGGTGGTTGATAAGTAATGAAACGAGTTCCTATAGTAGAGCGCCCAAACTGGCGCGAAAAAGCCTCTGAATTTGGTTTTGAATTTCATACTATGTATGGTGAGCCATACTGGTCAGAAGATGCGTATTACCAATTCACTATGGCACAGATTGAAGAAATCGAAGATGCAACCGAGCAGTTGCATCAAATGTGCCTAAAAGTGGTTGAGCGTGTTGTTGAAAGCGATGAGTTAATGGCGCGTTTTCAGATCCCTAAGCATTGCTGGGAATTTGTTCGCAGTTCATGGAAAAGCGAGCAACCTTCTTTATATTCCAGGCTTGACCTCGCTTACGATGGTATTAACCCACCTAAGCTATTGGAAAACAACGCGGATACTCCAACCTCATTATATGAGTCTGCATTTTTCCAATGGATCTGGCTAGAAGATCAAATTGAAGCAGGAAAACTCCCTGAAAACGCCGATCAGTTTAATAGCATTCAAGAGCAATTGATCGAGCGCTTTACACAATTAAAAGATCAGTATGGTTTCCGTTTGTTGCATATGTCTTGTTGCCGTGACACAGAAGAAGATCGCGGTACCGTTCAATATTTACAAGACTGTGCAAATGAAGCCGGTATTGCCACTGAATTCTTATATATCGATGAAATTGGTCTAGGTGAAAAAGGTGAATTTTCGGATACACAAGATCAGGTGATTAGTAACCTGTTCAAGCTATATCCGTGGGAATTTATGCTAAGAGAAATTTTCTCGACTAAATTGCAAGACGCTGGTGTACGCTGGTTAGAACCTGCATGGAAGAGCATCATTTCTAATAAAGCTTTATTGCCTATGTTATGGGAAATGTTCCCTGAGCACCCTAATTTACTGCCTGCTTATTTTGCGGATGGCAAAACCCAACCTGAACTCGAAAAATACGTTATAAAACCACTATTCTCTCGGGAAGGTGCTAATATCCGTATTATCGAAAATGGTAAAGAAATTGCAGCCGCGGATGGCCCTTACGGCGAAGAAGGTATGATTATTCAACAGTTCCACCCACTTCCACAATTTGAAGGTAACTACACCTTAGTCGGAAGCTGGTTGGTGAATGATCAACCTGCGGGGATCTGTATTCGTGAAGACAAAGAATTGATCACTCAAGATTTATCACGTTTTTATCCACATACGATCGTCGACTAATCATACTTAAAGCTAAAAATGAAGCCCAAACATAACAATATGATTTGGGCTTTTTTATAAAGCAATTGTATTGCAGAAAAATTTATCCTACCTGAATAGACAACATACTTAGCGATGCCGACACAATTCCTTCAATCGGTGTACTAATCTCTTCTTGACCATCCCAAGTGCCTAAAATTGGTAAAATAGGCAAGTAATGTTCTGGTGATGGGTTCGATAATTTGCCATCTTCACGTTCCAATCCGCTAGCTAGTGGATGTGGCGTTTCATGACTTTTCAGGTTGTCATACACAAATTTCTCAAAAGATACTGCCCACGGGTATGGCTCAGCATGGGAATTTTGCCAATTCATCGCCCGTAAATTGTGTACAACATTGCCACTCCCCATAATCAATACACCTTCATCCCTTAGAACGGATAGTTTTTTTCCAAGGTCATAGTGCCAAGTAGCAGGCTTGCTACCATCGATACTTAATTGGATTACGGGGATATCGGCTTCTGGATACATACGTACCAAAATTTCCCACGTACCATGGTCTAATCCCCACTCTTGTTCATCAAGGTAAATTGGCTCAGGGGCTAATAATGAGGCAACTTGCTGAGCTAATTCAGGCGAACCGGGGGCAGGATATTCGATTTGGTACAATGCTTCGGGGAACCCACCAAAATCATGAATCGTTTTCGGTTTTAACATCGAAGTAACTGCGGTTCCACGCGTATACCAGTGGGCTGAAATTACCAAAATTGCACTTGGTCGAGGTAAAGCTTTACCGAGTTTCTCCCACGCTTGGGTATAAGGATTATCCTCAATTGCGTTCATGGGGCTACCATGACCAATAAAAATGGCAGGGATCTTATTTTTTACCACTGAAGTATTTAGTGACATGATGATTTCAACTCCAACTCAATTAGTTTCTTCCTACAGCATACGCTTTCCTGTTAAAAACACAGTGGGCTAATTGTGAGTATGATCATCAAAAAAATTGAAAAGGCCACGAGGTGTGCAACTCAGTGGCCTTAATAACATTCTATATGCTTAACGTACTATCAATAATTTAAATAAGTTAGCTTATTTTAGCCTATTAATATTTAAACTTATCAAAATCTCTATCTAGAACTCTTCCTCGAAATATGACGAGGATCAGCTCGCTTTCTTCTCGGACTGAAGACGGTACTGCACTAAATCTTCAATTGTCACAACCGTCAAACCATGCTGCTTACCAAATGCTGCCACTTCAGGGGTGCGAGCCATAGAGCCATCATCATTAGTCAACTCACACAGCACACCGGCAGGTTTGAAACCCGCTAGAGTTGCAAGGTCGATAGACGCTTCAGTATGGCCACGACGCGCTAATACCCCACCATCACGCCCACGTAATGGGAAAACATGGCCTGGGTGATTTAGGTCGGCAGGAACCGCACTATCAGCAATAGCAGCACGAATAGTGGTGATACGATCCGCCGCAGAAACACCTGTTGTCACGCCTTTTGCCGCTTCGATGGTTACCGTAAAACCCGTTTGGTTTTGGCTGGTGTTATTTTCCACCATCATTGGTAATTCGAGCTGCTTGCGACGTTCTTCAGTGATACAAAGACATACGATCCCACTGCTATAACGAATGGTAAATGCCATCTGCTCAGCGGTCATGGTTTCTGCAGCAAAAATTAAATCGCCCTCGTTCTCACGATCTTCATCATCAAGAACAAGAACACCCTTACCTTGGCGTAAAGCCTCGATAGCATTTTCAACACGCTCGATAGGATTACCGAATACAGAAAGTAGCGAATGATCCATGGTAAAAAACCTCTTAAATAGTTATTAACTAGTTACCAGAATCAAGGCAGTCTTAGGAATACGAGAAATGGTGAATATATAAATAGCCAACAACAGGCTTTTACCTATTCAGGTATGTAGAACACTATTGTGCGTAACAGCACAAACATGCAGATACAGTTAATTCTCTCCCATCCGGACTATAACCGTCGGCCCCAGATTCACACTGGGTCTGCTGACCTTTACCACAAAATGGTAAAGCGCTCGCGGGCTTCATGCGTGATGCATGTTTACCGCCGGTGGGGACTTTCACCCCGCCCTGAGATATACGCAATTAATATAACGCCAATAATTCAAGTTCGCAACGATGATAATCAAAATTGGCGAATGACTCACACTTTTAGTCAAAAAACATGAATAAAAACTTAGAGTTATCACGGTTAATTTCACTACCTTAGACGAATAGCAAGCTGCTTTCGTCACAGATAATACAACGAGGCCTTTTCACTAACTAATTCGAGCTAGCACAAGGCGAAAAGAGGTATTACACTACACTTAATATTATCTTGATTAACTGAAGGACCCGCGAATGCTCGATCCGAAAAAAATTGAACAAGTTGCCCGCCAAATTCAAGGCGCTTTACCGCAAGGCGTACGTGATTTAGGTGAAGATTTCGATAAAAAACTGCGTTCACTATTACAATCACAACTGGGTAAATTAGACTTAGTCAGCCGTGAAGAATTTGATATTCAAACTCAAGTTTTATTACGTACCCGCGAAAAATTAGCGAAAATGGAACAACGTGTTAGCGCACTCGAAGCTCACTTTAGCGAAGAAAAAAACACACAGTAACCTAAAAATTAAAAGTGACGCCTAATCATAAGGGTCACTTTTGACGTTATTTTACCACCGAGTCAGACAACAATTCTCGTTCAATCAATTCGACAATATACTGATTTTTCGAAATATTATAAGCTGCTGTCGCTGCATTTAAATATGCTTCTAAACGGCTCGGGTAACGTAACGTAAATGATTTTACTGTTTCTTGTTCTTTGAACGGATCAATTCCTTCTTCTTTGCAAACTGCAATATATTCCGCCAAAGAAATACGAGCTTCTTTTTTTAACCCTTCAATGCTATCAGCTACAAAATCACAGTAACCACTGGCATCTAAAAATTTGCCACGAAAGGCTTTAATTTCAGCCTCATAGATAACTGATGCAGGGTGACCGTCTATCGTCATCACATTACTGCTTTTAATCATATTCCACCCCTATCGTATTTTCTAGCCACTCACGTAAACCATTCACTGCGCCTTTATCCAATGTATTCCCTGGATGAGGCTGATGTGTCAGAAATAAAGAACCTTGTAAAACAAACCTGCGACGTGAACCACTTCCATACTTTATAGCACCGCCGAAATGCTCAACTAGACTTGTTACATCACCCCATTTGATCCCTGACTTTGGTGGAATTGTGAGTATATCCACCATCGTTTACAGTGCTTGGAACTCAGTTCCCTCATTTTTATCATCGTCTATTCCATGACGTCATATTGTGATATCACAATTTAAAAAAAATATGACGTCAACAATTGACGTCAAACTAATTCTAGACAAATAAAAACCTCACTTGGCTTGAAGTTCCATAGTGAGGTTTTTTTTATAGCTAATAATAAATTAGCTGGTTTTCATAATATTTTTGATAATATTGGTTGTTGAGATACCATCTTCAAAGTTAAGTACTTTGACCTCGCCTCCCGCGGCCCACACTTCCGCACTGCCCGCTATCTCTTCAGGGCGGTAATCCCCCCCTTTAACTAAGATGTCTGGCAGTACTTCTGCGATTAAGCGTTGCGGCGTGTCTTCTTCAAAAGCCACGACCCAATCCACCGCGCCTAACGCCCCTAGAACGGTCATACGTTGCTCCAGTGGGTTGACGGGACGTGTTTCACCTTTTAAGCGGCGTGTCGATGCGTCGCTATTTACAGCCACAATCAGACGGTCTCCCAATTTACGTGCATTGGCTAAATACGACACATGACCTGCATGGAGAATATCAAAACAACCATTCGTCATCACCACACGCTCACCGCGCTGCCTTGCATTCGCAACGGCTTGTTTCAATTCACTTTCGGTCATCACACCAAACCCGGTGTCAGCACGGCCACGAATGGCATTTTCCAATTCAATTGGCGAAACCGTGGAGGTCCCTAATTTACCCACGACCACGCCTGCTGCGGCATTAGCCAATGCGCAGGCTTCATGTAATGGCCGGCCAGATGCAATAGATGCTGCAAGTACGCCGATTACGGTGTCCCCGGCTCCTGTTACGTCAAACACTTCTTGCGCCTGAGTCGGTAAATGCAATGGCGCTTCATCACGACGAATTAAGCTCATACCTTGTTCTGAGCGCGTAATTAACAGTGCCTTAAGCTCCAATGACTGAAGCAGCTTCATGCCTTTTTCTTCAACATCTTGATTGTTTTTACATGGCCCAACAATCGCTTCAAACTCAGACATATTTGGCGTTAGTAATGTTGCCCCGCGGTAACGTTCGAAATTGTTGCCTTTCGGGTCAATCAAGACGGGAACATTGGCCTTGTTGGCAAGCGCTATCATCTTCTCAACATGAGTTAATGCCCCTTTCGCGTAATCAGATAACACTAGAGCACCAATATGAGGTAACGCCTGTTCAATGCGTTCCAACACAGGTGCGACATCAACATTGTCAAAACCTTCTTCAAAATCAAGACGGATAAGTTGCTGATTACGTGAAAGTACACGTAATTTAGTAATCGTTGGATGGGTTGGAATAGCGACAAAATCACAACGCACCTGCACCGCATTTAAGTTTTCAGTCAGTGCTTTTGCCGCGTCATCAATCCCAGTTAACCCGACAAGACGTGAATTTGCCCCTAACGAGGCAATGTTCATCGCGACGTTAGCCGCACCACCGGGACGCTCTTCTACCATCGTGACTTTAACGACCGGAACAGGGGCCTCTGGCGAAATACGGTTTGCAGGACCATGCCAATAACGGTCTAACATAACATCACCAACCACCAGCACACCGGCTTGTTTATAATCCGGAAGAGTTACTTTCATCCTGCACTCCAGTTTTAAAAAGGAAATCTGATAATAATTAGCAACAATACTAGCATATTGCGCTATTTAGCTAAATAAAATGCGTTTATTCCTTATTCCTCAAGCCATTTTTGCCAACTCGCTAAAACTTGTTCACGTTGTTGAGTAAATTGGGTCATTTCAACACGGCTTGGCAATGATTGTAATGCTAAGTGATGAAGTTCATTACGCATCGTAACATACGCTTGAGTTAAGACATTCGCTTCATCTTCTGGCATAAAGCCATATTGCGCCATCAACTCGAAAATACGCACATTATCGGACCAACGGGTTAACACATTATTTACTGTGGCAAAACGTAAAACTAAGTATTGTGCGATAAATTCAATATCAGTGATCCCACCGGGATCGGCTTTTAAATCGAACTCATTGGCTTGATGGCTTCCTAAGTGCTGATGCATTTTCAACCGCATATCACGCACTTGCTGCTGCAAAGTGTGAGGGTCTCTTGGCATACACAGAGTTTCGTGGCGAGTCTGTATAAATTGCCGTTGTAAATCCTCATCACCAAATACCATTCGGGCTCGTATGAGCGCTTGATGCTCCCATGTCCAAGCCTCATTTTTTTGGTAATCATCAAATGATTGTATCGTACTGACTAACATCCCTGACTCACCGGAAGGCCTGAGCCGCGCATCAACTTCATACAACACGCCTGAAGGTGTTCGAGTGCTAAACAAGTGGATAATGCGCTGAGCAACACGTAAGTAAAATTGGCGTGCATCAATGGAGCGTTCACCATTGGTAACCACATCTAAAGGGCAATCAAAAAGAAAAACGAGATCTAAGTCAGAGCCATAGCCCAATTCCCAGCCGCCTAGCTTTCCATAACCTAATACCGCAAACCCATATTGTTTTTTGTCACTTTGCGCTAGATGTGCTGGCTCACCATAACGTTTTACCATTTTTTGCCATGCTTGGTGTACTACCGCATCAATAATCGCCTCGGCGAGATAAGTCAGATGATCACTGACTTTCATTACGGGTAAAACACCTGAAATATCTTCAGCAGCGATACGCAATAACTGGGCTTGTTTGAATTGACGTAATGCTTCCAGTTGTTGTTCTTCGTCATCTTCAGGAACGCGCATTAAATATTGGCGCAACTCGTCACGGTAAGCGGTTAATGGTAGAGGTTGGTATAACGATTGAGGATCGAGCAATTCATCAAGTAACAATGGGTGACGGGCTAACTGCTCTGCTATCATTGGTGAAGCCGCACATAGGCGAATAACGTGCGTCAAAACTTCATCAAATTCAAGCATTAGCTCTAGGTAAGTTGTGCGGCTAACAATGCTCAATAACAGTGGTGTGATACGCTCAATAACTTGTCCTGCATCATCACGCTCACCGACTTTAGCCAATAATTTAGGCATTAATTCATCAAGTACATCCCGTCCACGAGGGCCAATTGTGCGTTTATTGAGGTCATGACGGAACATCACTATGCCATGAATAATGCGTTGTGCAATCTCTTCATTTTTAGACGGTAAATAGGTGGCTAATTCTTCTTTTGATAATTCACTTTGCCATAATGTGATGTAGATTTCATCAAATACATCATTGTTCTCAGTGTCATCTTCCTGGCCTATTTGCTCAGTAAATATTTGATGCACTGCCGCCATTTTCTGACTCAAAACCTGATAAAATGCAGGCCAATCAGCAAACCCCATTCCCCACGCTAAACGCGCTTGGTTTAAAGCATCTTCAGGGAGAGTTTGTGTCTGTTGGTCATCGATACTTTGCAGTAAATTTTCGGCTCTACGCAAGAAAAGGTAGCTATCTTGCAGAATATTAACTTGATCTTCGGTTAATAATGCGAGTTCTCGGATGCCTTGTAACGTTGAAAATAAGGATTGTGACTGTAAAACAGGTTCCCGTCCCCCTCTAATTAACTGGAAAACCTGTGAAACAAATTCAACTTCACGAATGCCTCCAGCCCCTAATTTGATGTTATTGACCAAACCACGGCGCCGAACCTCCCGCTCAATCATATTTTTCATATTGCGTAAGGATTGGATCACGCTAAAGTCAATATAGCGACGATAGACGAAAGGACGCAAAAGTTTTCGCAAACACTCCTCATAATGGAGGCTATCAGCGCCCATAATACGAGCTTTAACCATCGCGTAGCGTTCCCAATCGCGCCCTTGTTCTTGGTAATAGTCCTCAAGCGCGGAAAAGCTAAAAACCAGCGGCCCGCTATCACCAAATGGCCGCAAACGCATATCGACCCGATAGACAAAACCATACTCAGTCACTTGATCAAGTACACGAATTAATTTTTGCCCTAAACGGGTAAAAAATTGCGCGTTATCTAACTCTTTTTTGCCACCTTGGGTAACCCCATTTTCTGGGTATGCAAAAATCAGATCAATATCTGAAGAAAAATTGAGCTCTCTGCCCCCTAATTTTCCCATTCCTAAAATCAATAGCGGCTGAGGTTTTCCTTCTACATTACAAGGCGTTCCCCATAACTGACGATATTCTTGATACAACCAGTCGCGCGCCGCAACAACCAAGGTTTCCGCCAATACACTGAGCTGATAAATCGTTTCTTTTTGCGAGCTTATTTCCAGTACTTGCATCCATGCGCAGCGCACTAACATATGATGACGAAATGAGCGCAGCACTTGCATCAAGTGCTCTTCGTTGTTAACAGATGACAAGTCTTGAGCTAACCATGACGCATAACTTTTCCATTCATCGGCTTTGGGTGGTTGAGAGCGAATTTCAAGTAAAAACCGAGAATGTGCCAATACCTGCTTTAACACAAAATCACTAAAAGTAAGCACTTGAATTTCTTGTTCATTTAACGGTAATAATTCATTCGCTTGTTCTGCTAATTGGCTTAAAACGCGTTCACCTTGGCTTTGCAATAATTCAGGAAAAGCATGCATGTTATCAGTACCTTAATGGGCTTCTTGATAGGTTAAAGCACTTAACCATTGGATAAAGGCTAATTTACATTTTAACCACTGGCTGCTATAGCAAAAATCGTCAGCGCTAACCGCTTCATCGGCAATATCTGAACGTAATTGCTCTAGCGGAGTGTCATGAATAAAATGAGGCGCTGAATTTTGGTAATGAACTAAAAATGCCTGAACAAAGCGTAAAAACTCACTAAAGCCTTGGCGCGCATTGCTGCCATTGGCTAGCCAATAGGCTTCATGCTGTTGACAAAGTAATTGCATATGAGTTAATGACTTTTCGAGAGGTTGCTCTTCATAGTCAAACAACGAGTCTGGGCGAGTTAATGGTTCTGTTGGCGGCGATAACAATGAATATCCGCGCGCAGCTTTGCTAAGTGATGACAAATGCAGACCATCGATATCTGCAAATTTCTTTGCTAAATTAAGTACATCAGCAATAAAGCCTTTTTTGAGCTCTAATTCAAACTCTTGAATAGGCAAATCCTTTGCGCCTGAGGAAATTTCGCCTTGATCAAAAACCACTTCTATTTCGCTATCTTCAAAAGTCACTAACCATTTTTCACGGGTAAAATTAGTGCTAAAGAGGATATTCAATTCAGGCTGAAGCTGAGAAATATCAGTTCCTTCGGGCCAAATTTCAGCGGGTAATGCAGCTAAATCAAGCTCTGGCGAATCAATGTCAACATTATATTCAGGCCGTTGGTGTAAACCGCCAATCGCCTGCCCTGCTGTTTTCATGGTCATTTCATAACGACCATCACAACCTCGGATGCGTAAGCCCATATCCCACTGACGTAGCTGCTTATTTGCCGTATCAAAGTAGATATTAGTTAACTTCATCGGCTCACTGTATTGGTGAGACAATGTCGATAGACACTGCCGTACAGCCTCTATTGCGGAACTCTTAGCGGCAAGTTTGAGTTCAACCTCTACGTGGCTCATACATATCCTTATTTAATTATTTCACTTCTCTCATATTACCCCAATCGAGCTAAGCTGAGAAAAGAATCTGTATGGGAATCAAAAATTCTACCTGTCATATTTCTTTCAGTGAGTTATATTGAAAATAGAGTAAAAATAAGGGTAATTTAGACAGTTAGGATAGTTCTCATTCTCCTTTAGAGTGTAGAGACATCTGCGTTTAGGGTTTGCACCCTTACATTTTACTCATTAATATTCAAATAATATAAAACTCACTCACCATCAAAAGACTGTAAATACCATGCGAAAAATTCCATTATTATTAATTTCAATCATGGGGCTAGGCCTTTCCTTAAATTCACATGCAGCAGAAAAACGTTATGTGTCAGATGATTTATCCACATACGTTCATAGTGGACCTGGCACAAAATATCGTATTGTAGGCACGCTCAATGCCGGGGAAGCGGTTGAATTGCTCTCCACAGATAACAAGTTCGCACAAGTCCGTGATGAAAAAGGCAAAACGGTCTGGTTACCCGTTGACCAACTCAGCAATACGCCAAGTATGAAAACCCGAATTCCAGAACTTGAAGCTGAGAACCAAAAACTACGCCAACAGCTCGACAATATTGACAGCACGTGGAATACACGAACGGCTGATATGCAGCAAAAAGTCGCTGATAATGACAATATCGTCAGCCAACTGAAAGCTGAAAATGAAAAATTAAAAAACGAGTTGATCAAGTCAGGTAAGAAGCTGGAAATTGCAGAAGTTAACTTAGACGATCGCCGTCGCGAATTGATCTTACAATGGTTTATGTATGGTGGTGGTGTTGCTGGTGTTGGCTTAATTTTAGGCCTAATTTTACCGCACATTATTCCACGTCGTAAAAAACGTAATGACGGCTGGATGTAATTGAGGCCATTCAAATGAAAGTATATCTCGTGGGTGGAGCAGTACGTGACCAACTGCTTGGGCTGCCTATTTCAGACAGAGACTACGTGGTGGTTGGCGCAACCCCCGAGGCAATGCTATCGCAAGGTTTTCAACAAGTCGGAAAAGATTTTCCTGTTTTTTTGCACCCAAAAACCCATGAAGAATACGCTTTAGCCCGAACAGAACGTAAAATTGGTGCAGGCTATACCGGTTTTAGCTGCTATAGCGCACCGGATGTCACTATCGAAGATGATTTACTGCGTCGTGATTTAACGATTAATGCGATAGCACAAAGTGAGTCAGGTGAAATTATTGACCCATACCACGGTGTCATTGATCTCGATAAGCGCATTTTACGCCATGTTTCCGATGCGTTTTCTGAAGACCCTCTACGGGTCTTACGGGTTGCACGTTTTGCCGCTCGCTACTTTGAGCATGGTTTTACTATCGCACCAGAAACACTCGCCTTAATGCAAACGATGGCCGCTACAGGGGAGTTATCTCATCTCACCGCCGAGCGAGTTTGGACGGAAACAGAAAAAGCGCTGAAATCAAATTCTCCCCAGGTGTATTTTGACGTCTTACGCCAATGCGGTGCTTTAACTGTACTTTTTCCTGAAATTGATGCGCTATTTGGCATTCCGGCCCCTGAAAAATGGCACCCTGAAATTGATACAGGTATCCACACTCTAATGGTACTGAAAGTGATTTCCCGCTTATCTAAGGATGTGGATATTCGCTTTGCCGCATTGTGCCATGATTTAGGCAAGGCTCTGACACCACCCGATATTTGGCCAAGCCATCCAAACCACGGTGAAGCGGGTATTCCATTAATAGAAGCACTCTGTGCAAGATTAAAAGTACCAACCACGGCTCGTGACTTAGCTCGTCTAGCGGCACGATATCATGATAAAATCCATGTTATCAATAAATTATATGCTAATGATCTAGTTGCGATTTTTGATGGACTTGATAGTTGGCGTAAACCAGAACGTATTGAACAACTGAGTTTAATCAGCGAAGCGGATGCTAGAGGTCGATTAGGCCTTGAGCAGCAGGCTTACCCACAAGGGCAGTATTTCAGACAAGCTTTTTCCATTGCACAATCAGTTGAGGTCAAACCTATTGTTGAGCAAGGTTTTCAAGGCCCTGAAATTCGCCAAGAACTCACCCGACAACGTATTGAGGCTATCGCCAACTGGCAGCAACAACAAATAATCGTGCCTCATGTATAAATACGTATTGCTGGCGATTCAATACCGCCAGCAATTATTTAAACAGTTAAACGGTTTTTGTGCCTCTTTCTATCAAGACACCCATATTGTGTGCTCTGGCGACAGCCCCCGGCTTAGATACTCTTAGCCTTACCCATGGCATTTTGAATCTTCCCATCAATAATTGGGCAACTTCTTCCGCCACTCGCTCAACTAACGCAAATTTATTGTTCTCTAGGTGCTCAACAATACAATTAGTCACTTTTTCGTAATCTAAGCAAAATTCAACATTATCGCTCATCGCGGCCTGTTTATTGTCCCATCCCATTTCGATATCGAGCACGAGTTTTTGTTCAATACCTTGTTCCCAGTCATATACACCAATCGTGGTGATGACTGATAATTGCTCAATAAATACGATATCCATCACGTCATTTTCTCATTTATGTACTGAATTGATACCACTTCAGCAAAAATATGCGTATTATCCAAGACTGAAGTGAATTTATGGCCTTAACCGTTTTTGGAGCTAGCTATGAGTGCAACCGCGCTTGGCATGATAATCTTCGCCTATCTTTGCGGCTCAGTTTCGAGTGCGATACTGATCTGTCGTTTGGCGAGACTACCCGACCCCCGTCAACACGGCTCTGGTAACCCTGGTGCAACTAACGTATTACGTGTAGGCGGTAAAGCAGCCGCTGCCGGAGTACTCATTTGTGACGTATTAAAAGGGATGATCCCAGTTTGGCTTGCTTATTATTTAAATGTGCAACCATTCTATCTTGGCTTTGTTGCAATTGCAGCCTGTCTTGGCCACATATATCCCATTTTCTTTCGCTTCAAAGGCGGAAAAGGGGTAGCAACCGCATTTGGTTCAATTGCTGCTATTGGTTGGGATCTTTCTGGTTTAGTCGCAGGAACATGGTTACTGACGGTGTTGCTTAGTGGTTATTCGTCACTAGGAGCGATTGTCAGCGCCTTACTTGCCCCCTTTTATGTTTGGTGGTTTAAACCTGAATTCACCTTCCCGGTCGCTATGCTATCTTGTTTAGTGTTAGTTCGCCATCACGGTAATATACAGCGCCTTTGGCGTGGTCAAGAAAGTCGTATTTGGCAAAAACTGAAAAATAAAAAACGAAAAACCAATAAAGAAATAGCCCAAGAAGCTAAAGAACAAGAACTCGACGACTAATGGTGACATTTGATTTTCCCTAAGAAGAGCTGATTTCAGCTCTTTTTTATGCTATTTACCTTGTTTAAAATTTCCTAAAAAACTCCATTGATAACAACAGCGTGATATCCCTCCTTAAAACTGTACTGGTAGCAATTTGTGCTACGTTACATTTTTGCCATAACTAGCGCACACTTTTAAAAAAAAGTTAAATTATTGCAAATTTATTACTAAGGAATATTTAAAAACTGTCGACTATATAAAAGGAAAATTAAACAATAATAATGGTATTTATAATGAGCAGAACTCCTTATATCACTCAAAATGAATATGTGTTAGATGAAAATATCACATTAATGACAACCAGCGATTTGCAAGGAAACATTGTTCACGCTAATGATTTCTTTGTGCAGGTTAGTGGCTATGAATTAGATGAATTATTAACACGTCCACACAATATTATCCGCCATCCGGATATGCCCAAAGAAGCTTTTGCCGACATGTGGGCAACACTTAAAAAAGGAGAACCCTGGACTGGCATTGTGAAAAATCGGCGGAAAAATGGTGACCACTACTGGGTTCGAGCCAATATTGTCCCAGTGGAGCGCAAAGGTGTTATTACAGGCTATATGTCCATTCGAACTCGAGCAACACGCCAAGAAATTGCAACGGTAGAACCGCTCTATGCAGCAATGAATGAAAATAAAAGCCAACAAAAAATTTTTAAGGGGATTGTGCTTTCTAAAAAATTACCATTTCACTTTTCAACATATTCAACACGTTCACGTATCCGACTCATCATGAGTCTTTTATTTATTCTTTGGCTCATTACGGCTAGCTTTATTTTGCAGCCAAACGCACCTCTACTGCTGATGAGTGCCTGTACATTTATCATACTATTGGCAGGTAATGTGATACTTGAAAAAATGCTAGCAACTCCACTGGAAAACATGACCAAACAGGCACTTGGTATTGCACGAGGAAATCGACATAGCGTTAACCATATGCAGCGCACAGACGAAATTGGCTTAATATTACGTTCTATCGGGCAACTTGGGCTAATTTGCCGTTGGTTAATCAAAGATGTCTCCGAACAAGTTGATAACGTTCGCAAAGGCAGTGAATCTTTAGTCTCCGATTGTCGCGAATTAGAAACTCACACTCAGCAAACCGTCGGCTATATGCAACAAACCGTTGCAACAATGAACCAAATGGCCGTTTCCATAAAAATGAATGCTGATAACACGATTCAAGTTGACCAACTTTCGAATACAACGAGCAAAACAGCAGTGAATGGGGGCGCCATGATGGAAGCCGTTGTAGATACCATGGATGAAATTGTCAGCAGCACCAGCAAAATTAACTCCATCACTGACGTGATTAAAGACATCGCATTTCAAACCAATATACTTGCGTTAAATGCCGCGGTAGAAGCCGCACGTGCAGGTGAACAAGGCAAAGGCTTTGCCGTTGTCGCAAATGAAGTTCGTAGCCTAGCAAGCCGCAGTGCAAGCGCGGTGAATGATATTCGCGAATTAATTAATGATTGTGAAAAGAAAGTCAATTCAGGGAAAAATCAAGTCCATACGGCAGGGGATACCATGAAGGAGATTGTTGACCAAATACAAAACGTCACGCAATTGATCACCCATATTAGCCAAGCGACCTCTGAACAAGCGGCAGGGATAGCCGATATCACCCAAGCAGTCAGTGAGCTCGAAACCATCACACAACAAAGCACATTACTGGTAGAACAAAGCACAGAGACATCGAAGATGGTAAAAGAACGGTCAAGCCGGCTGGAAGATGCGGTCGTTATTTTACATTAGTACTTAACTGAATAACAAAGGGCTGTTATCCCAGCCCTTTTACAAAAATAGGAGTACACCAACAACACTATTTTTCTAACGGTGGCAATTCTGCCAAAGGCCAACGTGGGCGAACCGTCACCCCAAGCCCTGTCGAGGTTCCACCTTTAAGGCGAATAAGCCCCGCCAACGCGATCATTGCGCCGTTATCCGTACAAAATTCAGGGCGTGCATAAAAAACTTCACCGCCACGCTGTTTGAGAACGTCTTCCATTTTAGCTCTAAGTGCGCGATTAGCACTAACGCCCCCCGCCATCACCAAACGTTTAAAACCAGTTTGTTCTAAAGCACGTTTGCATTTAATTGCCAAGGTATCTACCACAGCATCTTCAAAGGCTCTCGCAATATCCGCACGGGTTTGGTCGTCATCCGCATTTTCACGGATGGTATTGGCTGCAAAGGTTTTTAGTCCTGAGAAGCTGAAATCCAGCCCTGGTCTGTCGGTCATTGGGCGAGGAAACACAAAACGACCCGCAGTACCCTGCTCCGCCATGCGAGATAACACTGGGCCACCAGGGTAGTCTAAACCTAATAGTTTTGCTGTTTTATCAAACGCTTCGCCTGCTGCGTCATCGATGGATTCGCCTAGCAGCTCATACTCACCAATTCCCGTCACACTGATAAGCTGAGTATGCCCACCAGAAACCAGTAACGCGACAAAAGGAAATTCAGGGCTTTTCTCTTCTAACATCGGTGCCAATAAATGGCCTTCCATATGGTGAACGGCCACGGCGGGAACATTCCATGCAAAAGCTAATGAACGCCCTACTGTTGCGCCAACCATTAAAGCCCCAACCAAACCTGGACCCGCAGTATAGGCCACTGCGTCGATGTCTTGGCTTGTTAAATTGGCTTCTTTCAATGCTGCTTGAATTAACGGCACTGTTTTACGAATATGATCGCGTGAAGCCAATTCAGGCACGACACCACCGTAGTCTGCATGAACTTTAATTTGGCTGTATAATTGATTGGCTAATAAGCCATGCTCATCATCATAGATTGCGATACCAGTTTCATCGCAAGAGGTTTCGATACCTAAAACACGCATTGCACTACCCTTGTTTATTGCATAACCGCAAGTCTATCACTATTTTCGTTCAATCGCGTAATTAATGTTGTCAAAAGGCTGACTTTCCTGACTGTATAGTCTATAATCAGTCCCCTGTAATAAAAAATTTCGTGTGGCTAATTCTCATTATTATCTGGTTTTGTTTGCTTTTTCATCAAATGAACTGCAAATCAGGTAATCTTGTGTGATTCAATTTTATACGGCACTTTACAAACCCGTACTCATTGAAGTAAAATTCCGCACCATTTTAAATGAAGGCTGGTGAATCAGTACCAGCAACAAACCGATTTCTATTGAGGTGAGAGGCACATGCCGGTAATTAAAGTACGTGAAAACGAGCCATTCGACGTTGCACTGCGTCGTTTCAAACGTTCCTGTGAAAAAGCAGGTGTTTTAGCTGAAGTTCGTCGTCGTGAATTCTATGAAAAACCAACGACTGAACGTAAACGCGCTAAAGCATCAGCTGTAAAGCGTCACGCTAAGAAACTGGCTCGCGAAAACGCACGCCGTACTCGTCTGTACTAATTGTTTGCGGTGAAAGCCGCATTCATTGTAGACGATAGCTAATACAAAACTTTAGTTTCTCTTGTAGTCACTCCAGTTTTTGTAGTAGTAAATAGCTAAGCAGTTAAAGGCCGTGCTTTCCTAAAGGAAGCGCGGCTTATTATCGTTCATCAACAGGCGAAAAAGAGGCTTATGGCTGGACGAATTCCGCGTTCATTTATCAATGACTTGTTAGCAAGAACCGACATCATTGATTTAGTCGATGCAAAAGTCCCGTTAAAAAAACAGGGTAAAAATCATCACGCTTGTTGCCCGTTCCATAATGAAAAAACACCTTCTTTTACCGTAAATGGTGAAAGACAATTTTATTACTGTTTTGGTTGTGGTGCTCATGGCAACGCTATCGATTTTTTGATGAACTATGACAAACTCGATTTTGTTGAAGCCATTGAAGAATTATCTGCACTACATGGCCTTGATGTCCCTTACGAAAAAGGAACAGGTTCAAGCCAAATAGAACTTCATCAACGGCAAAATTTATATCAGTTGATGGAAAGAATTAATCAATTTTACTGTGCTGCCTTAAGTCATTCTTCGGCTAATAAAGCGAAAGAGTATTTAAGCCAACGTGGTTTAAGTGCCGAAATTATTGAGCATTTTTCGATTGGCTTTGCCCCTGCGGGCTGGGACAATTTGCTCAAAAAATTCGCTGTAAACCCAGAAAGTCGCAAACAGCTTGATGATGCAGGCATGTTAGTGACAAATGATAATGGCCGAGTCTATGACCGCTTTAGAGAGCGTGTCATGTTCCCAATTCGGGATAGACGCGGTCGTGTGATTGCCTTCGGTGGGCGCGTATTAGGAGATGCTCTCCCTAAATACTTAAACTCCCCCGAAACAGATATTTTCCATAAAGGCCGTCAGTTATTTGGCCTCTATGAAGCAACACAAAACAGTAATGAATTATCAAAATTACTGGTAGTTGAAGGTTATATGGACGTTGTTGCACTTGCTCAATACGATATCCGCTATGCGGTTGCTTCACTTGGCACATCAACAACCTCAGAACATATTCAGTTACTTTATCGTTCAACAGATACGGTTATTTGCTGTTATGATGGCGACCGCGCTGGCCGAGAAGCGGCATGGCGAGCACTTGAAACAGCACTGCCTTATCTGACTGACGGTCGTCAATTGCGCTTTATGTTTTTACCAGACGGTGAAGACCCTGATTCATTAGTTCGAAAAGAAGGCAAAGACGCTTTTGAGCAACGCATGAAAGATGCTCAAACCCTTTCTGCTTTTTTATTTGATTCACTTGTGCCGCAGGTAGATTTAAAAACGCAAGAAGGGAAAGCAAAATTTAGTAAACTGGCTATCCCTTTGATTAAACAAATACCTGGTGAAACACTGCGCCTTTATATGGCACAAGAGCTAGGAAATTTTATTGGTATACCGGATATTTCTCAAGTTCTTGCTATGATTGATAGAGAGAGTACAGAACAAGTTAACTATCAGGCACCCAAATTAAAACCAACCACAATGCGAATACTTATCGCGCTGTTGGTACAGAATCCGAACTTTTCGGAACTTGTTCCCTCATTAGAGGGAATTGCCCATATTCAAATGCCGGGGCTTTCTCTATTTCAGGAATTGGTCGATGTCTGCCGTTCCACCCCCGGAATGTCAACTGGGCAGTTGCTAGAGCGTTATCGTGATAATAAATTTGCGAAACAGCTTGAAAAACTAGCAACGTGGAACGATATAGAAATAGAGGAGATAGCGGAAAATACTTTTATAGATGCCTTAAACCATCTATTTAACAGCGCACTCGACGAACGTTTTGACTACTTGATAGCAAAAGAACGAACTGAAGGGCTGACCCCAGAAGAGCGCGAAGAAGTCCGCTTAATCACTCTCTCTAGAGTGAAAACATAGTATCAACCCAAAACAGAATTAGTATTTTAAACGGCTTAAGTGCCGATAAACACAAGGCAGATGCCTGTAAAATGCTACGAAAAATAAAGGGCGTAGCAAATAATAAATGTTCCCTTTGTATGTTCTTGTTGGCCGAATGTTTCGCCGACCGACACCAATCTAAATACTCAGAAGTGTGGATACCGTCTTATGGAGCAAAACCCGCAGTCGCAGCTTAAGCTACTCGTAACCAAGGGTAAAGAGCAAGGTTACTTAACCTATGCTGAGGTCAACGACCATCTGCCGGAAGATATCGTCGATTCAGATCAAATCGAAGATATCATTCAGATGATTAATGACATGGGCATCCAGGTCATGGAAGAAGCACCTGATGCCGATGATTTAATTTTGGCTGAAAATACTTCCGATACTGATGAAGATGCAGCAGAAGCCGCTGCACAAGTGCTGTCCAGTGTTGAAAGTGAAATTGGCCGTACAACCGACCCTGTCCGCATGTATATGCGTGAAATGGGAACCGTCGAACTTCTCACCCGTGAAGGTGAAATCGACATAGCTAAACGTATCGAAGATGGTATCAATCAGGTTCAGTGTTCTGTCGCTGAATACCCTGAAGCGATTACCTATCTTCTGGAACAATATGACCGTGTTGAAGCAGGTGAAAGCCGTTTATCTGATTTAATCACTGGTTTCGTTGATCCCAACGCTGAAGAAGATCTCGCACCAACTGCAACTCACGTCGGCTCTGAATTACCACAAGAAGAGCTTGATAAAGATGATGACGAAGAAGATGAGGAAGAGGAAGAAGAAGAGGACGATAACAGCATCGATCCTGAATTAGCGCGCCAGAAATTCTCTGATCTTCGTGAGCAGTACGAGAAAACACGTCAACATATTAAACAATATGGTCGCAGTGATGCAAAAACAGCTGCGGCAATTGAACAACTTTCAGAAGTGTTCAAAGAGTTCCGTTTAGTCCCTAAACAGTTTGACTATCTGGTCAACAACATGCGTGAAATGATGGATAGAGTTCGCTTGCAAGAGCGTACCATCATGAAATTGTGTGTTGAGCAGTGCAAAATGCCGAAGAAAAACTTCATCACGTTATTCAGCGGTAATGAAACCAGCGAGACTTGGTTAACTGCTGCAAAAGCAATGAACAAGCCTTGGTCAGAAAAATTACTTGAAGTTGAAGAAGAAATTCTGCGTTGCCTACAAAGACTGCGTCAAATTGAAGAAGAAACTGGCCTGACAATTGAGCAGGTTAAAGACATCAACCGTCGTATGTCTATCGGTGAAGCGAAAGCTCGTCGTGCGAAAAAAGAGATGGTTGAAGCAAACTTACGTCTGGTAATTTCTATCGCTAAGAAATATACCAACCGTGGCTTGCAGTTCCTTGACCTGATTCAAGAAGGTAACATCGGTCTGATGAAAGCCGTTGATAAGTTTGAATATCGCCGTGGCTATAAGTTCTCAACTTATGCAACTTGGTGGATCCGTCAGGCTATCACTCGCTCAATCGCTGACCAAGCACGTACTATTCGTATTCCGGTTCACATGATTGAAACTATCAATAAACTGAACCGTATCTCTCGTCAAATGCTGCAAGAAATGGGCCGTGAGCCATCGCCAGAAGAACTGGCTGAACGCATGCTGATGCCGGAAGATAAAATCCGTAAAGTACTGAAAATTGCTAAAGAACCGATTTCAATGGAAACCCCTATTGGTGATGATGAAGATTCACATTTAGGCGATTTCATTGAAGATACGACTTTAGAGTTGCCTTTAGATTCTGCAACTTCAGAAAGCTTACGCTCTGCAACTCACGAAGTATTAGCGGGTTTAACCGCTCGTGAAGCGAAAGTGCTACGTATGCGTTTTGGTATCGACATGAATACTGACCACACCCTTGAGGAAGTTGGTAAACAGTTTGATGTTACCCGTGAACGTATCCGTCAGATTGAAGCGAAAGCACTGCGTAAATTACGTCACCCAAGCCGCTCAGAAGTGCTACGCAGCTTCCTTGACGAATAATTGATTCATTTATATCTAAAAACACCTGCTTTGGCAGGTGTTTTTTTATGCCCGCTAATCCAATATTCACTAATTTTCTGATTTATGCCTTGCCATTAGGCATAACGTCATCATTATTGCTATCGCACTACCTAACATCGCCAGATTAAAACCAGAAACAAAAGCGGACCGTGTGACTTGCTCAATAAAGTTAGATGGCATCACCGAGGAAGTTTGAATCAAACGTTCGATTTCCTGTGCCGACAACATCGTGGCCAGCTTGTCGTCCTGTAATAGCCGCTCTACAGCGCGATGTGTCATCAATGTCCCTAAAAGAGCAATGCCAAGAGTCATACCTGTTTGCCTCAATGCATTCATGACCGCAGAAGCAATGCCAGAGTAAGCCTTATCAACACTCGCCATAACGAGTGCCCCAATTGCTGGAGTAGACATCCCCATTCCGGCTCCCAAAATAAATAAGGTTATCGCAATAGGAATATAAGGTGTTTCAGCATTCACACGGGTTAATAATAATGAAGCCAGTGCAATTAAAATAAAGCCCAAAATCATGAGGTTTCGCACGCTTAAACGGCGAGACAGTTTACCAAAAGAAAATGAAAAAATAGCCATGGCAATAAACTCAGGAGCCATGCGGATCCCTGCTTCAAATGCCCCCCACCCTTGGCCTTTTTGCAAAAATAGTGCAATGAAGAATACATTACTGTAAGTTGCAAAACCTAAAGCAAAAGACGCCATATTATATTGAAAGAAAAAAGGATTTTTTCTGAATAAAAAAAGCGGTAATAGTGGTCGAGTTACGTGAAGTTCAACCCAAATAAACCCTATGCATGCAATAATCGCAATGACTAACCCACTCAATGTTAGGTAACTGCCCCAGCCGTGTTCTCCAGCTTCGATTAAAGCAAAGGTTAACCCACCTAACGCAATGATACTTAAAACTTGTCCCATTGGATCTAATGCGGCTTTATCTGGATCCGCACTTTCTTGTATACCTAACCAGCCTAGCAGCAATGTTAGTAATCCAATCGGGATATTAATTAAGAATATCGTTGTCCAATTGAAGCTATCGACTAAAAACCCCCCTAAAATAGGGCCAATAATTAAGGAAAGTGCGCTCACCGCTGACCAAATACCAATAATTCTGATGCGCTCGATATCATTAGAGAAAGCTTGCGTAATAATAGAAAGAGCCCCAGGTATTAAGGCGGCAGCGGCGATCCCTTGGATAACCCGCCCCGCTATCAACATATGTGGCGAAGTAGAAAATGCACAAATTGCAGATCCTAGAGTAAAAATAACAATTCCTGTTAACCAAATTTTTTTACGCCCATAACGGTCGCTTATCGGACCAACAGATAGGATCAACGCTGACAGACATAACGCATAGGCGTCAATAATCCATTGTAGCATTGACATATTCGCCTTGAGGTCACGCCCAATAGCAGGTAGTGCAACATTTACAATACTGATATCTAACGTTGCCATAAAGGTACCCAAGCAAACCGCTAGGATCAAAAAAAGCCGTCTCATTTTTTATGCCTCATCATCGATCATAGCAATATGATAATACTCGACCGACCGACGGTCAATGAAAATGAGAATAAATATCATCTATTAAATTATGTATTTTTGTCGGTGATAAAACAGTCATCACGCTGTTTTATCACCACTACAATATCTAGTTTTGCATTACTGGAGTTTCATGTAAGTAAACCCACTCGCATTTTTCCGCTTCTACTCTAATACAGGCAACTGACGTTCTTAGCGTTTCCCCCCCTACAACCAACTGTTTTTCTTGGTATTGAACCCAGCAATAACCATTGTCTTCGCGTAATGGCATCAGATTAACACACTCTATTGTAAGGGCTTTTCGAGCTCCTACATTCTGGCTAAATAACTTGATGACGTCATTTAAACCAATGCAATGACCTTGTATTGTGACCATTTTGAAGTTGTCATCAAAACTGCTTAATAAAAGAGATAGGCTTTTATCGTCATTTCGTCCCGTAAAAACATCTTCAATTAAAACATGTAAATCCACTACGCTTTGCAGCGCTTTTTTCATTGTTTCACTCATTTATTTTTCCTTGATCACTGAAATTAATGCAAGCAACCCGAGTATTGATGCAATAAGGAAGGTGTATTGATAGCGTAATAAATCACTAGAGAAAGTCGTTAAGCTAAATATAGAAATAAATACGACTGCGCCAACACTAAATGCCACTTGTCGATTAATATTCCACAATACGCTACCTTGAAGTAAATCTTTGTCTTTGAAATCCATTAACGAGCTAATTTGTGCGGTATTGGCGCTCAATCCTCCCCCCATTCCCATTAATAAATAAGCGATTATCAATAAACTGAGCTGGTTTGAAGATGAAACCCAATAAAGCAGAAAAATACCAAAACTATGCAGTGTAATACCAATAATAAATAATCGTTTTTTTCCTATCTGAAAATAAAGGCGCCCACCGGTTAGCATTGATATTACTGCCCCCAATGCATATAGCACCATAAATAGCCCGGTTTGTGCCGCACTGAACCCCATATTTTCTTGTAGATTAAAAATATTGAGTAAATTAACCCCCGTAAAAATACCGGGAACAGCATAGTAAACAATAAAAGCGTTGCGTAGATTGGCGTTCTTTAATAACTGAAAATTTAAAATAGGTTCTCGACATTTTTTAGCGTATTTAAGATAAACAATAAATACGAGGGCTGAAGTAAAAAAGCTCACCAAAGCCAATAATAAATTGTGATAATCATTATAAAAAGAGAATGATAATAATAGGCTTAACAAACTTAAACTCACCATTATTAACCCCAAAATATCTGGTTTTTCTCTTATTTTTTTCTCATCATTTTTTATCCATAATAAGGCTAGTGCGGCCGTTAGTAATGAGAAAGGCAAATTAGAATAAAAAACCCAATGCCAAGATAAAGAATCAATAATTAGACCGCCAATTGCAGGCGAAAATGCGGGAGCAATTAATGCTACAGTCATAATTAATGTTGATATACGTTGGCGATCATTATTGGGAAATAATGCGAAAACTAATGCCTGACCTACCGGAATTAATAACCCTCCTGCAGCCCCTTGGATAAAGCGCCAAAAAATTAAGCTATAAATTGAATCACTACTCCCACTGAACCAAGCAGCAACAGAAAAAAGTAGCATGGAATAACACAGTAATTTTTGGTTACCTAACCTACCTGCTAGCCATAAGCTGATTGGCATCACCAAAACTAAACCTAAAATATAGGCATTGGCAACCCATGCAACTTGAGATTGACTTGCTGAGAATAACGATGCAATGTCAGGTAACGCTATCGCTGACATAAAAATGTTAATACAATCAATAAAGAAACCAAGTAAAAATACTGTGGCAATTTTGTATCGATAAGTCATGGACTTCCTCCGGTGGCAAAGAATAAGTTTTAGTCCTTTCTTTGTCGATACAAGGGAGGTAACATGATTGTTTAATAAAAAAGAACAATCATTGTTATTATGCAAAAAAATCTCAAAAAGATTATCAGTTTTCTACAAGTTGTTGATTCGGGCTCATTCACTAAAGCCGCAGATATTTTAGGGCTAAGCCGTTCTATGGTGAGTGTCGATATCAAACAATTAGAAGCTCAGCTTAATGTAAGCTTGCTAACACGAAATACGCGAAATATTGCATTAACAGAGGTGGGAAAACATTTTTATGACGACTTTAAACGTATTCAAAGTCAAATAGATGAAGCCTTCGAAAAAAGCCAAAATTTAGGAACTAATATTGTAGGTTTGCTGCGTTTTTCATCAACAAGTGAATTTGGCCAACGTTTTATTTTGCCACTACTTCCTGAATTTTGCCGCCTTTATCCTAAGCTAAGATTACAGTACTCATTTAACTCATCCTTAGATGATCTCATCACAGAGAAACTCGATTTATCCGTTCGGTTAGGTAATTTAAAAAATTCATCCCATAAAATGAAAAAACTGGGTGAATATGAGATTTACTTAGTCGCTACCTCTGAATTTCTAAAAAAACACCCAATCAAACAACTCACTGATTTAGCAAATGTTCCATGGATTAACCATGCGCTATTAAACTGGCAAGATCCTCAATATTTTTTACAGAATTCAAAAAATGAAAAATATTACTTACCTTTAATTAAAAACCAATATGAGTCTAATTCTGCCGCCGTTATTCACCATATGGTGTTAGCCTCATTAGGTATTGCAATATGCCCAGCTTGGATGGTTGATGATGACTTGCGGTATGAACGCTTAGTTCATGTATTACCTGAATACCGTTTACCGAAACAAAATATTCAATTACTTTACCCAAATACTTTTGTTTTACCGGCTAAGACACGTGCATTTATCGATTTCTTAACCGATAAATTAGCGGTAAAAAAATAAAGATAGGTCGGTTCAATGTTTCTAAAATAGAGTTTCTAACCTACCACAGTATAATAGCCATTTTCCTAGTCGGAAATGGCTATTATGCCCTCCATGGCATAATAGTTTGCTTTATTTCTTAGATGCTAAATAATCTTGTAGAGTGCCTTCCGGCTTTTTCTTACAAAACTCAACAATCTGAGGGGCTTCGGCAATACTTTGCTCTGTCAGCGCAACATAATCTCCACCTTTAAATTGTGTTTCTTGATTTGTTACCCATAACGCAATAGGTGCCCAGCTCTGAGGGTCTAAATTAATAAATTGCTGGCAAGTCATATTTTCAGGTGTAACCGTATTTTTGTCTGCTGCCATTGAGTTAAATGAAATTGTAGATACAGCAAGTAATACGCTAGATATAATAACCTTTCTCATTTTGAACTCCTTTGAAAAATTAAAAATACAGAATCATGTACCGGAATATTATTAGCATATTATTTATGGAACTTACATATTCTAATTTTGATGATTAAATTTATACTGAGACAAAAATTCGAATAATAAATAATAAAAACAACTAACTATGAATAATTACTTAATTAGACCATCAATATACGATTTGTTTTTTTTATAAAAAAGCCACTGATACAAAGTGGCCATGAATATTTAATTTAGACTGTTTTTGCTTCCATCTCTGCAGGGTCTCTAATTGGTTCATTAACAAAGAAGAAATAAACCAATGATGCTAGGAATGCGACAGTTGCACAAACCACAAGCGCTAAGGTAAATGAGTGTGTTTGGTCAATAATAATACCGGTAATAATCGGAGCAAACGACCCTCCAATAAAACCACCGAAATTTTGAATACCACTTACAGAAGTGATTAAGCGAGAAGGCACTGAAACTAAAATCAATCCCCAAGCAGAAGTCCCCGCAAAGTGAATAGAAAATAGTGCCATACTAATACACGCAACGGCTGAAAAGGTACTGTCAGTATAAGCGGCAGGCAATGTAAACATCGCAGCAAACAGCAAGCCTAAGCAGATCATCCACTTACGGCTTTTCATTTTGTCTGCACCACGTTTCACCACATAGTCTGCAACAACACCATTTACCAGCATTCCCAGCGCACCAAATAAAAAGGGTATTGCTGCAACCCAGCCGGTTTTTTCTAGACTTAAGCCTCGGGAGTTTTCAAGATAAGCAGGCAACCATGTTAGGTATAGCCAAACCATATAACCCACACCATTAAACCCAATGATCATTCCCCACAAAGAACGTTGTTTAAATAATGACGCCCATTCTTTGAAAGAAACTTTATTCGTTGAAGATGGTGGAGCACCGTCATTTAAATAGTTTAATTCATCATCTGTTAATTCTAATTGTTCACGATTACGATAGAAAATAAACCAAAGTATAGACAGAATAATCCCACTAATACCGATAATAATAAACATTGTACGCCAGCCAAAAGCTAACATTAATGCAATGAGCAAAGGTGGAGCTAATGCTTGAGCTAGCGTAGAGGACATATTTACAATCCCCATTGGCAGACCACGCTCACGGATATTATACCAATCATTAACGACTTTAACGCCTGTCGGTAAATGCGGTGCTTCACCAATACCTAAAATAACCCGTGCAATAATTAAATGGGTAAATGAAGATAATAGCCCTGTCACGGTTTGAGCTAACGACCATAAGAACAAACCGAAGCCATAGATCTTTTTAACCCCAAAGCGTTCCATTACCATACCTATAGGTAGTTGGCATAACGCATAGCCAAATGAAAATACCGATAACAGTAATCCCATTTGAGTTGCACTAAATCCTAATTCTTTACTTATTGTAGAGTTAGCAATAGAGAGTGATGCTCTATCTAAAAAATTAATGATACCTGCTATCAACAAAAATGTAAGCGCAATAAGCTGCCAGCGCTTTAGCCTTTTACTCGCATGTAGTGACATAATTAAGTACCTTTAAGACGTAACAGGATCCCGCGGAATAAAATTTACTCCGCAGATTTATTTTATTAATAATCTTTATTTTTTATCTATTATTTACGACTTTAGCTTTAATATTAATTCTATTTCCACTGGCGTATCAAAAGGTAATGTATTCGTACCTATTGCTGAACGTGCATGCTTACCTTTATCACCGAGTATTTCAATTAAAAAATCTGAAGCTCCATTCATGACTTGTGGCTGGTTTTTAAAATCATCAGTACTTTGCACAAAACCTAATAATTTTATACATTCATCAATTCTATCTAAATCTCCTAAATACGCTTTCAATGAAGAAAATATATTAACAATACATTGCTTTGCTGCTTCTTGACCTTGCTCGACTGTTAATTCTTTACCTAATGTACCACTATAAATTAAGACACCATCTTTTTGGCAGTCATGGCCTGATGTATATAATAAATCCCCATACTGCTTAATGGATACATATGAAAATTTTGGTGCCCCTGGTGTGGCAAGTTTAATCCCTTTATCTTCTAATTTTTTTTCAATATTCATTCAATTTTCCTATTTATTGAGCAAGATATTAGCCATGTCATAATAAATTTCCGCAGCAAGGTATAATTCTTTTATTTCAACAAACTCATCTTTAACATGAGCTTGAGCTAATCCCCCTGGCCCCATAATAAGTGTAGGGATCTCACTAGTAACCGAGAAAAAAGGCGCCTCACATGTCGCTTCAAATATTTCTGGTAGCGCTGGTTTTTCTGTAAAACGGCTCACTGTATCTAATGCAACTTTAGTTAGCTCATGATCCGCAGGGATATCTGAAGCAGGAATAAATAAGTAATTATCTAAGTGATAATCTATCTCTTCACCTTTATTATATTGCGCAATAGCTTGATGCAATCTCGCCTCTATTTCTTGCCTTTCTTCCCCTGGAACGAGTCTTCTATCTATTTCAATATCACAATGCTGTGGAACGATATTCGGAGCTGTACCACCATTTATGGTGGTAATAATCATTGAAGCATTTCCTAATAGTGGGTGACTAATTTCCTCAACAGAAGTGTGGTGTTGCTCTATCGCAGGTAGTATTTTGGCCATCTTAGAAATGGCACTATCAGGATAACGAGTTTTTGCTGCATGACCCGCGGTGCCTTTAGTACTTAAGTTATAACGGCTAACGCCTTTATGTGCGATGCAAACACCAAGAGACGTTGGCTCACCAATAATGGCATAATCTGCAGAAATTCCATCTTTAATGTAATGCAGCATGCCAAGATTAATTCTCTCTTCATCCACATTAAATACTAATGTTAAATTACCTGAAAATGCATCTTTATTACGCTTTAATAATGTTGCCGCATACATCATTGCAGCAACACCAGACTTCATATCTGCGGCTCCTCGCCCAAAAACTTTGCCATCTTTAATCACTGGGTCGAATGGCTCGGTACTCCAACCACAACCACAAGGCACAACATCTATATGACCGTTAAATAATAAATGTTTACCTTTTCCTGAACCTTTTAAATAGGCAATAATATTTGGGCGTCCAGGAGCAACCTCTTGCATTTCAACATCAATATTTTCTTGTTTAAAGTAGTGATATATAAATTCAGCAACTTGTTGTTCTTCCCCTGGTGGGTTTTCAGATTTATGCCGAATTAAGGCACAAAGAAGCTCTAGCAACTCATATTGTTGCTGTTCATTTAATTTATACATTTTATTCTCCGATATTTAATATCGTGCGTCTGGTATAATAATATGGTCTATTTCATTATTATTTAATGCATATATCTTGTTTGTTAAATTAGGAATAACACAACTGTGATTCGGTATAATATTTAATACATCACCAATATTTAATTTAATTTTTTTTGGGTCATAGCGAAGATAGCCATGCTCTTCATTTAATTTAACTAGTTTTATATTTGGGTCTTCCACTATATAACCAAACCCTGGTTCTGCGGATTGATCAGAAGTTAATGTTTTGGTCCCTGCATCTACTGTTGCATACCCCTCAATAGGAATACTTACAACAGTTGTTCTTATTGTTAAAGCGCAATCTTCAGGAGTATAAATACCACCATAGATAGCATTCATATCGCCAAAAATAAAGTTCCCAGCCCGTGACTCTGTAATCCCTTTTAATTCATCAGCATAGAATGAAGATAATGTTGAGCCGCCAGATGTCCGAGGCGCTTCGATACCCAATTTTTCTAACCGTTTTTGGCAAGATAATAAAAGCTCTGCTTCTGCTTTTGCCGCTTTACGTATTTCAGGCTCTGTACGGTATTGGTATATTGTTCCAGCATAAGTAAACACACCAATAATTTTCAGATTAGGTAATTTTTGTATTGCCAGTGCAAATGGCTCTAAATCATCTAATTGAATTCCTTCCCGGTGAGCACCATAATCAACAGCAATATAGACCTCAATAATTTGGCTCTCTTGCTTTGCCGCTGCTGATAATTGTTCAGCTCCTTGTAGGCTATCAATAATCGTTCTTAATTTAATTTTTTTAGCTAATTCAATAAATTGCTGACACTTTTGTTCACCAATCATTGGGTAAGCAAGCAGAATATGACCAATTCCGCCTTTTGCCATAACTGCCGCTTCTTGCAATGTGGCACACGTAATTCCTTTTGCGCCACAGGCAATCTCAAATTTTGCTAATTCTACTGATTTATGTGTTTTTATATGTGGCCAGTGTTCAATACCTTGCTGTGTTAGCTTGCCTGTCATGCCTCTGACATTTTTTTCAAGTTGCTGTAAATCTAAAGCAACGTAAGGCGTTATTGGCATAAAAACCTCTCTTATTCTTCATTATTTTCTTCCCCTTTTAATTCCGCTAAATAGGTATAAAGGGTATATTTGGAAATATTTAAAAATTCACAGATTTTCTCACCTGCTTTTTTGATTAAGAAAGCACCTCTATCATCAAAGAATTTAATTGCATCCATTTTATCTTTTTTGCCCATATTGATGACGGGGACTTTAATAACCTGCATACATTCTTGAATAAGGTGATCTAAAATTTCATTAACGTCCGTAACAAAAACTTCCTTAACCGTATCTTGCTCAATGCTATTGCGCTGTGTAATGCCTTGAATAGCTTTTTCTGCAGCAATAAATTCTGAAATATCTTGATTAATACAAAGTGCCCCAGAAACTTTGCCAGTTTCATCACGTAAATAAATTGAAGTTGAACGCAACATTTTCCCATCTTTGGTTTGGGTAAAATAATTGTATTTGTCGCCATCAACATCAGTGCCGCGCAATACCTCAAGCCCTAAATTACTACTTGGGTCTCCCACCTTTCGTTTCGTTACATGACCATTAATAATTGCAACAATACTGCTTTCTAGCCCTTTACTATGGTCATGTAATACCACTTCACAAGTGTCGCCAAATTGGCCCGCAATCCCTTTCATAACTGCCAATAACATTTCAAAGTTGTCTTGGATAATTTTCATTTTCTACCAAACTTATTTTAAGCCTAACTAAATATTAGTTAGATCATAATGGAGACTCAATCAAGATTTGAGCAATTTGTGATCTATATCTTGATTCTAGCTAACAATTTTTTAGCTGCTATAACTAACATAGCAATAATCCCAGTTTATAAAAAAACTGGGAGATAAGATAGAACAAGGGATTTCAGAGAGTTTATTAATGAATGGAAAGCTATATGGAGATAAACTGACAGCCTAACTTTTTGTTAGTTTCTATTACCAACAAAAAGTTAGCGACCCTATTTTTATAAATTCACCCAGAACACCCCTGTTTCTCGGATTTCTGTAAACTGCTTTTGAAAGTCAATTAAGTTTTGTTCTGGATTTAATGTACTAAATCGCTCTGGATGCATAAATTTAGCCATCGCTTCAATGGCAAATATGTTCATCGGATTGTTGTAGAAATTATGGTAAATCGCCATAACCCGTTTTTCTTTAACTGCCGTTAATGATGAAATCCCTTGCCTATCCATTAATACTGATAACTGCTTCTGAACATTAGCTTTATTTGCATTATATCCTAAGCTTACTGCAAGCGAGCGCCGATTAAAATTGTGCCAATCGGCGCCAGTCAGTAAATAAAATTCTGGGTTTAATGTAATAATATTCTCAATGGAGCTTTCAGCCCCTTTTGCAGGAAAGCTATCTGCAACAAGGTTATTTCCACCTGCCAAGGATGCTAAAACACCATAACCTGAACGCCCATAAAGCTGACAGCAATTATCCGCAAATAACCCTGCATTCGCTTCAATCAGAACAGTTGGAAATGGCTGAGCTAATTGGCTTTCAATGGTATCTAATTTCTCTTGGTACAGCGTTGCAAACTGTCCCGCTCTTTCTTGTGTTCCGAATAATTCACCTAATAATAAAATGCTTTTCGGCGTGTTTTTCGCAATATCCATTCGAAAATCAATAAAAATGACTTGGATACCTGCGGCTTCGAGTTGCGGTAAAATTTGGCTATCACGCATCGCACCATAATTAGCCTTATGCATAACTACCACATCAGGCATTAACTCGATCAACTTTTCAACTTGGAGACCGGCTTCGCGTGTTTTCTTTAACGTTGGAATTTTGCCTAATTCAGGCAATACACTGAAATAAGCTTGTTTTAAATCTGGTGCGTATTGCGTAAGCGAATCACTCCAACCCACAATGCGTGATATCCCCGCTTTACCAGCAGCAATATCCACTGGCAAAATATCACGACTATCTACCAAAAATAATTTTTCGACAGGAAGATTAACTGTAACTTCACGACCTTGTAAGTCAGTGATCACCGTTGATGTTTTTGCCTGTGCCCAAAAACTAAGCAAGCACAATAACCCTATAAGAAATGATTTCATGGAATATCTCATTACTTTTTATTGCTAATAATCTGCTAGAAATAAGTCACTAATACATAGTGACTTATTTTCAATTAATTAAAATGTCACACTGTAATTAAGAGCAAAGGTTCGGCCACGGCCTTTATAATCGTACAGGTTGGCAGCTCCGTATTTCGGGCTATATAAACTTTGTGCCCGCTGTCCCCAAATTGTGGAGTAATTTTTATCCAGTAGGTTTTCAACTGCAAAGCTGACTTTACCCACTGGCAGCATATAACTTCCTAATAAATCAACGGTATTATAGCCATCAAGTTTCTTACCCGCCGCATCCGTTAAATTGAATGTTTGTTGGCTTTGTAAGCGTAGTGCCCAATCATTCGGTTCCCAACCAATATAAGCATTCACTTTTGACGGGCTCGCGAAGTCAACGCTCCATTTTTCCCAGCTACCATCAACTTTAGTTTCTGATTTTTGCAGATTGAAATTACTTCCAACACTCCAATCTGAGTCAGCAAAGAAGTAATCCACCGCGCCTTCAACCCCATAGATACGGCGTTTATCGGTTTTCATATAGATAGTCATGTCATCTTTATTAATGCCATAACTTCTATCAGACAGCGAATAATAGGTGGCAACTTGTGTACGCAGGTTTTCCCCTGTGTAACGCCATCCTAACTCAAACGAGTTAACCTTAATTCCTTTTACCTTGGTATCATTAATGTTAACACTTTTATTGAGATGGTAGTGGCCATTGGCATCTGGGGTCTTCGCATAGTCACCTGTTCCGTAATACTTAGCAATATCAGGAATTTCAAAGCCTTGAGAGAAATTAAACCATGTTTGTTGCTCTTCGGTTAGGTTAACCAGCAACCCTGCATTAAACAGTAAGTTGTTGTAATCCGTTTTCCCACCCGGTACTGCATCCGCTGATTTACCTTTACCATTAGCAATCGCTTCTTGCTGCGCATAACCAATAAAATCATCCACTTTATTTTCAGTATATTGGTAACGCACACCACCGCTTAACGTGAACATCGGCGTAATGTCATAACTACTTTGTAAAAATGTCGCCATATTGGTGGTGGTATAACTTGGATAGCGGCCGATTTGGAAAGCTTTAGTTAAATCCATTCCCCCTGATTCTTTCGCTTTATCTAAATCAAAAAACATTTGGTTAGCACGAAATTGCTCATGCTCTGCATCCACACCATAAGTTAACGTTAATTCATCAATGGGTTGGCTATTGAATGTCAGCTTGGTTCCATAAAAATTGGTTTTTTGATCCGATGAGCTGATACTTGTAACATCCTTGCCAGTCAGGGTTGGAAAGGGATAAAACTTTTGTGATTCATCACGATAATAAACTTGTGCAACAAAATCTTGCCCGAATACATCTGCATTTGAATATTGTAAATTGAGCAAATTGCGCTCAGTTCCAGGTAAACGGTCAGAGCTTAATTTACTGCTGTTATAAGCTTCACCTTGCCCTTTAACCGCAGAGAAATCTTTTCCTAAATAGAGCCCGTGTTTACCATCCGACTCACTTTTATAATGCTGATAAACGGCTTGAAGCTGTTGTTTTTCATCGATTTTGATAGTGCCTGATACCATCACATCTAGGCGATCAGAAAATTGCAGCCCTGTTTGGGTATTATCAATATTAATCGCATTACCTTTGCCATCATACCAACCGCCATAGCGTTGATAAGCAACAGACACTCGTCCGTGAGCGTTCTCATTACCACCACTTACTGCTGCGGCAACATTTTCATCGTGATCTTTACCATTGTTAAAGCCTGTTTTTCCACCTAATTGCAGAGAAACCTGTTTTTCTTCTTGGCCTTTTTTCGTCACGATATTAATCAAACCACCACTACTACCACCGCCGTACATCGCCGTTGCACCTGAAATAACTTCGATATGATTGATATTAAAAGGATCGATGGAATCTAATTGGCGACTATCACTACGAGAAGAGTTAAGGCGTACCCCGTCCACCATCACAATCATTGAACGGCCACGCATATTCATGCCATAGTTTGTCCGCCCTTGACCACTGACACTCATTCCTGGAATAAGCTGCGCTAAAATATCTTTTAACTCTTTTCCACCTTCAGCTTGCTGTTCAATTTCAGCATTATCAATCACCCATGTGGTTTGCGCCATTTCTGAAACGGTTTTATAACCACGTGTAGCGGATACGGTTATGGATTCTTCTTTTTTATCCACAGCAAATACAGAGGGAGAAACTAAAGGGAGAAAGCAAGGAGAGATAATAAAAAAATACTTTATTTTCATTAAATTAAACCTTTATTTTATTAAAATTGCTGTTATTGAATCTAAAAAATAAATCACAATTCTTGATTAAATTACTGTTTATTATTTTATCAAATAATTATTATTAACAGTAACTAAGAATCAAGATAAATATAAGAATTATTATTATTAGCAATGTAAAGTATAAGGTTATTCAACATAAAAATACATAATCACGCATCCTTGCGTAAGATCTTCCTATAGATTACTTCACGCTAACGACTGCAATATAATTCAATTTCCCACGATTTTGCCGAAAATGGCGGAACATACGCAAAAATTGAGGCCGGTTTTCTTTCTTCAATGCATTACGGATAATCTTTAGCGTACCGAATACACCTTCATCGTAAATTAACCCTTTTGGCGATAACAGTGTCATTGGGCCAGTATGGGATACCACTTGCTGGAAACCCGCTTGTTGAAATAATTCCACCCACTGTGTTTCCGGTAATGGTTGCGCTTTGACATTAATCGCTTGTTGCATTTGAGAAACCACATTTTGCACAGCTTGGGCATCTTTAAATGCAATATCATGAGTTAATAAACAGCCACCTGGCTTTAGTACTCGATAATACTCCTGCAATAGCTTTGCTTTCGCTTTATCGCCGTACATGGTTAGCATGGCTTCATTAATGACCACATCAAAACTGTTGTCCTCAAAAGGTAATTTTGATGCATCTGCCATTTGAATAGTCACTAAATCTGTTAACCCTTTATTCGCAACGTTTTTTTGTGCTTGGGCGAGCGCCTGCTTGTCCATATCAATACCCGTAATATGGCAATGAAATTGAGAGGCGATTTCAATGGCGGTGGTTCCCATATTACACGCCACTTCAAGAACTTGGCTGTTCTTATGTAACCCTGATTGGCTAAGTAACCACTCGGTTGCTTCTTTCCCCCCTGGGCGTAAGCGTTTTTTCCCTAAACGTGCTAGAAATTTGTGCCCTGCTTCATGGGCAGTAAATGATTGGTCCATTTACACCTCCAAGTTAGTGTGTACAAGCCATTTCTGGCTCACGTAACATAACTAACAGCATTTTTGCGGGTTCAAGTGCATCTACCGCATGAGGGATATTAGCCGGCATTCTGACAATTTCCCCAGGTTTAGCCGTCACTGGCTTACCTTCGATGGTGAGTTGTAAACTCCCTTCAACAACCATCACAATGGCGTCAAAAGGAGCACTGTGTTCAGATAGCGCTTGGCCTTTATCAAAAGCAAATAAGGTGATATTCCCCCCACCATTTTTCGCTAATACACGGCTTGCAATACCTTGTTCGGTATAATTAATTAACTGGTTGATAATCAGCGCTTCTGCGGGTGTTATTGTGTTATTGCTCATCGTTTATATTCCTTAATTCAATCATTTTCATTCAATTATCTAAATAGCGGAATGACCCCTTGGGTCTGCCGGCCTTGATAGTCCATTGGCGTAATTGCAACAGGTAATTGGTACAGCTGTGTCAGGTTTTCTTCCGTTAAAATTCGTTCAGTTTCACCAAATAAACAGCCGCCACTGTTAAACAGCAACAATGAATAGTCAGCGATATGCAGCGCATGCTGTGGATAATGGCTCGTAAATAAGATCGTCATTCCGCGATGTATGGCTAAATCACGTAAAACGCTGAGCACACTGTCTTGGTTGGCAAGGTCCAACGCGGATGTCGGTTCGTCCAGAATCAAAATTTCTGGTTCACTGGCTAATGCTCTCGCAATCATAACCATTTGTTTTTCCCCTCCACTGAGACAGTTAAAGGGTTGGTCCGCAAAATTACTTATGCCTAAGTACGCTAAACACTGCTCTACAATTTGGTTATCTTTTTCATTGGGTGAGGCATACCACGGCAAATGACGAATACGCCCGAGACTCACCATGGTGCGAACAGAATAATGAAATAGTGAACCACTAAGTTGTGGAACATAAGCGACGGGTGCATTTAGTGAAATATTGCCAGTGGCTCCTTTTTGTAAACCGAGCAAGAGTTTTAATAAGGTGGTTTTTCCACGGCCATTCGGCCCTAAAATTGCGCCAATACTGCCTTTTGGCTGCTGAAAAGTTAAATTCGTAAATAACTGACGCTGTGCAATTTTGAAATTAAGGTGCTCAACTTGGATCATAAATCGGCCACCTTTTTATTTAATGTATGGATCAGTAGAGCAAAAATGGGGGCACCGATGAGTGCAGTGATCACACTTAATGGAATTTCTGCATTCGTCATACTGCGGGCAAAAGTGTCGACAGCCACCATATAAATCCCACCAATAACTGCACTAGCAGGCAGTAATATCCGGTGATCATGACCTACCACTAGCCGTGCAATATGCGGAACAATCAGCCCTACCCAGCCGATGGTGCCGGATACCGCCACTGTCGCACTAGTGATCAAGGTCACGCTGAGTAACACGGCCCAACGGGTTCTATTAATTTTCATCCCTAAGGCTTGTGCATTTTCATCCCCTAAGGAGAGCACATTGATACGAAAACGCAGTGCAAAAATGACTAAAACACAGACCATAACAACAGGAAAAACAATATTAAGTTTAAGATAAGACGCACTGGCAAAGCTGCCCATAAGCCAAAAAACAATGGTTTGCAAAGTATTATTAGGGTCTGCAAAATAGGTAATTAACGAAATTAATGCAGCAAAAAAAGCATTAATAATCACCCCCGCAAGAATTAACATTAATAGCTGGCTACCTTGGCGATTCAAGCCGAGCAAAAAAACCAGCACGATAGCTAACAACCCACCGACAAAAGCCAATGAAATGGTGATCAACAATGAAGAAAATAACAAAATAGCTAGTGCGCCCCCCAATGCAGCTCCTGATGAGACGCCAATAATTTGCGGCCCAACTAATGGGTTACGGAAAATGCCTTGCAAAGCCGCCCCAGCCACCGCTAGCCCTGCCCCTGCTGTACCTGCTATCAGAACACGTGGTAAACGCACATTTAACACGACATTTTGTTCCGTACGACTATAGTTCCCCATCATTTCGTTGCCCAAAATGGTGTCATAGAGAATATGCCAAACCGCAGAAAACGAAACCGGGTAGCGGCCACAACTTAGTGCCAAAACAAAGGTCAACACTAGGCAAATGGCGAAAACGAGCCAAAGATATTGGGGCTTACGCATGCGGTTTCCCCATTAAAGAGATGTAGTGCTGGCTATTTTTGTTCATCTCCATTTGCAAAATACCGTCAATTTGCTCATCTGACACGTCATAACCATAAAGTTGCTGATATCTCAGGCGAATTTCTTCACGCAATGGCATTTTCATCGTTTCTGGATGAAAAATCATTGATAACCATTGCCAGTACAGCGGTGTTTCTTGGTTTGGCGCATCCCAGATAAAACCACCAATAGGAAGCTTATATACGCGCTGGTTTTTCACTGCAGTGACTTCGCTTAACATGGGATTGCGATAAACGTCAGCTGGCGATAACCCCTCTTCGAAATTACCCAATAGAATAATGTCAGGGTCCCAAACAAGGATCTGCTCAATATTGAGCGTTCTTGGCCCAGTGAGGTCGCGGTTTAAACTCACTCCGCCCGCCAATGCAAAATCGGCGTTGTTGTGTGATGTTGAGCCAAATGTTTGAATACTCTGGTTAAAATGAGAGAGATACAGAACACGAGGCTGCTGCGCTTCTGGAATTTTAGCGGTGGTAGCTGAGAGTGTATCGACAACTTGTTGGCGCCACTGGATCATCTTCTGTGCTTTATCATTGTGGCCAAGTGTTTGCCCCATTAGGTGAACCCACTCTTGCGTATAGCGCTCTTGCCCATAATCTAACGTAGCAACAGTCAGCCCTGCATCACGCATAGGGGAAATAATATCATCCCCTCGATGGCCCCATTGCCATACCAGGTCGGGCTCCACATTAAGCAATGCTTCAATATTTGGTGTAAAATTGTTACCCACGACATTTGAATTCACCTGTAAAACAGGAGAAAACATTTGGCTTAGCATGCCATCTCGCGCAGCAACCTTTGCAAAAGGGTGCATTCCAACTAATTTTTCACTGCTTTCATCCATACCAACTAACATCGAAGCGGCAGGGATTGGGATCACGACAATACGTTTTGCAGGGGCTGATAAATGAATTTTATCCCCTGACATATCTGTGAAATCAACGGCTTGTGATGCATATACGTTGCCTATCCCCCCCAAGGCCAGAAAAACGGCGGTGAGTCTAAAAGCATTATTTATCATAGGGTTATTCAGCTCTCTGCTAAGATCTCAATTGATAATGTGTATGATTATCATTTATACTTATGCCATTCTAAGACGGCGTAAGAGGATGACCTATGACATTTGTCAAAAACGTTTTCCCCCATACACAATCACTCAATGCCATAAAATCGTGCTTACTGTTTAATGGGATAGAAGATGAAAAACTGGCATTACTGCTGGAAAATTGTGGCCATATTCGCTTTAAAAGTGGTGAAATCCTGAACCATGAAGGGGAACCATTTAAGCACTGTCCTTTGATGATAAGCGGGCAAATCGAGGTGTATCGCCATACTTATTTGGGCGAGGAAAAAATTTTTGGTTTATTTTGTACAGGGGAAATTGTTGCCATCGCAGCCGTTTTTATGCCACATAACCGCTATCCTATGAGTTTACGGGCAAAAACCGACGGTGAAGCCTTGCTACTCGATAAACGTGATATTTTACGGCTTTGCCATGCCTGCCCACAGATTATGGAAAAGCTACTCATGCGTTTTAGTAGCAAACTGTATGAAAACATTAACCATATTGATTGGCTAACTTCAAGTTCTGCTGAACAACGCTTGGCTGCTTATATTCTTGATTTAAAACATAAACAACTCACTTCAAATATTGTTTTACCTTTATCACGGGGCCAGCTCGCCGCTAAATTAGGCATACGCTACGAAACACTCAGCCGGTTAGTTTCAGGGTGGCGGCAAAAAGGGTTTATTGATATTGAGAAAGACACTGTGCATATCCATAATGAAAACTACTTAACGCAATTATCTATTTCTGCACAGCGCCCATTTTAACAACCACGCATTAACCAATATTAATGCGTTTATTCATTATTAGAAATTATAGGTTACGCCACCATTCACATTAAACCCCATACCGGGGAATAAAGTGCTGTCTTTTGCTGTGACGGTTTGGTTGGCAACCGATGTTGTTGCATAGCGCTCATCGGTTAAATTATCCATCGATAAATACACAGACCACTGCTCTGTAGGCTTATAACTGCCTGTCAGCCCCAGTACGGCATAATGTTTACGTTTTTGAATATCAAGGTTGTTTTGGTGGTCAACTGCCATATCCGTAGGTGCCCAATGAATATTAGGCCCAACACTCCAATCCCCAATTTCATATAACACCTCGGCAGCAACAATATTACGTGGAATACCCGCGATATAGTTGCCATTATATTCACCGCCCATGAAACGGAAATCGTTATAAGTCCAAGAAACTCGGTAATTGATATCCCCCGGCCCTGCGCCAACACGTCCTGTAAGCCCAGCTTCTAAGCCTTGATGGCGAGTTTTCGCGGCATAATTAAATACGCCAACCACCGTCCCTGCACTGTCATAAGTGGTAATATACTCATCTTTAATTTGGCTACGGTACAGCGCAAGGCTCCATTTCAACCCATCGGTGACATCGCCTTCTCCCCCAATTTCATAAGTAATGGCTTTTTGTGGTGAGAGTTTCGTTAATTTTCCATTGCTGGAGTTAATAATTTCCCAAAATGTTGCAGGTTCTTCACTCGCACTGATATTGGCAAAGTAACGCTGGCTTTCCGTTGGGCGCCAAATCACTCCCGCTTTTGGTGTCCAAAATGTCCAACTTTGGTCTAACGACAAATGACTCTGTCGCTTTTCTACATCGCGGCGCGCATGCGTACCTTTGACATCTAAATTAACAGCCACTGTTGGCGTAATATGTAAGTCTACCCCAACACTGCCATAGAGGTTTTCCGCTCGGCCATCATATTTACCTATTTTAGTTTTGTCTGCGGGTGTCCCTTTACGATTTTGCATTAATTCAGTCTGCAAGGTCATTTGGTCCCATGCCAGTGCCGTACGATATGTCACGGGCTCAGTTTCAATATTATAGGTAAATTGCAGCCCTTCACTGTGGCTGCGGCTAAAGCGATAGTAAGCGGGAGTGGTAAAATTATCATGGGTACGAATATGCCAAACTCCTGCACCAATTGCTTGGTTATCCACTTGCCAGTCAGAGCGGTTAGCCACTCGGAATTGTTCAACATTACGGTGAGGATCACGCAACCAAACCATTGGGTACACCTCTGTTGGGTTATTATTTAATACCTCTTCAGAAACTGGCCCCGCAACGTCAAAGCGCAAATCTGTCCAACTCAACCATGTTCGGTTTTCAAAGTTATCAGTCACATAACCAAAGTTGCTGCGTAACGTTTTACGTTGGGAAGCAGAGTGTTTGCGATAACCATCAAAATGGTCATAAGTGAAATTCACACGCCCATCAAATAACCCATCATCAGAAACACCACCGAAGGCGGTTTGTAACCCTTCGCGCCCATGGGAGCCGTACTCATAACGTAGGCGCCCTTGCTCAGTTCCTCCAGTGTAAGAGAGCACATCCAATTCACCGCCCAAGCTATTACTTTGTGGGTTAAGGCTATTTGCACCACGGCGTACGCTCACCATCCGCGCATCACGCATTTCTAAGGTACTGATATGAAAACTGCCGTCTGCATCCGTTGCGGGTAAGCCATCTTGCAACAGCAATACACCACGAGCAAGCGGTGCACTTTGCACGCCAGAGCCGCGAATATTCAAACGTGGCTGGTCAATCCCCCCAAAGAAATTTTGGATAACCAACCCAGGCTGGTAATCCAGGGCGTCTTGTAAGGTAGCAAGGCGAGTATCTTTTTCGATAACAACTAAATTTGTTCCACCAGCCACTTTTTCAAGTTTATCTTTTTCTTGCTGCTCACTCGGTGACAAACGGCTTTGGCCTGTTGAAGACGTAACGATCAGTTTGTCTGGTGTGCCTACTGGTGCAGCGAATCCAATTGGTATCGCCAAAGTTCCTATGCCTAAAGTTAGAGCAATACAATGGGCCAATTGGTGCCGCTTTAAACGATAAGACATATATTCACCCCAATAATAGTAATGGTTATCATTTTCATTTAAGGAGTTTAAAATAGAGGATGGGTATAGATATCCCTATGACATTTGTCAAAACCAAAATAAATTAATTTATTATTTATATTAAAATTATAGTTTCCATTAAATTCTATTAAATTATCAATCTTGTCGTAAATTCATTTTCAATTTTAAATAACGTACCCAACCTAATACTTAAATAACTAAAAGCATACCAACATATGCTATATAAAAAGAGAATATATGAATATAAAAACCTTTAAATTTATCGATAAGGATTCAAATGGCATTGTCGTTAATTTTGATAATAGAAACAAAAAAACAGTCACCATTAGCTTATTTTTAGATAATGAAAATATAGAAACCATATCAACTAATAATGATCATTATCTTTTCAAGGTAGGTAAATCGGGGAACTACCATGTAACTATCTCATTTGTTGATAGTAATAAAAATATTTTACACTTAATTGATAGCCCTGTTAGCTATCGTCTTCCCCATCAGGAAATCAATAAAAAAATTAAAGCAGAAATAAAATCGAAAACCATCAACCATAAAATAGATGGGATTAATAAATATTTTTTAGAAATTAAATCTAAAATAAAAAGTTCGCATTTTATTATGGATGCTTTATCAAATGAATTAGTTAATTCAAAATTAATTTTGATTAAATTAAATATTCGCTCTTCCGTTACGCAATGTGAATATTTTAACCTTTATGGAGAAAATAATTATGACGATTTGCTTGAAATATCGCAACGGATTGAAAAATTAGATTGTGTCAGCTACTGCTGCATCTGCCCCAACACAACAGGCTACCAGCCTCCCAAACTCCCTATCAATAGCCAAACTATTGAAGAAGAGATCAGTAGTGATGAGATAACCCCCGATTTCACCGAGTTACAAAAATATTTAGATGCCCCAATGGGTATGAATGTGAGAGAGGCATGGGCAAAAAATATTGATGGCTCACTAGCGGTTGTTCGCCATATGGATTTTGGTGTATACCAAAACCATGAAGATTTTAAAGATGCAAACCTTGCTGTGGTAAGTAGCCGACCTGAAACGCAAGATTGTAACCATGGTACCGCTTCAACAGGTTGCATAATTGCGACTAAAAATGAATTTGGTGTCACTGGCATTGCACATGGTTGCCAATTTTATTTCTATGATACTGACGACTTAGATCAACTTACGGATGATACTCAGCCGGGTGACATTGTTAGTTTCGACCTCCAATTTCGCATTGAGAATAAATTGCTTCCTATCACATCCATCCGTAATTGGTGGGAAAGAATTAAAATTATGGTCGATAAAGGTGCAACCGTTCTTCTAGCAGCAGGGAATGGTGGCTTGGATTTAAGCAAACCCGAGGTTATGGATGATTTCGGTGACAATGGCAGCATGTTAGTAGGCGCTTGTTACCACCACACTGGGAAACGTGCGCTTTTTTCAAATTATAATCAAACAAGCTCACTGATTAATTCATGGGGAGATTGGAGTGTGACCACCACAGGCTATGGAAAACTACAAAAACACCCCGGCAATGAACGCAATTATACCGACCGTTATTCAGGAACATCGAGTGCAACACCACTATGTTCAGGTGCACTCGCATTAATTCAAGGCTATGCTAAACAGCATCAAATTATTCTGTCAGCGTGGGGAATGCGCGAATTGATAAGTAAATCGACCTATACGGAAGGTGTTAACGATGGGATAGGCTATCGGCCCAATGTAAATCAGTTATTAAAAGAAATTGATAAGCTCGCCCAAATTACTGAATAATTCAGCTATCGTTAAGCCATAATATCGGCCTATTATTTGACTAGTGAGATAACCCGGCTACACACTTTCTCTAATAACGCTTTGTTATGGCTAAAAATAATCATCGCCAATGGCCGCTCTTCTGATAATCTCACTAACAACTGCCAAATCTCTTTTTGCAAATTAGCGTCTAACTGTGCGGTGATTTCATCAGCAATCAAAATTTTCGTTCGCGGGTCAAGGGCCCGCAATAAGGCGATACGAGCAAGCTCACCACCGGATAACTCATTGGGAAGCCTTTCTAGCCATGCAGGTTTAATTGAAAAACGTGCTAACCAGTGAGAATCTGGCTGCCAAGCATCAAATACACTCGCACCGACCTTACGGTATGGGTTAAAACTTTTTTCTGGATGCTGAGGGACTAATTGAATCGGGCAATAACCATGTTGAGCCAATGGTTGGCCTTCAAATAAAATGGTTCCTTTGAATGCCGTTTGCCACTGAGCTAATACTCGGCCTAACGTAGTTTTACCAAAACCACTAGGCGCAGATATTCCAAGGCGTTCACCGCTAGCCAGTGACAAATTAAAGTCATCCCACAGCCGTTGCCCACCTTGATCAATACATAAATTATTTACTTGTAAAATAGGTTCAGTGATACTCATTTACTTGCCATAAATTGATGTTCAGGTAACGCATTCCATAATGATTGCAGCCACGGCCCACCTCCGCCTTGTTGCAGTTGTTGGCTGCTTAGCACGTCTTCCAACTCTCCATTACGCAATAAGGCGATACGGTCGGCAAAACGCACAGCCATGGATAAATCATGGGTGACCCATAAAACACCTCGGCCATCGTGACACAGTGATTTAATATTTTCGAGCAGTTGTATGGCATGGTCATCATCCAGCCATGATGAGATTTCATCCGCTAAAATATATTGCGCGCGGGAAAGTGTCGCACTGCTGGCGAGTACCCGTTTTGCCATTCCACCGGATAACTGGTTTGGGTAGCTATCCACTAGTGAGCTTTGCAAATTATATTGCTGTAAGTGCCGCGCAACATCGTGCATTTTAATATGCTGCCCGCTTAACACTGCGGCACGTTCTAATTGTGGACCGATACGAATTAGCGGATTAAGTGCACTAACCCCTTGAGGGATATAGCATAATGCATTGCCACGGTGCTGCGCTTTGTTTTGTTCAGTCAGCTTTTTACCATTAAGGTGAATACCGCCACGACAGCGCATATTATGGGGAAGTAACCCCAAAACACTTTGTAATAACAAGCTCTTACCTTCCCCGCTCCCACCCACCAGTGCAACCATCTCACCGGGCTGAATATCCAAGGAAATTCCTTGTAGTAACGGAGCCCAACGTTTACGCCCTAACCAACGAAACTGCGCGACATCCACGGTGAGATTATCAAGACTCAACATACGGCCCCCTTCAACCATAGCTGCTGCAAGGCCTTAGCAAATTGGTCAAATAATAACACTAACCCGACTAATGCAACGCCTGGGAAAACCACCAGCCACCAAGCTCCTGTGCTGAGGTAGCGCAATGCATCAGACAATAAAATACCCAGTGAGGGTTCATGAGGCGATAAACCAAAACCTAAGAAACTTAATGCCGCACTGTGTAAAACCGCGTGGGGAAACATTAACAACGTTCCTACCATCCATTGCGGCAAAATCATGGGTAAATAATGATAACGCCAACGGTAAAAGGCACTGTTACCAATACGTTGAGACAACATAATGTAATCTGACTGGCTAACTCGTTGTAACTCCGAACGTAAAATTAAGGCTAATTTTGGCCAATGTGTCAGTGCAACGGCCCAAATCACCCCCATTTTTCCGCCACCCAGCGTAAAACAAATCAATACCAGTAATAAGAGATGTGGCAATGCCAACATAGCATCAATAATGCCGCGCACCACGTAGTCCATAACTTTGCTTATTGAAGATAACCCCGCCATGACAAGTGCAATGAAACCACTGGTAATGGCAGCCATAAGGCCGATTTGCAAACTTGTTGCCACACCTTGAAAGGTTCTAGCAAATAAATCACGTCCTAAATTATCTGTACCAAATAGGTGCGCCCACGAAGGTGGCAAACGCCTATCGAGTAAATTCATTTCAATATCATTGAAGGAGAGGCCAAACGCATAAATACTGACGATGACCAATAAAAGCAACGAAAGAGCTAACTTAAATAAAGCGCGATTAGGGTTATAGGTCATGATTCTCTCATCACTCCCTTATTCACTTTTTTTAGCAGGCTATCGGCTACCGTATTGCTTAAAAATATTAGCGCAGCACATAACATGACGATCCCCATCAACAAGGGAATATCTCCACGTAGCCCCGCATCAATCGTCGCCTGACCAAGGCCTGGATAGGCAAATACTTTTTCAGCTAGCAAAGCTCCGCTCAATAATTCACCAACAGAAGCAAACTGCAAACAAATTGCAGGGGTGATAGCATGTTTTAGTACATGAAACCTCATCATCGGCCAGCCATTATCTCCTTGAGCCTGTGCGTAATGAATAAATTCACTGCTCATCACTTCTACAACTTTGGTACGTGTATGCAATGCGATATTGCCCACACCTAGCATACCCAACGCAATGACAGGCAAAATCAGGTGATGAAGTTTCTGTGAAAAAGTTGCCGTTTGCTCATCCAAGCCTATCGGCCAAGCACAGCATATTGGAGCCCACTGTAATGTCACCGCGAACAAAGACAACAACAGCAAACCGACCCAAAAAACAGGAATTGAAGCAAGTAAATAGCATAATGTGGAGATAAGCTTGTCTGGCCAGCGGTTTAAATAACGCCCAGAGACCAACCCCAGTGCAAAACCAACAACACCGGAGAACAGCCAAGCACAAATAAGCAGAGCTAAAGAAGGTACAAGGCGGTCTGCAATCACTTGAATTACTGGGGTGTTATAGAGCATGGAATAGCCCAAATCCCCCTGTAATACTTGTGAAAACCAACGCCAAAACTGTACCCATAATGGCTGATCAAGCCCCCATCGTGCAGCAATTAGCGCATATTGCTCAGGGGGCACGTGCAGTAAGTCATTGCCAATATAGGCTTTTATTGGGTCGATTGGCGAGTAACTCAGCAGGATAAAAATCCCCGCTGCCGTTACGGTTAATAAACAAATAAATCGCAATAAAAGCCCAAGTGCGGTTCGCATTACTGACAGGTCCACGCCCATTCATCGACATTATTTAACACCGACCAAGAGCCGTGAATTTCAGGAGCACTGGTACCTAAATCAACACAATTATTCAGTAAATAAATATGTTGTAGGTTCATCAACCAAGCCCACGGAGCATCACCTTTAATACCAACACCCGTGGTACCGTTCCAATCTACTTGCTGCCATAACGGAATCGCCGCGTCTTGGTCAGCTTGCGCTAACGCTTTTTCGATTAGCTCATCAACGGCTGCATTTTTATAATAACCGGGGTTATAAAAGCCAACACCTGCTGCTTTGCTGCTGTAATTATGGACAATTTCCATCGGGTCTAAGCTTCCCCAACCAAACAGTGTTGGGTTAGCATGCATGTGTAGCTCAACGGTTTCCCAGCTCCCCGATTTTAAATCCATCTCGATGCCAATCGGTTTTAAGCTAGAACGGATTGCCTGCGCAAGGTCACGACGTGTGGTATCACCACTGGCATACCATAATGTCAGTTTTGCCACTTTGCCATTTTTCTCACGTAAGCCCTCTTTATTCAGCTTCCATCCCGCCTCTTCTAAAATGGATTTCGCTTTTTCAAGATCACCATCTTTAAAAGCTGAATCTGGGCTATTCCATGGCAGCCCTGCAACACCAGTATAAGCCGGTACGGCAAAGCCTTCCAACACGGATTCCGCCAATAATTTACGGTCAAGTGCATAGTTAATGGCTTTACGGACAGCAACATCAGAAGTGATGTCGTTACCGATAGGGTTACCTTGAGCATCTTTCTCACCCGCAGGTGGAATTGGGAAAGAAATACCGCGGTTTTCCACGCTATAGCGCTCAACCAGTTTCATGTTTTTCACATCATTAGCATTCGCCGCTACCGCAGCTGGGATACGAACAATTTCCAGTTGATTGCTTTGTGCCGCAGCAAAGGCCGCATCTTCATCAAGGAAAACAAAGACCATTTTATCAAAGTCATTTTTTGGCCCTGCATAATACGGATTTTGCTCGACAATCAGTTGCTGCCCCGGCTGGAATGCAACTAAACGATAAGGGCCTGCGCCAATTGGGTTATGTGCATAAGTTTTCGCATCATATTTATCGGCACAAACAATCCCTAACGAACCAAGTACATTAATAAAGGTACTTTGTGGGGAAGATAAGGTGATTTTTACGGTGAGAGGGTCAATTTCCTCTGCTTTGGCAAAATTCCCCATATCCACCTTACCGCCACTTGCCGCAGCATTGTTATAGGTAAATACGACATCTTTCGCCGTCAACGGTGAGCCATCGGAAAATTTTAAGCCTTTTTTCAGCTTGAGTGTCCACTGTTTACCATCTGCATTGTGTTGATAACTTTCAAGCATATAGCTATGCCATGAAAGGTCAGCTTTTTGCTTCAGTAATGGGCTATGCAACAGTAGGTAGCTGCCGTGGCTCCACCCGAGCATGGGGTCAAAACCTTCAGTCGGCTCTGAGCCAATCGCTAAACGTAAAGTTTGTGATTGAGCGGGTTCAACTGCTTGTACTTGCAGTGTGAGCCCCATCAGGCACATTGCGGCAACGATATTTTTAATCATACATCCCTCTATAGACAAATTTTATTTTTTATTTCATATAATTAATGAAGTTATTTTCATTAATGTCGCTATTGGTGAGATATTCACTATGTGTAGAGTAACCAATATGAGTTATATTAAATTTAACGCCCTAATTGCTAGGCGCTACATCAATAGAACAGCGAATTTATTCGAGAAACCGTCAAAATTAAGTCGTTATTTGACCTATCTTAACAACTACTCATCAATTTCTTTGTCAAATTCAATTGGGTTAGAGTGCAAGGACAAATTGGTAATAAAATTCGGGTCGTTCGACTGCCTTGATTGCAACCGAAATTGAGAAGGCGTCATATTATATTTTCGCTTAAAGACATCGCAAAAATAAGCATTACTGCCAAAACCGCAGCGATGACTAATTTGAAAAACAGAATAATTCGAAAATGTTAAATAATTCAATGCCATTCCCATTCGAACATCTAGCAGTAATTGACGAAATGACACCCCTTCACGGTTTAAATGGCGACGCAAAGTTGAAGGTGTTGTAAATAACGCTTTCGCAACATCGTCTAAATGCCATTTTTTTTGCGGTTCTTGAGTTATCAAATGGGTAATTGCTTGGTTTTTCGGTTCATCATAATTAAAACGAAACAGGTTAAGAATATCGATACCTTCTTGATATACTGCCATTAAAATAAAATATAGGCTCTGTTTCATTAACAATGCTTCTTGGGATTCACTCTGTTTTTTTAATGGTAAGCATTGTTTTAATAAACTAAAGTTATCTCTCACTGTTTCAGGGGGAGAAACATGGTAAATGGGTTGGTGGCTAGTCAGTGGCGCACCCGACTTCATCAGTGTTTTTAGTAATAAAAATACCGATTGTAATTCTTCTTCTGACATCGATAAGGTGTGTAATTCAAGCGGCTGATTCACGGTGTTACACACAATATTGCAAGAAACTTGGCTATATTTAGGAATAATTAAGGTGACATCGGTTTCAATTTCAATGGATTGACCGTTGATCACAACATTTCCTTTCGCGCCAGTTAACATGGCTATCATCGCGTTTTCAATATAAAACGCTTTTAGCACCATTTGGCTTTCCGAAAGAAAGAATTTATATTCCATAATCTCTATAAACTGCAGTTAATGTCAGAATGACTTCCCAAGAAAAGGGATTGTTGAATAGATATAAAGTCACGTAGCAAAACATATCAACCCCATACCTGTGCGGCTGAGAATATAGTCCTGTTACGCTGAAATCGCAATATAGATATACGCTCATTTTTTACTGTTATTTTGACGGTTGTTACATTTTCTAAATAAAATGCTATTTAATTGAAAGGTAATTTTCGATATAAGGTGTAGAATCGCGCGGCAGACACATGCAGCCGACAACACTGCATAATAATAATGATTTTGGTATTCACTCACACCCTACCCTACTTGCATTAGCTTTTACATCATAACTACCCAATTTTTGTTAGGCGTATAGCTAAACATGTTCGCGTATTTTTAGTTGACTGAGTTGCAGGAGAAAGTATGTCTGATTTTTCAGGATCAGGCTGGTTAGCTGAAATCTTTTTACGGTATGAACTAAAACGTGGCGTCACCCGCTTAACGGACAAACAACATATCGGCCCTTTAATGGTTCAGCGGCCATTCTACCCCGAGCAAGGAATTGCACACACGTATTTACTTCATCCACCCGGTGGCGTTGTCGGGGGGGATAAACTCCTTATCAATATTGATGTTCAACCACATGCCCATGCGTTATTGACCACGCCTGGTGCAACAAAATTTTATCGTAGTGCGGGCGGCGTTGCACGACAAGTACAAAGCTTAACCGTCGCGCCCAATGGGTTCTTAGAATGGTTACCTCAAGAAAATATTTTTTTCCCTGAGGCTCAAGTTCGCTTAGAGACTCATATTCGAATCGCAAGTTCATCAAAATTTATCGGCTGGGAAATCCAATGTTTAGGCCGCCCCGTATTAAACGAGCAATTCGACAACGGTGATATTCGGGGCCGCTTGCAGTTTTATATTGATGACAAACTCACCTTGGCAGAATCCATATTTATCGAGGGTTCGCAAAAACAATCTGCCGTCATGCGTGAATTTCCTATGGTGGGTTCCTTGTATATCTACCCCGCCAGCGATGAATTAAAAGCTGAACTTCACGAGAGTTTGGCGGTGTTTTTCTCTACGGAAGTGAGGCCGCTTGAGTATGGACTGACTGATGTAGACGGTATTTTAGTATTGCGGTTATTAGGTTCTCAAACCGAGCCCATGATGGCTTGCTTCGCCCATATTTGGCAGGCAACAAGACAATACTGGTTAGGTTATTGTCCAGAACCGCCGCGTATTTGGGCAACTTAAACGTTTTTTAGGAGCAAAAAATGGAATTAACCCCCAGAGAAAAAGATAAATTATTGCTTTTTACGGCAGGCCTCGTTGCTGAAAGGCGTTTAGCCCGTGGATTAAAGCTTAATTACCCTGAGGCGGTCGCATTGATCAGTTGTGCGATTATGGAAGGCGCCCGTGATGGCAAGACGGTTGCTCAATTAATGAGCGAAGGTCGAACCGTGTTAACCGCAGAGCAGGTAATGGAAGGCGTGCCGGAAATGATCAAAGACATTCAGGTGGAATGTACATTTCCTGATGGCACAAAACTGGTTTCTATTCACGACCCGATTGTATAGGTAACAACATGATCCCCGGTGAAATTAAAGTCAACCACGCTTTAGGCGATATCGAACTCAATGCAGGTCGAGAAACCCAAACGATACAAGTTGCCAACCATGGTGACCGCCCGATTCAAATTGGCTCTCACTATCATTTTTATGAAGTCAATGAGGCCCTAAAATTTGAACGTGAAGGCACGCTGGGTTTTCGTTTGAATATCCCAGCAGGTATGGCGGTGCGTTTTGAACCTGGACAAAGTCGTACTGTTGAACTCGTCGCTTTTAGTGGCAAGCGAGAAATTTATGGTTTCCATGGCAAAGTCATGGGCAAGTTAGAGAGTGAGAATAAATAATGAAAACAATCTCTCGTCAAGCGTATGCGGATATGTTTGGCCCCACAACTGGTGACCGCTTACGCTTAGCTGATACAGCATTATTTTTAGAGATCGAAAAGGATTTCACCACCTATGGTGAAGAGGTCAAATTTGGTGGCGGTAAAGTTATTCGTGACGGCATGGGTCAAAGCCAAGTCACCAGTGACCAGTGTGTCGATGTGTTAATCACTAATGCCATTATTTTAGACCACTGGGGCATTGTTAAAGCGGATATCGGAATTAAAAACGGCCGTATTGCGGGGATTGGTAAAGCTGGTAACCCTGATGTTCAACCCAATGTTGATATCGTTATCGGCCCCGGCACAGAAGTGGTTGCTGGTGAAGGTAAAATTATCACCGCGGGTGGCGTTGATACTCACATTCATTTTATATGCCCACAACAGGCAGAAGAAGGTCTTGTTTCCGGTGTTACCACCTTTATAGGCGGTGGAACAGGCCCTGTTGCTGGTACTAATGCCACGACCGTCACCCCCGGTATTTGGAATATGTACCGCATGTTAGAAGCCGTTGATGAACTGCCGATCAACGTCGGGCTATTTGGTAAAGGCTGCGTCAGTCAACCCGAAGCTATTCGCGAACAAATCGAAGCGGGGGCAATAGGCTTAAAAATTCACGAAGATTGGGGCGCTACCCCAATGGCTATTCACAATTGCTTGAATGTGGCCGATGAAATGGATGTGCAAGTGGCTATCCATTCAGATACGCTGAATGAAGGTGGTTTTTATGAAGAAACCGTGAAAGCTATTGCAGGGCGAGTGATCCACGTATTCCATACTGAAGGTGCTGGCGGTGGCCATGCCCCTGACGTCATCAAATCTGTTGGAGAACCGAATATTCTGCCTGCATCGACCAACCCTACAATGCCATACACCATCAATACCGTTGATGAGCACTTGGATATGTTAATGGTTTGCCACCATTTAGACCCATCGATTCCAGAAGATGTGGCTTTTGCTGAGTCTCGAATTCGCCGTGAAACCATTGCTGCGGAGGATATTTTACACGATATGGGTGCAATTTCTGTGATGTCCTCAGACTCACAAGCCATGGGACGCGTTGGCGAAGTGATTACTCGTACTTGGCAATGTGCTCATAAAATGAAATTACAGCGTGGGACGTTAGAAGGCGACACTCTCGATAGCGATAATAACCGTATCAAACGCTATGTGGCGAAATACACCATTAACCCCGCTATCGCTCACGGTATCGCCCATGAAGTCGGTTCGGTAGAAATCGGTAAGTTAGCGGATATCGTATTATGGGATCCTGCATTTTTTGGTATCAAACCCGCCCTTATCATGAAAGGGGGAATGGTTGCGTATGCACCAATGGGCGATGTTAACGCTGCTATTCCGACACCACAGCCAGTACATTACCGCCCGATGTTTGGGGCGTTAGGTAAAGCAAAATACCATACCTCGATGATTTTTATGTCAAAAGCCGGTATTGAAGCAGGTGTTCCTGAAAAATTAGGCCTACAGAGCCAAATAGGCCGAGTTGAAGGCTGCCGAAGCATTAGCAAAGCTTCAATGGTACACAACAGTTATGTGCCCCACATCGAACTTGATCCACAAACCTATATCGTCAAAGCCGATGGTATCCCACTGGTGTGTGAACCAGCGACTGAGTTACCGATGGCACAACGTTACTTTTTATTCTGACCCCTAATTAAAAGAGCCAGAGAATGAAAAAATTTATTAAAGTGGTTGCTCCACAACCGCATTCACCAACAGCGTTAACCCTATGCTTAACTATGGATGAGCGTACCAAAAGCCGTTTAAAAGTCACTTTAAGCGATGGGCAAGAAGCGGGGCTATTTTTGCCGCGCGGAACCATCCTGAAGGAAGGCGATGTTTTATCCACTGAAGACGGTGAGTTAGTCACCATCGAAGCCGCGAAAGAGCAAGTTTCTACGGTTTACAGTGATGACGCTCTGTTACTTGCTCGCGTTTGCTATCACTTAGGTAACCGCCATGTTCCATTGCAAATTGAAGCGGGCTGGTGCCGTTATTTTCATGACCATGTGCTAGATGATATGGCCCGTGGATTAGGCGCTACCGTCAGTGTCGGTTTAGAAAAGTACCAACCGGAACCAGGGGCCTATGGCGGCTCATCAGGTGGTCATCACCACCATCACGGCCACGATGATCACCACCACTAATCGGGTTCAGGGAGTTTGCCTATGTTAGCAGATCTGCGCTTATACCAGTTAGTTAGCCCTTCTTTGCCTGTTGGGTCATTTACCTATTCACAAGGCCTAGAATGGGCGATTGAAAAAGGCTGGGTAACAACACCTGATACCCTTGCTGGCTGGCTAACCGCACAAATGACACATGCCATTGCAACATTAGAGCTTCCTGTTTTACGGCAAATTCATACTTCCCTTTCCCTTGGTGATATTGAAACGGTGAAATATTGGTGTGAATTTATGATTGCCAGCCGTGAAACCAAAGAATTGCGTCAAGAAGAACGGCAACGAGGAATTGCTTTTGCCCGACTACTTCCTCAGCTAGGTATTGAACTGGATGCTAACCTGCAAACCTGCGTGAAACAAACCCAGCTAATGGCTTTCGCTCTCGCCGCCGTAAATTGGCAGATTGACGTTGAAAAATTGTGCACCGCGTATGCATGGGGTTGGCTAGAAAACACTGTGATGTCCGGTGTTAAGCTTATCCCTTTAGGGCAAAGCGCAGGGCAAAATATTTTATTTACCCTTGCTGAGCGCATACCCGAAGTGGTTACGCAATCAGCGATCTGGCCAATAGACGATATTGGCAGTTTTACACCTGCACAAATTATTGCCAGTAGTCGGCATGAAACCCAATACACACGACTTTTTCGTTCATGAGAAAATGCTATGCAAGAATATAATCAACCCTTAAGAATTGGTGTCGGTGGGCCGGTCGGCTCAGGAAAAACCGCATTATTAGAAGTGTTATGTAAAGCCATGCGCGACACTTACCAAATTGCCGTTGTCACCAATGATATTTACACCCAAGAAGATGCCAAAATTTTAACCCGAGCCGAAGCATTAGATGCGGATCGCATTATTGGCGTTGAAACTGGCGGCTGCCCTCACACGGCGATTCGTGAAGATGCATCAATGAATTTAGCGGCAGTTGAAGAGTTAGCCATGCGCCATAAAAACCTTGATATCGTGTTTGTGGAAAGCGGCGGTGATAACCTCAGCGCGACGTTTAGCCCAGAACTGGCAGACTTAACTATTTATGTTATCGATGTTGCTGAAGGCGAAAAAATTCCACGTAAAGGCGGCCCGGGGATCACCCATTCCGATTTATTGGTGATTAACAAAATTGACCTTGCACCCTATGTCGGTGCTTCATTAGAAGTAATGGAAGCCGATACCGCAAGAATGCGCCCAGTAAAGCCCTATGTGTTTACTAACTTAAAGAAAAAAGTCGGCTTAGAAACCATTATCGAGTTTATTATCGATAAAGGTATGTTAAGGCGTTAATAGATTTGAACGGCCTATAGATTCTATCTATAGGCCGTTTTCAATTAGCAAATACGGGGTAAAGGCTCACTGTGGGGTAAATCTAATAATCTTGATGTACCGAAGATCCCAACTAATTTGACTTGTTTTTGCTCAGTCACACAACCAATCGTGGCTGCATTTTTCCCTAATGGGTGCTGGTGTAGTGCAGCAAGCACCGCATTTTCCACTTCAGGTTTCACCACAATCACTAATTTACCTTCATTCGCAAAGTTTAACGGCTCTAAGCCCAATAGCTCACACACGCCCCTAACCGCAGAAGAGATAGGTAAATCACCTTCATTAACCGCAATTCCACAGCCGCTGGCTTGGGCAAATTCATGTAGGATTGCCGTTACGCCACCACGAGTTGCGTCTCGTAATGCCCGAACGCCATCAATTTCACGTAGCGGTGCTATCAATGGCGTTAATACTGCACAATCACTGCAAAGCTCCGCTTCTAACCCAAGTTGTTCGCGTAGGTTTAAAATAGTGGCGCCGTGGTCACCCAGCGTACCGCTAACAATCACTTTATCCCCCGCTTGAATATGCTGCGCTCCCCACTGGATATTGCTCGGGATCACACCAATACCGGCCGTATTGATAAAAATTTTGTCTGCCGCCCCGCGCTGCACGACTTTGGTATCGCCGGTCACAATATCCACACCCGCAGCCGCTGCCGTTGCCGCCATGGATTCCACAATTGAGGTAAGTTCAGAAAGTGGAAAGCCTTCTTCCAAAATAAAACCGCAAGAAAGGTATTTGGGAATAGCACCACTGACTGCGACGTCATTCACTGTGCCGCAAACGGCTAATTTACCAATATTGCCCCCGGGAAAGAAAATCGGGTCGACGACATAGCTATCAGTGCTAAATGCCAACCGGTCGCCTAATGCGGTCATTTCTGCCAATGCTAGCCGAGCTTGGTCTTCCCGCTCATTCAACGCTTGGTTAGCAAATGCCTGCAAGAACAGTTGTTCAATCAATTGCTGCATCGCCTGCCCACCACTACCGTGGGCCATCGTCACCACATTGTTAGCATCACGACTCATTTATGCCTCCCGACGATATTGGTAATAAGCTGCACAGGCACCTTCAGAAGAAACCATTAATGCACCAAAAGCAGTTTGTGGCGTACAACGACGCCCAAATAACGTACATTCGCTGGGTTTACAGCGCCCTGTCAACACCTCACCACAGCGTGCTTGCGGGTCATCAGCCACCTTATGAGGTTGTACCTGAAAGCGCCTCTCAGCATCAAAAAATTGGTAAGCTTGAGTTAATTGAACCCCAGAATCGGCAATTTCCCCCAATCCGCGCCATTCGCTGGTTTGTTTGAGTTCAAAAACGTCCTCTAATGCTTTAAGTGCTAACAGGTTGCCCTCATCAGCCACAACACGTTTATATTGGTTTTCTACTTCACAACGGCCATCGGCGATTTGGTCAACTAACATGGCTAATGACTGCAAAATATCTAAGGGTTCGAAGCCTGTAACCACTAAGGGTTTATGAAAGTCTTCAGTGATAAACTGGTAGGGATGCGCGCCAATCACCATGCTCACGTGCCCCGGCGCTAAAAAGCCATCAATACGCACATCCGGTTGTTCGAGTAAGCTACGCAAGGTGGGAATAATCGTAATATGCTGGCAGAACACACTAAAATTGGCTAGTTGGCGGCGTTTTGCTTGCTGCAAGGTGATTGCAGTACTCGGCATGGTGGTTTCAAAACCTAAGCCAAAGAAAACCACTTGGCGATGGGGATGCTGCTCTGCTAATGCCAAAGCATCTAGCGGTGAATAAACGATGCGGACATCCGCTCCATTACGCTTGGCGTCAAGTAAAGAGCCCTTTTCGCCCGGCACTCGCATTGCATCACCATAAGTACAAAAGATAACCTCTGGGTGCTGTGCAATTTCAATACAGCCATCAATTCGTCCCATTGGTAAAACGCACACAGGGCAACCTGGCCCATGAACAAATTCAATTTCAGCGGGTAATAACTGGTCAATACCAAACTTAAAAATCGCGTGGGTATGGCCTCCACAGACTTCCATGAGTTGTAATGGACGTCGTTTCGCTTGAGGTATTTCATTCACCCGTTGATGAATATGCGCCAATAGCGCTTTTGCAAGAACAGGGTCGCGAAATTCATCGACGTACTGCATCTGTTGCTCCTGCATTTAAACCGCTAAAATCACCAACTTCATGGTCTAATTGACTCATCGCGGTTAAGGCATCCAAGGTAGATTGCGCTTCTTCTTCATTGATGATACTCATGGCAAACCCGACGTGTACCAATACCCATTGGCCTAATAAATCAGTGGTTTCACCTTCACAAATTAGGCCAATATTAACATCGCGTTTTACCCCACAAACATCCACTTGAGCGAGTTGGTGGATATCTTCACCAACTGCAACTATTTTGCCCGGAATACCTAAGCACATAGCTGTGTCTCCAACCATGCCAGCCATGCATCCATCCCTTCGCCGCGTATTGCAGACACTTGAATAACTTGGATATTGGGGTTCACCTGCTTGGCATTGGCGATACACGCATCAACATCAAAATTCAGGTATGGCAATAAGTCAATTTTATTCAATAACATAATATCTGCTGCCGCAAACATATGTGGATATTTGAGAGGTTTATCTTCCCCTTCCGTGACCGACAGCACCGCCACTTTATGGCGCTCCCCTAGGTCAAAACTGGCAGGGCACACGAGATTCCCAACATTTTCGATAAATAACAAGCTGTTATCTGCTAAATCTAAACGTGCCGTTGCATCGTGCACCATTTGTGCATCTAAGTGACAACCTTTTCCTGTATTCACTTGAATCGCAGATACACCCGTTTCGCGGATCCGTTGTGCATCATTAGTGGTTTGTTGGTCACCTTCAATCACTGCACAATTGATTTTGTCACGCAGTCTTAATAAGGTTTCTGTGAGTAAGGTCGTTTTTCCAGAACCCGGGCTAGAAACGAGGTTTAGCGCTAAAATATTCTTCTGGTTAAAATCCTCGCGGTTATGTTCTGCCAGATGGTTATTCTTGTCTAACACATCCATTTCAATTTGTAGCATACGTTTTTGGCTAATTCCCGGTGCATGGGTACCTGCTTCACCGTGTCCATAATCAAGGTCATGGTGTTCCCCAGCTGGTTTAAAACTTGCCTCAGCCGTTTGATAAATATGTTTATGCTTATGTTTGTGTTTATGCTTTTTAGATTTATTTTCAGCAGGTGCGGGCTCATATTGGTGATAATGGTTATGCACATCACCTTGATGATAGTAATGGTGATGAATGATCACTGTTTGCCCGTGAGATTCATGATCATGCTGGTGGTCATGATGGTCGTGATCGTGGTGGTGGTCGTGACCATGATGGTGGTCATGGTCGTGGTGATGATCGTGACCATGATGATGGTCATCCCCCTCAATTTTGCGCTCTCCCGATGCACATCCACAAGTACTACACATAAATTTCACTCCCAACCGCTAAATTGTTAAATTAGATTAATACATAATCTATTGAGTCTGGTTGATACACCTCAAAGTCAGTTCAAAAAGCTATTCCACTTCCAACTCTTTGATACGCAAACTCTCCCCACTCTCAACTTTCAGGTTCAGCCCCTGACAGCGTGGACAAACCGATTGGTGGCTGTCTACTTCCACCGTTTCACTACAATCCCAACACCATGCTTGTGCGGGCGAGTAAATGATGTGGAGCTGGCAGCCTTCTGCAACCGTACCACGGCAAACGACATCAAAACTGAAGCGAAATGCACTCTCTTCAACACAAGAGAGCGCACCAATTTCAAGCCAAACACCAGTGACTCGGTTAACTGCATTTTTTTTCGCCTGCTGTTCAATAATTTCTATCGTACTTTGACATAACGAAATCTCATGCATCCTGCCCCCTTAAGTGACGGGTAAACAATGCCCTGCGTTCAGGTGCTTGAGGAATATTTGGGTCACTCACTGGAAGCGATAACAAAATTCGCTGACAATCATCCACCAAGTGAATACCTTGCTCCGGTGTCATTTTCTTTTCTAATGGCGACATTAATGAGCAAGCAACATATTGAGTTAAACCGTCTAATTCACCCACGGTATACGTCATTTCACCATAAGGGAGGATTAACCCAACCTTGTCACCGACCACGCGGCGAGGCCAATATTGTTCAGGCCCCGGTAGAATAATCGCACTGAGCATCCATGGCGTGATCACCACGCCCACCCATTGCCCGTCAAACAGTGTAAATTCACTGGCATGCACTGGCATCGTCGGATGCAAAAATGACAAATCATGCATTGATTGTTCAGCAACCCGCGTAAATGCGGCCTCCACCAGAGGCCGAGGGTTAGTGTCATAACCTAAGATTTCATCCGGCATGCAAACTCTCTTCTTTTGCTATGATTTCCAAGCCTTCGCTTCGCAAAACCTCAATGACCTTTTGTAAGGCTGGCTCTAAAGCGGCCTGCCCAGTTGCTGTCAAACCAATATGCGGTTCGAGAGATTCAGGCACAACGCCAACTAATGTTAGCCTCTGTGGAAATTCATCGGTTAAATGCAAAGCTGATAGCACATCTGATAAACCGAGTTGATGCGGGGAAATTTTACGCGTAAATAGCGCAGGAACTTCGTCATCGCGCAAGACTAAAATCGAGCCAGCCTGCTGGCTCGATAACACGACGTCGGCAATAATTAAATGGTCTCTATCCGCCATTGGGCCAATCAATTCCATTCCTGCCGTTCCACCATCAAGTACTTCTACGCATTCAGGTAGATGATAGCGCTGTTCTAAAGCCTCAACGATGCGTACCCCAATTCCTTCATCACTGAGCAGTATATTGCCAACACCTAAGACTAAAATACGCATTACAGCACCTTAACCTTAGTGACTTCGCCACCTTCAGGGTCAACAATATGTACAGCACAAGACATACAAGGGTCAAATGAGTGGATGGTTCGCACCACCTCAAGGGGTTTAGATGGGTCAGCAACGGGAGTTCCTACCAATGCTTGCTCGTAAGGACCCGGCTCATCATTGAAATTACGTGGGCCGGAGTTCCAAGTAGAAGGTACTACCGCTTGGTAATTTTCAATTTTACCGTCTTTGATCACCACCCAATGGGATAACAAACCTCGAGGTACTTCACCAAAACCAACACCTTTAATGGTGGCATTTTCTGGGAAGATTGGTTTTACAAAGGTGGTGTGATCCCCTTTTGCGATGTTGTCCACCAGCGCTTGCCATTGAATTGACAAGGTTTCATTCAGTACACAACAACGAACACTACGTCCGATAATCCGCCCCAATGTTGAATGCAGTTGATCCACACTAATACTGTTACCTGTCAATGTTTGATACAGGTTTACCACATCATTAAAGTGTTTTTCCGTTGGCTCGTGTTTTGCCGCTAGTTTGCACAGTAAGTCTGCTAATGGCCCCACTTCGACGGTTTTATCATAGAAAGTCGGTGCTTTTACCCATGAATATTTACCGTCATCATCCCAGCCAGTGTAATCAGGGTTGGTGGTGCCTTCCCACGGTGCTTGAGGTTCATTTTCTTTGTACCATGCATGTTTGCTACTTTCTTTGATGCCGTTGATCAAATACTCATCTGTATGGCTAGTAATGGGGCGATAAGTACTAAAATCGCTGTTTTCCAGATAACCCCCCGGTAATAAGAAGCTCCCATTTTTACCATCCATTGGCATTTCAGGCATGCACATGTAATGTTTCGCGCCTTGACCGACTTCGAGCCATTCAGGGTAGCCTGCTGCAATCACCGCTGCGTCAATTTTATACACTTGCTCAATAAAATCCCCTAAACGATCAATAAAGGATTTCACATACATCAAACGTTCAAGGTTCAGAACCCCGACACCATCAAGATTGATAGGGTTTGCAACACCACCAACTGCAAGGTTTTGAATATGTGGTGTTTTCCCCCCTAATAACGCCACAATACGGTTAGCATCTCGCTGACATTCAAGGGCTTGTAAATAGTGGGCTACGGCAATTAAGTTCACCTCAGGCGACAGCTTCATCGCTGGGTGCCCCCAATACCCATTAGCAAAAATACCCAATTGCCCACTGGCAACCAGTTTTTTAATTTTATCTTGAACTCGTGTGAACTCTTCTGGGCTATTCAGTGGCCACGTCGAAACACCTTTCAATATTTCGGCCGCTTTATTTGGGTCTGCGTTCAGCGCAGAGGTGATATCCACCCAGTCTAACGCAGATAATTGATAGAAATGAACAATATGGTCTTGAATGGTATGCGCGGCTAGAATCATATTACGGATATACTGTGCATTCACTGGGACATCAATATTTAAGGCACTTTCAATGGTACGCACCGACACAATACCGTGCACTGTGGTACAAACACCACAAATACGCTGCATAATCATCCAGGCATCACGGGGATCTTTCCCTTTGACTATCTCTTCCATACCACGCCACATCGTGCCTGAAGCCCAAGCCTTGGTGACTTTTCCATCTTCAATTTCACAATCAATGCGTAAATGACCTTCAATACGAGTGACTGGGTCTATTGTTATACGTTGGCTCATGCTTTACCTCGGGCCTCTGAATGGCTCATCGTTGTTTTTTTCAATGCTGGAATAACAGGTAATAAGCGGATCAATAAGATATAAGCGCATACCTCTATTGCCACGAAACCTATTGAAATTAAAAGTTCTTCTGTTGTTGGGAAGTAGTCGTATCCGCCTCCGGGGTTGAATGCAACGAGGGAATAGCTCATCCGCCACATAGCAGCGCCAATCAACATGCTTAAACCGCTTGCATATAACCACCGCGAATCATTTCTTAGTGATGACATGCGGAAAATAATCAATGGGAAAACCATTAATGCGGTTTCTATCCAGAACATCATGGCGTAGAAATCGGTATTGAAGATATGGTGCAATTTATCTCGATAAATCAGCTCACCAAAACGACAGACTAAAAACAGCACTAACAGTACCTGCAAGATACGAGTGATACGAACAAACAGTGGCCGTTCATCTGCGCCCTGCCCACGTAATGCGGCTTGGAGTAATGACCCTTCAAAAATGACAATCGAAAAGCCCATAATGAATGCGGTCAGTAATGAGAGTAATGGCAGCATTTCATAACTTTGCCAAATAGGATGAACTTTATACCCTGCCGAAATCATCAATGAACCCATTGATGATTGGTGCATCATCGGCAATAACGCTCCTAGTGCAATAATGAAAAACATCACTTTATTTAAGCGTTTTAACGAAACTTTCCAACCAAAACGTTCACACAGTGCAGGAGCAAATTCCAATGCCATCACACCAATATAAATCGTCATACAAACCGCAGTTTCAAATAGCACCGAATTGGTGTTAAAGAAACCAGGAATGTAAAAGTAAGGCAAGTTCCAGTAGCGACCTACGTCAATAGTGATGGACAAACCACCAAGAGAGTAACCGAACAAACTGGCTAATAGTGCGGGACGCACTAACGGATGATATTCACCGCGGTTAAATACATATACCGCCCAAGCCAGCGCCCAACCGCCACAAGCAAAACCGGTTCCAATCAGTAAGTCAAAAGCAATCCAAATTCCCCAAGGATAGCCACCATTTAGGTCAGAAACTGAGCCTAGGCCGAAGACTAAACGTTTAACTATCAAGATGACACAAATCAGCACTAAGGGCCCAAAGACCATGATTGGCCAACTGACTAAACGCCCGCCTAGCGGCTGTTCTTTATGATGCGTCGTCATTTGAGTCATCTCCTTCGTGTTTGTCATTCTTGGTATTGCGATACACCAAGAAACTCAACCCAGCCAACGCAGCCAATGGCAGTACCATGCCTTTATAAAGGGTATGCTGCACATACTCAGAGCGGGCTCCGGTGGACAACTGTTCTAACTCCGGTAGTCCTAGATTTTGATAGGGTACACCTGAAAGAACAATGACTTGTGTGCCGCCGCCTTCGAGCTCGCCATAAACATGAGTCTCATATTTCGGCACTTTAATAACATTCGGGTCATTGCTGTGTAAGGTTTGTCGTGGGTAACCGTACTCATCCCCCACTTTGAGTGTTAAGCGTTTTTTGGCTTCCGCGAGCAATTCTTCTCGTGTTCCGAAAATCACCGCACCCGTTGGGCAAACTTCCACACAACCGGGTAAGCCGCCTTTATCTAAACGTTCGACACCTTTTTGGTTACATAACTCGCATTTATGAATTGCGCCAAATTTGTCATCGTAGGCATATTTCGGAATATTAAATGGACACGCTACCATGCAATAACGGCAACCAGTACATACGCTGGCGTCGTAATGAACAATGCCGGTTTTTGGGTCTTTCTTCAGGGCTTGAACTGGACAAACCGACACACAGTTCGGGTCAACACAATGCATGCATTGTTTTTTAATGTAGGCGTAACCATCTTTTTCTTGGTCTTTATGAACGCCGGTTCCACTACTCCAAACCTGAATAATATTGTTGGTATAAGGGGTTAGTTTGTCATTATTTGACCAAGTTTGTTCTCCAACCGGGTTACGTTCTGGATGGTTAATATCTTGGCATTTTGTCACGCACGCCTGACACCCAATACACAGAGTCGAGTCATATAGCATCCCCAAAGAATTGGGAATCGGCGGGCGGTTTTCGGGCCCCGCCAAACTGGGTGAACTTCCCGCAAGTAATGCTCCCCCCGCGGAGAGTTTCAGAAAATTTCGTCTATTCACGGTTATTCTCCCCGTGAGTCAGTATCTTGTTGGCGTTTTTGACGGCCTAGTTCACGTACCGCCATCACACTGACTCCAGCCACTAACCCAACAACACCGCCGATTAACCCCACAGCAGTAGATGAAATTTGGCCACCTTCACGGTTATTGACATCCGGTTTATCCGCCCTTGGTGTTGGGTTTTCCACGCTCGCCAACTGATGGATCGCTTTGTGAAAGCCGACATTTTCCTCATTACAACCATAACAAGGATGACCAATTGCCACAGGCCAGACACCGCCAACATCACAGAATTGCAATGTGGAACAATTCCCGTAAGTTTCAGGCCCCTTACAACCTAAATGGTATAAACACCAACCTTCACGATGACCATCATCACCGAATTCTTTTGCGAAGCGGCCTGCATCAAAATGAGGGCGACGTTCACAGTGTTCATGAATTAAACGACCGTACGCGAACATTGGACGATTTTTGCTATCCAATTTTGGTGGGCGATTAAACGTAATTAAATGCGCGACTGTCGCAAGAAAATTATGAGGATTCGGCGGACAGCCTGGAATATTGATAACTGTTTTATCTTTAATCACTTGGTTTAAACCCACAGCGCCGGTTGGGTTATCACCTGCCGCAGCAACACCGCCCCATGAAGCGCAAGAACCAATCGCAATCACGGCTGCGGCGTGTTCAGCCACTTCACGAATATGCTCAACAATCGGCTTACCCGCTACCATGCAATAAATACCGTTATCTTTGAGTGGGATAGAACCATCGACCACTAAAACATATTTTCCTTTGTACTTTTCAATTGCGTTATGTTTGTTTTGCTCAACTTGCTCACCAAAGGCAGCAGACAGCACCTCGTGGTATTCCAATGAAATGGTATCGAGAATTAAATTTTCCAAAGTAGGATGGGTGGAACACAGCAAAGATTCCGTACACCCCGTACACTCTTGGGCACCAATCCAAATGACTGGTGGCCGTGCTGGGTCACTAATAGATTCCGCAATTTGGGCAGCAGCCTTCCCGCTTAATCCCATTGTCGCGGCCAGTGCTGTACATAACTTCATAAAATCACGGCGGTTAATGCCATGCGAAGAAATAATAGAGTTGTCTCCTATCATTCTTTTTTCCTATTATTATGGGTGGCTTAGAACCTATTCATTAGGCAATTTTTGTTTATTATCTTGAGGTTATAGATACCACAAAGCCCTGTGTACAAATGATATACACACGTTTGGCTTGTGTTTATCTATTTAAGAAGCCAACAAAACCAAGTCTAATGAAATAAATTCTTATTTAAGTAACCTGATGCATAAATATAAAATAAGATCCTATTCCTACCGTGCCTAAATCATTTGATCTTCATCAAGAGGCAATAAGAAATTTTATTTTTTTTATATATTTGCTAGAAAAATCGATTCAGTAAACTGTATTGAAAAAAGAAAAGAAATATAAATAAATGAATTTAATTTTCAATAATGCGTTATATATCACATCATTTTAAATATAAAATTCTTTTATTTTCATTACGATATTGAAATTTATTATTGAAACTTAATTAATTAAACGGAATGAGTGTATTAATAATAAACAATCTATTAATATAAACATGAACATGCTAAATAAGAATCAATATCAAAAAATCAATATAATCTATTAATATAATAAACCGTAAAATTATAGGTAGATATACAATCTTTTAAATATAATACTACCCATCAATAATAGATTCATGTTTCAATATTGCAGAAGCGATAGCTACCTGCCCAAGTGATAACCCCCCATCCCCCATGGGAAATTGTTTTGCATATAACACATCGAACTCAGATAGATTATTCACTAATAGCTCTCGCAGTAGTTGGTTATGAATCACACCACCCGACAAAACAATTTGTTTGCTACCATATTGGTTCGCTGATTTCCTAGCAAGCTCGGCAAAACCTTGCGCTAATGCCACATGGAATGCATGTGCCCGTTGTGGTTTAGGCGCACAGTACGCCATCCATTGTTGCCAAAATGTGTGTAGATCCAATTGTTGACCAACTAATGGCATAGTGACCGGATGCGAGATCACGGGTGACTTCATTGCAATCGCCTCAAGTTGGCAAGCGGCTTCCCCTTCCCAACTAGTTTGCGCCGTACAAATACCTAATGCTGCAGCAACCGCATCAAAAAGCCGCCCAGTGGATGAAGCCATTGGGCTATTAATTCCTTTTTCAATTGCTTTTTGTAAGCCCTGCCAAGAAAATGACATTAAATAAGCAGCGCTTTCTTGCTTTTGCCACTGGGGAACAAACTGTAAACAATGAGCAAGGAAATTACGCCAAGGCTGGCGAGAAGCTAATTCCCCTCCCGGTAGTGCTACTGGAGGTAACCCCCCTAGATATTGGCTGGACTTATAATCCACCAGTAAGCATTCACCTCCCCATAAGCGGTCGTTATCACCATACCCCAACCCATCGAGAGCTAACCCAATAACTTTATTACTGTTTAATGGTAAGCCATGTTCGGCCATTACCGCAGCAATATGCGCATGATGGTGCTGCACTTTTAGTAATGGAATTTGTAATTGCTGTGATAACGCCTCCCCATAGCGCGTACTCACATAACTAGGATGCCTATCACTGACTATCGCTGCTGGCGTGAAACGATAAATAGATTCAAATAATACAATCGCAGACTGATATTGTTCGAAAATGTCCATGTCATCAAGATCGCCAAAATGTTGGCTCATTACTGCACTTTTGTCTCGCAATAAACAAAAGGTATTTTTAAGATCCGCCCCTAAGGCCAGTATTGATGGCGAATTTTCAAACCCTTCAGGTAAATCAATGGCATCAGGAACATAGCCCCGCGCACGGCGGAGCATTTCCGCTTTCCCATCATGATAACGCACCAATGAGTCATCTGCGCGTTGGACAATATCGCGGTTATGAGTGAGGTAAAAGTCAGCGATATTGGCTAACTCAGCCAGAGCAGCTTGCTCACTCAACACAGGGGGTTTTCCTGATACATTTCCTGACGTCATCACTAGTGGGCGATTAACTTGTGCCATCAATAGGTGTTGCAACGGATTAGACGGCAACATGACACCGACTTCCGCTAGGTTTGGTGCAATATATTGGCTTAGTTCAGAATTTTTCCAATTTTTAATCAATACAATCGGGGCTGCTGGACTTTTTAATAATGCACGTAGCCCATCACTAGGCGGAATATTGTGCAACTCTAACCAATTCAGTGATGGGATCATTACCGCCAGTGGCTTAGTTGGGCGGCATTTACGAACGCGTAAAGCCTCGACAGCCTTATCATGACTCGCATCACAAGCAAGGTGAAAGCCCCCGATCCCTTTAATAGCAACAATTTTCCCTGCCAATAGCTGCTGAGCTGCCAAGAGTAATGCGTTCTCTTTATTTGCAGTCGTTTTTCCTGATGAGTCGCATAATTTAATTTCAGGACCACACACCGCGCACGCATTGGGTTGTGCATGAAATCGTCTATCTGCTGGGGATTGATATTCCTCTAAACAATTTGGGCACAAGGGAAAATCAGCCATTGCGGTATTGGGCCTATCATAAGGCATATGACGAATAATCGTAAAACGCGGGCCGCAATGCGTGCAGTTTGTGAATGGGTAATGAAAGCGCCTATTCGATGGGGTGAAAAGCTCTTGTTGGCATGCATCGCAAGTGGCGGCATCAGGGATCACTTGGGTATCCATTTTGCCTTCACCACTACGGCGAATAGTAAATGCGTTGGGTAATTTATCCCATTGAAATGGTTGCGGTTCAATACTTTCTATGTGGGCTAACGGTGGGCAGTGTTGGTACAATAACTGGGTAAATTCAGTGATATCCGAATCAAGACATAAGCGCACTAGCACCCCTTCGCCATCATTACAGACATCACCTAATAGTTTGCATTGGTGGGCTAATTGCCAAACATAGGGGCGAAACCCTACCCCCTGAACTTTCCCTTTGATGCGTAACTGTATACCACTTTTCACTGAGATATCCTCTTACCACTGTAAGGATATTTTCGCGCTAAAACATAAAAAAAACTTCACTTGAGATCAAAAAAAATCGTGTAAATACAATTGGCAGGTTCGTTTTTTAAAAAAAACCGATTCAGTTATTTAGTAATACAATAATGATTACATTAAAAAATAGAGCCTATCATTTATTCATTAAGAATTCTAAACAGTCTTAAATATAAACTTAAAATCCAATTTAACTTGAATGTGTAAACAATATAACTTTCTCTATTAAATAATATTAGAATTATAGCCAATTTGATTAATTATTTTCAGAATTATTCTCTATAATCAACATAAATAACCTTTCTAAATCATTCACCTAGTCCATAAGAACGATAGTATCCCGTCATACATAAACGTAGACTCATTCATATATTAACAATATAGCAACATCTTGGGATAAATGAATATTATTCATAAAAAAACTCAATCTATTAATAATATAAAGAGGTGATATTTTGAAATTAAAACAACTTTTCGTTTCTCTTTCTATCGGTGCTGCGCTGTTTGGTGCTAGCCATCTAGCTAGTGCAGATGAAATTATTACGCTTGGAACAAAAGGCGGTCCTTCCTTATTAAATGAAAAACGTTTGCCGCAATCTACAGCATTTATCAAGAACGATAAAATATACCTATTTGATGCAGGATACGGAGCAAGTTTGCGATTAGTTCAATCAAAAGCCCCATTAAAAAACCTTGATTCTATCTTTATTACCCACCTTCACAGTGACCATGTTGCCGATTATCCAGCCCTACTGTTAAATGCCTGGAACAGCGGTTTAAACCATAATATCGCTGTTTATGGCCCTGTTGGAACGGAAAGTATGACAAAAGGTGTTTGGGATACTTTTAGTCGCGATATTGATTTACGCGTTAAAGATGAAGGTAAACCTGATTTGCGTCAAATGGTTACAGCAAAAGATATTCAAGAAGGGCCTGTACTCAAGAATGATGATATCGAAATTAGTGCCTTATTTGTTCCACACCCACCTTTTAACTCAGACGAAGCCCTCGCTTATAAAATACAATCTGGCGGAAAAACTATCGTTATTACCGGTGATATGATTGATAATAGCCAAATCATTGAATTTGCTAAAGATGCTGACTACTTAATCAGTGAAGTTGTCTTAGTTTCTGGGGTGGAAAATTTAGCAAATCGTATCGGCAACGGCTCAACGCTGGCAAAAGCGATTATTTCTCACCATACGACCGCAGAAGATGTTGGCAAAATAGCCCAACAAGCCAATGTAAAACACCTTGTCCTAACTCACTTAGTTCCTGCCGATGACCCATCCATCACCGACGATGTGTGGATTGATGAAGTAAGAAAACAATACTCAGGCCCAGTAACGGTCAGTAAAGACTTACAACGTTTTGAAGTGAAATAAGGTATTTCAATAATAAAAAGGTATTGATATTCAATACCTTTTTATATCTATTTATTCAAATATTAGCGTACAGAATAATAGCAGTGAAATTTAATCACTAATAAATCCATCTTCCATGCGATTAAAGTTGTAGAAGAATTCAGAAGGGTCTACGACAGCTGGGTCGCTATATTTTCTGGCTTCATCCCACCACAATTGCTGTAATTCTTTCAATTTTTCTGGGTATTTCTGTGCTAAATCTGTTGATTCAGAAAAATCTTCTGCTGTATTAAACAGTTGCCATTGGTCATCATTGTAGCTGGTGTTATAACGGTGCAATGCGACCGCTCTCCAGTTACCCTGAGTAATAGCTCGCTGACTACGCAATTGAAAATACTGCACATCACGGGTTTTTGCGTCATCCGAATTTAATGTTTCTAAGAAAGATTTACCGGCCACAGGAATTTGTTTTACGCCATCAACCTCTGTTGCAAATGACGTTCCCGCCGCCTCTAAAATTGTAGGGGCAATATCAATAACACTAACATATTGAGAGCGAATACTATTTGGTTGTTGTATATGACTAGGCCATGACACAATCAGAGGGGTTCTAACACCACCTAAATAAGGCCACAGTTTATAACGCTTAAAGGGTGTTGCCCCCGCATACGCCCAAGGGCGCTGATATAGCATGTCCGTTTTTGGTCCACCGGCATCATCAAGGTTATCGTACATTTCTTTAACCGTTGTTTTATCCATATATGCCGTTCTAAAACCACCATTTACCCCGCCTTCTGGCGCGGCGCCGTTATCTGACAATAAAATAATTAACGTATCATCATATTGGCCTGTTTCTTTCAAGTAGTCGACTAAACGGCCAATTTGTTCATCGGTATGAGTCATAAAACCAGCATAGGTTTCCATAAACCTTGCATACACTTTTTTCTGCTCAGTATCGAGTGAATCCCAAGCTGCGTCTCCTTTCTCCCTTACCGGTAAAAGGGTATTTTGTGGAATAATGCCTAACTTCTTCTGTTTTTCAAACCTATCTAAGCGCAGTTGATCCCAGCCTTGATCATATTTGCCACTGTAATTTTTAATATAAGATTGCGGCACATGATAAGGCGAATGAGCTGCGCCTAAAGCCAAATAAATAAATTTCGGTTGTTCTGATTTCTGATCAATACGCTTAATCGCATGGTCGACTAAATCAACCGATAAATGATATTCAGGATGATTAGGCGGGGTAATTTTTTGGTTATTTTCGACTAATGCAGGTTTATATTGGTTGGTATGACCGCTTAAAAAACCATAGAAATAATCAAATCCACGCTGTCTTGGCCAAAAGCTCTGATTACGAGCTAAATCATCTTTATAATTTGGTGCCAAATGCCATTTGCCCAACGCATAAGTATCATAACCTGCAGATTTCAAGGCTTGAGCAATATTTTGTGCATTTTCAGGTATTTCCCCACTCGTTGCTGGCCCTGTACCATGAGGTGTTTCTTTCGATGGCGCATTCACATTATCCGGTGGCAAATCTTCCATATTGACAGTTTGATTGTTTCGTCCTGTAACGATAGCCGCGCGAGTTGGCGCACTAATCGCACTTGTATCAAAGCGGTTATAACGCACCCCGGATTCTGCAAGTGCATCAATATTTGGTGTTTTGATCTCTGAACCAAAAGATCCAAAATCAGCAAAACCAACATCATCAAGCACAATTAAGATCACGTTCGGTGGCTTTATATTCGACGCAGTATTTTCAGCTGCGGCATGTGTAGCAAAAGATGCCGATAGCATCAATGCGCCACTTAATGCTGTACTCATACACTGTCTAAGCGGGTTTGGCTTGTGTGGTAATTGTAAAAAATACCGTTTTTTAGTTTTTCTTGTTTCTTTATTCGACCGCTCTTTATTAGACATAGTGCCTCACTTATAAAATACGAGTTAGTAAAAAACAACTCACATTCGGATTAAAAGGACAAAAACAAAAAAACCTGAGACCTATAACATCCAATGCTATAAGTCTCAGGTTTTTGCCTAGTCAAACTAGTAACACACCCAGAATGCCACTATCTAATCAAAATAAATTAAATTCACAATCTATTATTTATATATTTGTGAACAGCATCAAAACTATTACATCCATTAAATTCTTATAATTAAATAAATTCATAGAGTTGTAATTAATTTAACTCATATCTATTTTATTTACTTCAGGAGCTCTATTTATTAAAATCAGTGGTAGCTCACAATTTCAATCATTATATATTGTAATAAAAAATAAACCCGTTTTAAATATGTAGCAATTGGTGTGTTACTAGCTTGACTAGGCAAGAACCTGAATTTTTATACGTTTTATCAAATCGTATAAAAATTCAGGTTTTTTTTTGCCTAATCTTCTTGCTCAGTAACCCAATAAAATTAAAACCATAAAAAGTAACAATTAAAATAATATTGCTAATAATCAAGAATAAAGGTTGGTATATGAAAAAAGTTAGACTACTAAAATATCTGAAAGGGTCAATGCTCATCCCAATATTATTCTCTTCTATTGTAGATGCTAGAGAATATAAATTTATTGATAGCCTAAGTAATGAATCGTTAATCAAAGACAGTAAAATGGATTTATTTCTCAGAAATAGATTAAAATATTTAAACGAAAATGAAGTTGGGCCAACCTATATCCATACTGCATGGGCACAAACGATTGGATTAAATTATCAATCAGGTTTATGGAAAGAAACTCTGGGTTTTGACGTTTCTTATACTTATGTAGCTAAATTAGGAGCCAGTGATTACTTTGCAAGTAGGGATTTATTATGGAACGATGGTTCTGGATTTAAATCTTCAAATGCTGAAAGCTTCAAAAAATTTAATAAACGTAATATTAAATTACAATTAGGTGACGATAAAGAATTAAGCTTTAAAGCTAAATATGGCTGGCAAGCACCGGGGAAATATACTGTATTAAAAAACTCTTATGAATCATCGGAAAATAGCTATTTAGGCTATACAGGTACGTTAAAATATTATGATATCTCAATTGATACATTATATATTGATAGTGTAATGGAGCGAGCTTCCCCTAACAAAGAAAAGCTACGCAGTAAGAGCAATGAAGCAGTTGAATATATAGCAGCAGGGGGGCTTAATTATAAAACAAAAACCTTAAATGCAACCTACAATTACGGATATGCAAAAGATTATATCGATCGCCATTTCATTGATTTTAACTACATGCCACGTTCAGATATTACACTCGGTTTTCGAGCCGTTGGTAATATTCCTCAGGAAATGTATAAAAATATGCCTTCCTCACGGCAGGCTGCAAATGGCAGCTCATGGGTATATGAAGGTACGGCCAAATGGCAATATGATGCCCTAGGAATGAAAGTGGGTATTGGGTACACCGATGCCGCTAAAAATGATGGGTCACTCGGTTACTTTGACCGACATCCTGTTAAAAACGTTCGCTGGCGTTTAGACCCAATGTCTTCCGCAGCCTATCATTATCAACGTGACGGAGAGCTCGCTCTCACAGGATTGATTGACTATAAATATGCTGAAGACTTTTATTCCGCAATACAATTAAATTATGGCCAGTTCGATTTTAAAAATAACAAAATTAAAACAGGAGAAATTAACCTTATCAATGCATGGCAACCAAGTGATCCACGGTTAAAAAATTTCACAATGTTTACTAAATTAACCAAAGCTTGGTTATATCAAACAGAAGGGAATCGAATACAACCCGCCTTTGATAATAATGGTCATTATATTAAAAGAAATTCCATCGCAGTAGATATTATTTTTGACTATAAATTCAATATATTTTAATACCACTAATCATGTGTAGAGATGAAAAATGAAAAAAACTATTTTAGCTGTCAGTTTACTCGCACTATTTGGACTTCAAGCCCAAGCATCCACAGAAAAAATGCGAATTTTATTGGTTAATGATGATGGTTGTGATGCATTTGGTATCACTGAATTAAAGTCACAATTAGATGCTAAAGGCTATGATGTTTGGCTTGTCGGCCCAGCAACAAATCAAAGTGGAATAGGGACGGCTATTACATTCAAAGCAGGGAAAGAATTCGATGTTAAAAAAGTCGATGAGCGTACTTATTGTTTTCCTGGTACACCGGCTGATTCTCTCGATTTCGGTTTACAGGGGTTATTACGGGAAACACCACCAGACCTTGTCATTTCAGGGGTCAACGATGGTCCAAACACCGGAACGTCACAACTTAATTCAGGAACAGTTTCAGCTGCTGCACGTGCTGTACGTCTTGGCTACCCAGCGATAGCCGCCAGTATTGGCTATATTATGACTGAAGAGGAAATGAAATCTGGCTGGCCAAGTACCCATAAGTATTGGCCTGATTCTGTTACTTATGTTGTTGAGCTAGTTGATGACCTAAATAAAAATTGGGTTTCAGGGCAAGCCATACTTCCGGCAAAATCAGGGCTCAGTATAAATTATCCCGCTTTAGCTAAAGATAAAATTAAAGGTATTAAATTTGTGGAGAATGAATATGCCGTATCCCCACAAATTTTATATGAAATAACACCGGAAGGAAAAGCAAAACAAATTATTAATCCAGAAGCATTAAAAATAAGAAATGATGATTCTGATACAGGATACCTTGATAAAGGTTACATTACTTATACTATATTTGATGGTAACTGGAATGCCCCAGATGAAAAAGTTAAAGAGTATCAAAAAATCCTTAATATAAAATAGGATTACAATTCTAATAATAGAGGCATAAGTATGAGCAATACAAACCCAAATTTTCAATTGATGGCAAAGCCTTCAGGTTCAGTATGCAATATTGATTGTACTTATTGCTTCTATTTAGAGAAATCGAAACTGTACCCAAATAGAAAAAATCAATGGCGAATGAGTGACGAGGTTTTAGAACAGTATATTCACACCAATATAGAGCAACAACCTGCTGATGTTGTTGAATTTGTTTGGCAAGGTGGAGAACCCACTCTCCTCGGGTTAGGCTTCTATAAAAATGCCGTCGCACTGCAGCAAAAATATGCAGGCAAGAAAAAGATTACTAATTCATTTCAAACTAATGCACTCAACCTTGATGATGATTGGTGCCAATTTTTTAAAAGGCATCATTTTCTATTAGGGGTGTCAATCGATGGTGACCATTCTTTTAACGACGAATATCGTTTAACTCGTTCAGGAAAAAGCACCTTTGACCGCTTACTTGCCAGTATTGAACTGCTTAAAAAATACCAAGTTGATTTTAATACACTAACGGTCGTCAATAATTTCAATGTAGATAAGCCGATTGAAATTTATGAATTTTTAAAAAGTATTGGTAGTTATTATATGCAGTTTATTCCTGTCGTTGAACGTCAAGTACAGCAAGCAACAACGGAGGGGTTATCATTAATTTCCCCTGAATTTAATGGAACAGCAAAGGTCACGGACTGGTCCGTCGATGCAATAAAATATGGCCAATTTCTTAATGATATTTTTGACCATTGGCAAGAGAACGATATTGGTAAGGTATTTGTCATGAATTTTGAGCAGACCATGAGCCAAAGCCTTGGTTTGCCGAGTAGCTGTGTAACCAGTGAAAGCTGTGGAGCTAATTTAGTTTTAGAAGCAAATGGCGATCTATATTCTTGTGACCACTTTGTTTACCCTGAGAATAAAATCGGCAATTTAATGGTAGATGCAGTCTCTAATATGTTGAAATCAGATAATCATCAACGCTTTTCATCACTTAAAAAAGAAAAGATTAGCGCAGACTGCCTACCCTGTGAATTTAAACCGTTATGTCACGGCGGCTGCCCAAAACATCGTTTTTTACTTGATTCAAAAAGGTTACCAAAGAAAAATTATTTTTGTGATTCCTATAAAATTCACCTTTCTCACTCTTTAGGAAAAATGAAAGCTATTTTAGAAGGATTACAAAAAAACTAATCCCCTCGTTCTATGTATTAGACAAAAAACCCAGTAAGCGTTACTGGGTTTTTTAACGACTTACTTATCTTTAGGCGCTCTTATAATGCGTATTTCTCAATCGCCTTAGCGACGCCATCAGAATCATTACAACTCGTAACCCCCGTAGCACGCTGCCTTAATTCTTCCGTTGCATTCTCCATTGCAATACAAATTCCTGAGACATCAAACATAGGCAAATCATTATTTTGGTCACCAATGCACATGATTTCGTGTTTATATAAATCTAATTGTTGTGCAAGTGCTTGGATTGCTAGCCCTTTATTTGCATTTTTATTTAAAACTTCTAAAAAATAAGGCGTGCTTCTAACTAATGTATATTGCTGAAAATAATTGGATGGTATCTTTTTGATAACACTAGATAAATAGTTTTCTTCAGAAGAAATCATTAATTTCGTAAATAAAATATCTGAGGGCATCTCATTCATTGGTACATAATGGATTAATGTATTCGAAAGATAAGCTTCATGTGTCGTATAAAAACCAATAATTTTATTTGCAGTAAAAATTTTATTATCACCGAGAGCATGTAAAGAAAGGGCTAATTCTTCCGTTTGAGCATAAATTTTCTTATAGTCATCAATATCTAATAAAAAATCGATAAGATGATTACCATTTGAAGCATCATGAATAACGCTACCATTATTACTAATGCAGTAGTTTCCTGGCTTATCCAAGCCCAACTGTTGTAAATAGGGTTGAATACCTGAATAAGGTCGGCCAGAAGCTAGAATGATCTGTATGTTGTTTTTCTGTGCTTGTTGAAGAACTGATTTAATATTATCGCTGATTTGATGATGAGTATTTAATAGCGTGCCATCAAGGTCGATAGCAATTAATTTTACAGCCATACGATTTTCCTTTTCTATTCCCATTTAAAATAGCAACACAGTATTTTACAGTGGGAGAATATGACGTAGGTTAATGCCTAGCCTTGCCAGTTACACACCTATACTAAAAAAATGTTAAAGTAACGTTCAAACTGAATGTAGCAGCCTTTCTATGTGTAATGCTAAATAGATAATTTCCTCACGAGAGACAGGAATAGCATATTCAGACTGTATCAATGCAGCTATTTTTTTTGCACAGGCAAAATTTTTCAGTAATTCCTTTTCAACGAGTTCCTCAAGTACCGAATTAAATTGGCTACTTTTGTCATGATTTGCTTGGCAGCGGATCAATAAATACTTTAGATGGTTAATAAACCGAGAAAAGCTATCGGCATCGGTATTAACTTGAATATGAAAAGAATAATTTATGATATTAACAATCTTATAAACCGTTTGCGTGAATTTTAACGTATCCCCTACGCTTTTATTATTTAACTTCGCATTGACAAAATGTAGCGCAATTAACGATGCTTCACCCGGTGGTAGGCTAACCCCTAGCTTTTCATTAATATAATCAACGGCCACTTTCCCTGCAATAAATTCAAGGTGATAAAGATAGGGAACTTCATAGAGAGAAATACTCATTTCTCTATTTTTACTTCGCTCAATAGCAAATGTAATATGTTCAGATAATGTAATGACTAAACTGTCACTTAATTTTGCATTTAAAATCGGTTTACATTTATTAATCACTTCAAGTGTTAGCTTTATTATCCCAATCGGAATATTATCGACAAAATTATGAATATCATAGTCATGGGGCTTACTAAAAAGCTCATCCCCCTCAGTACAGTGGTAGTTTTGACCTGCCTTTGAATTAAATCCAATTCCTTTACCAATTATAACGAATTCTTGTTGGGCATCATTATCCACAAGTATCACATTATTATTTATAACTTTTTTTATTATATACATATAGAGTACTTCCATTTTTATAAGTTATAAATGCAAAAAACCTGAAATGACATGAAGTAAACTTCAGCCTCTTCAGGTTTTTGCCTAGTCGAGCTAGTAACACACCAATTACCTGTAGATATATCTTTTCTCCTTTTAAAAAGCAAGATACATCGGTGCTTTTTGTGATCAATAGCTGAGTAGAAACTCCTAATTATTTTAGAGGAATGGTTTTAGTCATCGACTCGTTGTAAATAATACCTTCACAATTAAATTGTAAGAGAAATTTAAGCTTAGATATAAGCGCATCTCTGTCGCACGGATCACAAATTTATTAATCAACGATTGTCTTTCATTCATAAAAATCTTATAACGTAATGGTAGGTCTGTAACTAGCTAGACTAGGCAATAACCTGAAACAGATTGAATTTAATTAATTCAATGGTTTCAGGTTTTTTTATTCCTAAATTTTGAGGTGCAGACAACGACTTTATAAATAGTAATGATTATAAATAATAATGTTTTTTCAGAACGAACGATAAAATTCATTATTATTTGTAAAAAATGATAGAAATTAGCATTACTCATTAGGTTGTTTGTAAAAATAAAATGAGTCAGGCATAAACTTAAGCTTGAAATATAACAGGTGTGTAACTGGCAAGACTAGGCATTAACCTGAACAATACTTCCAATTAATTTCGGGGGGCATTGTTCAGGTTTTTTTATAGGTATACTTATGGAAAGTAGACAAGTTGCAGAACAGATCATCACGCTTATTGGTGGTCAAAAAAATATTAGTCAGCATTGGCATTGTATTACACGCTTGCGGTTTAACCTGCACAATAATGATCTTGTCGAGGTTGAAAAATTACGTGATATCCCTTGGGTATTGGGCGTTAACTTCCAAGGTAATCAACTGCAAGTCATATTGGGAAGCCACGTCACCCACGTCTTTACCGAGCTACATAAAATCGTTGAGCCAAATGGCTCTCCGCTCGAAGAAACTCAGCAAGAAGAAATAGTAGAACCGAAACAAAATATTATTAATACCTTTTTTGATTTTCTTTCAGGCATTTTTACCCCTATTTTACCCGCTATTATTGGAACCGGGTTATTGAAGGGATTACTTGCGCTTCTTGATATTTTTGGCTTTATACCTAATGGTAGTTCAGAATACCGAATTCTCTATACAATTTCTGATTCAGCATTTTACTTTTTACCTATTTTACTTGCATTTTCTGTCGCTAAAAAATTTAAAACTAATGAGTATATCGCCGTCACATTGGCATTCATCCTTGTTTACCCGATGTTTCAAGGCGAGCCCACAATGTCTTTCTTTGGCATTAATATCCCTAACATTACTTATAACTTCACCGTTATTCCGATTATTTTAGGTGTATGGTTATTAAGCTATATTAGCAAATGGGTTGAAAAAATAATCCCTGCTAGTGTAAAAATTATTTTTGCGCCACTACTTGTTTTAATTATCTCTTCGATTATCACTTTGTCATTATTAGCACCGTTGGGCTACTACGTTGGCGAATATTTACAACAAACATTCTCATATTTATTTGATGTTGCAGGCCCTATCGCTGGTTTCATCATGGGAGGATGCCTATCACTGCTAGTGATCACAGGGATGCATTATGCCTTTTTCCCTGCCACATTTTCTAATTTTAAAACATTGGGTTATGACTTTGTCTTATTACCAATTAGTTTATCCAGCAACCTCGCACAAGCAGGAGCAACATTAGCTGTCGCGATTAAGAGCAAAAATACTAAATTAAAGTCCATCGCTTACTCCTCATCCCTTTCTGCGGTTTTTGGTATTACAGAGCCTGCAATTTATGGCGTTACCATGCGTTTGAAAAAACCATTTTATGCGGCATTAATTGGAGGAGCCGTGGGAGGCGGAATTATCGGTACATTTGCAGTCAAAGCGTTTGCTTTTAGTATTCCTGGAATTACGGCCTTACCCACTTATGTTGAAGCGGGAACCAATAACTTCCTGTTTGTTTGTCTCGCTGTCATCGTCAGTTTTTCTTTAGCATTTATTATTACACTTTCATTAAAACTTGATGAAACGGGACTCTCTCCAAATAAAGAGTCGACTTCACCTCATAACCTAGTTTCGTCAAATAAGAATAATAGCGAAGAAAATACTCTATCAACACACGCTCAAAACGATAAAAAATTAATCAATCTTAACTTATTCGCGCCAATTTCAGGGGAAACACTGGCACTAGAACAAGTCCCAGATACTGTTTTTGCCAATAAAATCATTGGAGATGGTATTGCCATCCTTCCTTCAGATAACAAAGTTTATGCTCCCACGGATGGCATTATTTCCATGGTCACCCCGAGCAAACATGCCATCGGTCTAACTACCCATGAGGGGTTAGACATCCTAATTCATGTAGGTATCGATACCGTTTCATTAAATGGTGAAGGTTTCATTCTCCATGTTAATGAAAAAGACAGCGTTAAAGCTGGAGACCTACTCATCGAGTTCGATATTGAAAATATAACTAAACATTCATTATCAACAATCACCCCAGTTTTGATAACCAACTTTGACGAGTTCAGTGAATTACAGGTGACAAATCAGAAACATGTCACAAGTAATACCACAACACTGCTCACCGTTAATTGATTCAGTAAGAGGATATTATGAAATTAGATACCAAAAACATTAGCACAATCGGTTTTCCCAAAGGTTTCTTATGGGGCGGCGCAACAGCGGCTAACCAAATCGAAGGCGCTTTTGACCAAGGTGGTAAAGGATTATCAACTTCAGACGTTGCCGCCTATAAAGACCCTTATGCAGATGGTTCCGTCAATAACTTTACGTTTAACGTTACCTCAAAAGAGTTGGAAGAATATTTAAAACCCGAGTGTAAAGCATTATTCCCGAAACGCTGGGGAATCGACTTTTATCACCGTTATGAAGAAGATATCGCATTATTTGCTGAAATGGGTTTCAAAGTATTCCGTTTATCTATTTCTTGGGCACGCATTTTTCCAAATGGAATTGATGAGCAGCCAAATGAAGACGGTTTAGCCTTTTACGACCGCGTATTTGATGAGTTAGCAAAATATGGCATTGAACCACTGGTGACACTTTCTCACTATGAAATGCCATTAACACTGACACAAAAATTCAATGGCTGGCAAGATCGCCGCCTAATTGATTTATTCGTAAAATTCGCAACTACTTGTTATAAGCGATATGAATCAAAAGTAAAATATTGGATCACGTTCAATGAAATGAACATGAACCTGAACAGCTTATATACGGGTGCAGGTACATTACCTGATACCGTTAAAAATGTTGAAGAAGCCGCATACCAAGCGTCGCATAACCAGTTTGTTGCCAGTGCAATTTCTATCAAACTGGGTAAACAAATGATGCCTAACGCCAAAATTGGCTGCATGATTTGCCGCTTAGAAACTTACGCTGAAAGTTGCAACCCAGAAGACCAGCTACAGGCGTTAAAAGAAGACCAAATCAACCTATTCTACCCTGATGTTAGTGTTCGTGGGGAATATCCTGCTTACATGCTACGTTATTTCGAAGAAAATAATATTAATATTCAAGTTGAACCGGAAGATTTTAAAGTATTAAAAGAAGGAATTGCAGATTTTATTTCGCTCAGCTATTACATGACCTATGTCACTAAAGGTGGGCCAGACGCGAAAGAGTTATCAGGTCACTTAGTCAGTAAAATCAAAAACCCATTCTTAACACAATCCGAGTGGGGTTGGCCGATTGACCCAACAGGCCTTCGCATTACCCTGAATAAACTGTGGGATCGCTACGGTGTTCCTCTGTTTGTCGTCGAAAATGGCTTAGGCGCACGTGACACGCTAAACCCAGATGGCACTGTTTCTGACCCATATCGTATTGAGTATATTAAAGAACACGTTATTGCCATGAAAGAAGCCATTCGTGATGGTGTGGATTTAATGGGATATACCACTTGGGGCTGTATTGACCTGATCAGCTGCGGTACCTCACAAATGACCAAACGTTATGGCTTTATCTATGTAGAACAAGATGATGAGGGTAATGGTTCTTTAAAACGTATACCGAAAGACTCTTTCTATTGGTATCAGCGAGTCATCGCTTCTAATGGTGAAAACCTCGAGTAAACCTTAAATTTAACTTATTTAACCGAATACGCCCTCGATAGCTTATCCGCTCTTGAGGGCTATTTTATTGGTATGACTGGCCTTCAACTGTTTTTATTTTCTACACCAGATATGAGTGACGAACTTAATACCTCACGTTAACTGGTTTCTCATATGAAACCAAACTCCATCATAACCTCGACACACCCCACATTTTGAAACGAATATTTTACATATAGTCAACATTCGATTGACTAATAATCATCCATACAATTAATCTGGTTTTAAATAAAAAACAATGTTTCACCTATGAAACAAAATGTTACAACACATTCAAAAGGAGAAAACCATGAGCTGGGTTGCTGTCTGCGATATCTCACAAGTTCAAGAAGAATTTCCTTTTTCCGCCAAAGTTGATGATGCCGAAATTGGGATCTTCTTAGTTGAAGACCAATATTATGCCTTAGAAGATGTTTGTCCACATGCCTACGCTCTGTTAAGCCAAGGTTTTGTTGAAGATGGCAAAGTGGAATGCCCATTACATGAAGCCGTTTTTGATATTAAAACAGGTAAATGTTTACGCGAACCTGGTGGGCGAGATCTCAAAACCTACCAAACACGCATTCACGACAACCAAATCGAAATCAGTTTGATTGAGGAGTAGGAATGGAACCCATTCAAAATTTTAATCCGTATTTGCCGGCGAATAACCAAATCATCCCGGCGCGAGAAGGCGGTAAAGGCAGTATTCAAGCACCGGGAAGTGCACCGAATATCGTTTGGCAAACACGTTCACGCATCCCTGATGAATATGAAAATAAGCTTATTTTTGCACTGGAAACGCTATTCGCCGCAGGCACTGAATCACTTGAAGAATTAGTTAGCGCATTAAATCAACAACAATTATATGACCGACAAGGGCAACCTTGGTCTACCAGCAGTTTCCGCGAATTTCTTCTTGTCAATGGTTACTAACACATTGTCATAAAAAGAAAATAAAACAAAAACACTTTTGATAAACGGAAGCAAATGATGACAACGAATACACAAATTCAAAACTATCAAGATTATCTCGATGTCGGGTTACGAGGGCAATGGTACCCCGTATTATCCAGTTGGGAAGTGAGTAGCGACCCCATCGGTATTACCCGTTTAGAAGAACAAATTGTCCTTTGGCGTGACGATAAAGGACAAATTCACGCACTAGAAGACAGATGCCCTCACCGCGGAGCCCGTTTATCAATGGGTTGGAACCTAGGTGAACGTATTGCCTGCTGGTACCACGGTGTCGAAGTCGGTGGTGATGGTGTCGTTAAAGATGTCCCAGCGGTCAGCCAATGCCCTCTTGAAGGTCAAAAATGTTTAAAAACCTATCCCGTTCAAGAAATTCATGGCGCTATCTTCCTCTATTTTGCGGTAGTTGACGGTGAAACACCCCCAGCCCTTGAATTTCCTGAAGAGTTAGCTGATGACGAAAACCACAGCAATTTCCTCTGCACCGCATCGTGGAAATGCAATTACCAATATGCATTAGAAAACGTGATGGACCCAATGCATGGCACCTATCTCCATTCATCATCACACTCAATGGCAGAAGGTGATAAACAATCAGAAATGATCCTAGAAGCAACAAAAAGTGGGTTTATTTTCCGTAAAAATGACCAAATTGGTGTCAACTTTGACTGGGTGGAATTCGCGAGCACGGGTGCAAATTGGCTACGTTTATCTATCCCATATCAAAAACGCTTCGGTCCTGGTGGGCACTTTTGGATTATCGGCATGGTCGTTCCTGAAGACCGTCACCACACGCGTGTTTTCTTTTGGCGTATTCGCAAAGTAAAAGACTGGCAACGTGATTTATGGCGCTTTATGTACCGCAACCGCCTAGAAGGGCTACATTGGGATGTCCTAGAGCAAGATCGCATTATTTTGGAAAACCTCACACCAAATGCACGGGATAAAGAGTTTCTTTATCAACACGATGTGGGGTTATCTCGCCTACGTCGCATTATGCAACGTGAAGCGAAGAAACAGTTTGACTTAATCCACAATAAGGAAACTGAAAATGCGTGATGTTTTGGCAGGAAAACGCCTTGTGATCACTGGTGCCGCAAGGGGACTGGGCTTTAGCTTTGCACAAGCCGCCGCAGAGCAAGGCGCTCAAGTTATCTTGTGTGACATCCTCGAACAGCGATTACAAGAAAGTGTCGAGTCCCTACAACAACAAGGGTTTGAAGCCCAAGGTGTTTCTCTCGACTTAGCGGATCCTGACTCAATCACTCATGCATTCGACAGTATTGGTCAACAAGGTGCAATTGATGGGCTGATTAATAATGCGGCTCTGGCAACCGGAGTGGGTGGAAAGCTGCTCGATGAATATGACTTGGCGCTATGGGATAAGGTTATGACCGTCAATGTCAGAGGAACGTGGCTAGTCACCAAAGCCGCCCTCCCCTTTTTAAAACAGAGCTCCCGCGGGAAAATTATCAATATTGCTTCTGACACCGCGCTTTGGGGAGCTCCCAAGCTGATGGCCTATGTCGCCAGTAAAGGGGCGATCATCAGTATGACCCGCTCAATGGCGCGTGAACTTGGCACTCATCGAATTTGCGTCAATGCGATTGCCCCCGGGCTCACAAAAGTCGAAGCGACCGAATACGTTCCAACCGAGCGCCACCAGCTATATGAAAATGGCAGAGCATTACAAGGGGAGCAAATGCCCGAAGACGTTACAGGAACCGCTTTGTACTTGCTTTCTCCTATGGCTGATTTTGTTACAGGACAGCTAATCCCAGTTAATGGTGGCTTTATTTTTAACTAATTTCACCATTCAGTAGGTAAAGAGGTGAGGACCATGAATTCAACATGTAAATATCTGGTACCCGGTTTGGAAAAAGGGCTACAGCTTCTTCTGCTACTTGCAGAACAGCACCGTGAGCTCACATTTGCAGAGATCCTTCGCTTAGTCGATATGCCCAAAGCAACGGCTTACCGTGCGATCCAAACCTTAGTGCACTTGGATTTCCTCGTCCAACACCCACGTACTGGGGCATTTTCATTAGGCCGCAAAGTACTCAGCCTTGGTCTTGGCTATATTGCATCACTCGATTTAACCCAGTTAGGCCAGCCCATTATCGAGCAACTCAGAGACCGAAGCCAATGTAACAGCCATTTAGTCATTCGAGATGGCCGTGACATTATTTACATCGCCAGAGTCAGTGGCGCAGAATCAAAAATTAACCATGTTAGCGTAGGCACGCGTTTATTAGCCCATCGAACCTCACTCGGTCGCATGCTGCTCAGTGGGTTAACTCGCGCTGAATTCGATGCGCTTTACCCAGACGATGAGCTCCCCGACAACGCAGGCAGCAAGCAGGAGTTTTGGCAAATGATCCAAGCTGACAAACTGCGAGGCTATGTGATTGGTGAATCATTTTATCGTCGAGGAATTTCATCCATTGTTTACCCTGTTTATAACCAAGCGAATGGCGTCGAAGCGGTGATTAGCATCATGGTGCCAATGAATAGCATCCCTGCACAAGAGTGCCGGCGACTACAAAATGAAGTGAGCTATGCAGCCCAAAAACTCACTGAATTTATAGGTGGCATGAGCCAAGCAAAAGCCGTTTAGCGTTAACCGAATATCATCCACACATTTTTAGGTTTATTGCCATAAGCCTCAGGTTCTTTTTGTCCAAAAAACCTTTGGCAATAACACCAATCGATAGAGGACTTTATAATGTCAGTGATTGGAATAGAAAAATTAGAATTTGGTGTTGAAGATATCCCTAGCAGCCAGAAATTTTTACATGATTTTGGCCTCCAAGCAGCCTCTGATAACGCCTCGTTATTCACCACTTTATCGGGTGCTGAAATACAGTTATTTTCCCACCAAGACCCAAATTTACCCGCACCTTTTGAAGCCGGTTCAACACTGCGCCGCATCACATGGGGAGTTGAAAGCCCGGATAAACTCAAGGAAATCATTGAGAAAATTAGGCCTTGTGATGGTTTTCAACTGACGTCAGATGGCGCACAGTGCCGTGACCCAAATGGCATGACAGTCGCTTTCACCATTAGTAAACAAAAAACAGTTGAATTAGATGTCACCGCTATCAACCAATGGGGAGATATTCGCCGCATTGATAAACCCAGCCCAGTTTACGAAAAAGCCACGCCAATTAACGTCGGTCACGTGGTGTTCTTTGTGGATGACTTACCTTCTACAGAAGCGTTCTATTGCCAAAAACTGGGTTTTCAAGTTTCTGACCGTTATATCGACCGTGCCGTCTTTTTACGGACACAAATAAACGGTTGCCACCATAACCTGTTTTTGCTGAAACTTCCTCATCGTGGCAGCGGCCTCAACCATGTCGCTTTTACGGTTCGTGATATCCATGAAGTGATTGGCGGCGGTCTGGCAATGAACCGCCACCAATGGAGCACCTTTATTGGCCCAGGCCGCCACCCTATCTCATCCGCTTACTTTTGGTATGTCAACAGCCCAACAGGTGGAGCTTTCGAATATTACACCAATGATGATTACCTTACCGATAAATGGCAACCACGCGAACTGGAACATTCCTTGGTTTCATTTACCGAATGGGCTGTAGAAGGCGGTCTCGATTATGAAACTCGTCGCCAAGTTAAGGAGTAGCACCATGAGCTCATTAATCCAAGGCGGTATTGTCATTATCGGTGGGGGTCAGGCTGGTGGTTGGGCGGCAAAAACCCTACGCGATGAAGGCTATCAAGGTATTATTTCGGTGATCAGCGATGAAAACCATGATTTTTATGAGCGCCCACCGCTGTCTAAAGCCGCATTGACACAGGAGAGTTTTTCATTATCACGCTTATTCAGCGAACAAGAAACTCACGCCTTAAATTTACAGTGGTTTCGCCCACTACGTGCCACCAAAATTGATAGCCAAACCCAATGTATTTATTTAAGTGATGGTCGTGTCATTACGTTTGACAAATTACTGCTCGCGACAGGCGGTCGGCCTCGCTACCTGTCGAATCGTTGGCAGCAACATCCACAAGTATTTGCCTTACGTTCATGGGATGACGCTCAGAAATTGCGCATTGCGCTGCTCTCTGCACAAAAAATTGCCATTATTGGTGGTGGTTGGATTGGCTTAGAAGTCGCCGCTTCTGCTCGAAAAATGGGGATTGATGTCACGATTTTTGAGCGGCAAAGCCGCTTATGCGAACGAAGTGTACCGCAGAATGTTTCAGAGGCTCTTGCATTACGCCACACACAAGCAGGTGTTCATGTCATAACCGATTGTGGAGATATCGAACTTGGCGAGCCGACACCAAGCGGATTACAAATTAGTTGCCAAAAACAGCCTTCGCAAAACTTCGATCTCGCTGTTATGGGGATTGGTGTTGAATTAAATCTCGAACTGGCCAAAGAAGCGGGGCTTGATGTCACCCACGGTATTGTGATTAATCATCAAGGGCAAACTTCTCACCCAAATATTTACGCTGCGGGCGACGTCGCTTGCCATCCAACACTATCCTTATGTTTACAGTCATGGGCTTATGCGCAAAACCAAGCCATTACCACAGCAAAAGCCATGCTAAACCCGCAGTCTGAAGGGTTCAATGAACTCGCTTGGTTATGGTCAGATCAATACCAGGACAACATCCAAATTTTAGGCGTCCCAACCTCACAAAAATTAAAACATATTCAACGGTATACCCCTAATTCAGAGGTTCATTTTGCTTTAAATGAAAGCAATGAATTGGTGCAAATGATTGCATTTAATGATGCACGAGCCATCAAGCTAGGTAAACGTTGGATACAAGGCCACCGCAAATTGGACCCATCACAACTTGCTGATCCCACATTTTCATTAATGTCACTGAAATAGTGCCCAGCAGGAGAAATCTCATGGCTAATCAGACTATAACCTTACAAAACTCAGAGCATGATCAAGTCGAGCAAGATGTTCCTGAAAAGATCAATTGGTTGATCCCTATCGGGTTGTTTTCCTGTGTACTACTGGCTTTCTTCGATAAAATCAGTATTGCAGCTCTATTTTCTGACGAAAAATTTCAGCAAGCTCTGGGGATTGATTTTGACCCAACCCGTTTAGGGTTACTGATGAGCGCATTTTTATTCGCTTATGGTGTTTCTTCCATGCTGCTAAGCGGTATTGGCGATAAATTTCACCCCACCAAAATGCTGTTATTTATGATCAGTAGCTGGTGTTTTCTCATGATTTTTATGGGATTCACACACCACTATGGCACGATGGTTTTTCTGCGTGTATTGCTAGGAATTGCCGAAGGGCCTTTGCTGGCAATCGCTTACGCCATTGTGCGCCGTACCTTTCCGCCAAAAATGCAAGCGCGTGCCACCATGATGTGGTTATTAGGCACACCGTTAGGCGCAGCATTAGGATTTCCTATCTCATTGTATTTACTCAATAATTATGGTTGGCAAAGTACATTTTTTGTCATGGCCGCCTTTACTGTTCCTGTTTGGTGGCTTGTGGTGATTGGTATTCGCCATCCCAACTTAGTCAATCGCCAAGCTCAGACTAAAAACACAGCAGGTGAAACACTTCCAGTGGAGCAATTGGCCGTGATGCGAGCCCATAAAAAACGCTTATTCCAAAATAGCCATTTTTGGATTATCTGCATGTTTAATATCGCTTTTCTTGTCTACCTTTGGGGAATGAATGGTTGGTTACCCAGCTATTTAATTAAAGGTAAGTCTATTCACTTAGAACATGCAGGAATTCTGTCATCCCTTCCCTTTATCGCCATGTTATTTGGTGAAGCCATCGGAGCGTGGTTATCAGATCGCTACGATCGCCGTGCACTCGTTTGTTTTATTTCACTACTTGGTGCCGTTTTAGGCCTTGCTGGTGTGTTATTTCTCACTGGCACCTACAGCATCATTCTTATGATGGCGTTTAGCATGTTCATGTGGGGGGCGGGCGCACCAAATATCTTTGCTCTACTCGCAAAAGCCACACAAAAGCAAGTCAGTGCATTAGCAGGCGGTATTTTCAATGGGTTAGGAAACCTTGCTGGCGCTGCTGCACCGCTGGCAATGGGAGTTCTTATTACTGTCACTCACACTATGGATAGCGGGCTGTTATTTATCGTCGTCATAGGTTTATTCGGCAGCTTGTTACTAGTGCCTTTACTGAAAAAATATTAATTCATTTTTTATTGGAGATAACACCATGTCACAACCGCAAATCAAACCACAAGATATTCCAATGGCACAATGGATTGAGTCGCGTATTGCTCGCCTTGAAGGGCGTAAATATGACTGGAATGCACTGAAATTCCAAGCGGATTACGACCCTAAATATCGCCGCGCACAAATGCGCTATATCGGCACGGGTGCGACTGGCGTTGCTAATGATGTCAACACCGTTCCCGCAGAGAACTTTACCTTCTCCACCATGGTTCTCCCTGCCAAATGCGAGGGGCCATTACACCTGCACCCCGATGTTGAAGAAGTGTTCTTTATGTTGAAAGGCACCATCACGTTGTTTGTGAAAGATGGCAATGAAGAGTATGAAACCGTCCTGAAAGAACGTGACCTAATTTCAGTCCCTGCGGGTATTTATCGTGGCTTATTTAACCATGGAGAAGAAGAAGCCTTAATGTGCGTCATGATCGGGACACCAAAACCTGCGATCCCGACATATCCTGAAGATCACCCTTTATCAAAAGTTAAACGTAACTAACAGGAGTCGTCAGTGATGAATTTGCTCAATAAAAAACTCCCGGAACCACAGATAGCAGACTTTGGCCAATATCGCCTCAATTGGCGAGAAGCAGGCCAAGGGCACCCGGTGGTATTGCTGCATGGTATCAGCTCTGGTTCTGCTTCATGGGTAAGCCAACTGACCAGTCCATCACTGACAGAACACTATCATCTCTATAGCTGGGATGCGCCCGGCTATTTAGAAAGCCGTGAGCTAGAGACGACAACGCCTACCGCTATTGATTACGCAAATGCATTGAATACTTTTATTGATAAATTGGCCTTATCACCCGTCGTGTTAGTGGGACACTCTCTTGGCGCCATAATGGCAAGTGCTTTTGCAGCGCAATACCCCAATAAAGTTAAAGGCTTAATCTTAGCGAACCCCGCGCAAGGTTATGCCACAAAAAGCCCTGACCAACAAAAACAAGTTTACCAACAGCGGCAAGATATTGTTTTTAGTTCCGGTATTGAGGCATATGCGCAAAACCGTGCCGCTGCTTTGTTATCCGCCAACGCAACCACTGAAAAAGTCAATTGGGTTCAACAGAACATGAAGAAGCTCAACCCCAAAGGCTTCTTAGCCGCGGCGTGGATGCTAGCCCATGACGATATTAGCCAATATTTAAATCGCTATGGTGGCCCCTTGGAAATACTGGTTGGCACAGAAGATACCATTACGCCACCAGCCCAAGTAGAGCAACTCGCACGCCAAAAAAACTGCCCTTATTTCCTGATAAACCAAGCGGGACACGCCAGTTATTTAGATGCGCCAGATGCCTTTAACCACCACTTACAACAATTTTTAGAGACACTCTATTGCGAAGCCGAATAAAGGAAGACTCATGAATTTACAGTTAAATAACCGTGTTGCTGTCGTGACAGGAGGAAGCTCCGGCATCGGCTTTGCAACCGTCAAACTCTTACTGGATGAAGGATGTAAAGTGGCATTCTGTGGCCGTGATCAAGACAAACTCCAGCAAGCGCTTACAACATTACGAGAACACTACCCACAAGGGCATTTTATTGCACAACCTTGTGATGTTCTTGATAAAACACAAACCGAAGCTTTCGCAAAACAGGTTCATCAACAATATGGACACGTCGATATATTGATTAACAACGCAGGGCAAGGCTATGTCGCAAGCTATAGCGAGACCCCCGAAGAAGCATGGTTACACGAAGCTCAGTTAAAACTATTTGGTGTGATTAACCCCGTGAATGCTTTTTTGCCATTCTTGGAGCAATCAAATATAGCTTCTATTACCTGTGTCAATTCACTGTTGGCCTTACAGCCTGAACCACATATGGTCGCCACCTCGGCGGCTCGGGCTGCATTATTAAACATGACGCTAAACTTGTCGAAAACACTGTTACCCAAAGGGATCCGCGTGAACTCTATTTTACTTGGCATGGTGGAATCTGACCAATGGCGACGCCGTTTCGACAATCGCAGTGATAAAAATATCGATTGGGAACAATGGATTGGTGATATCGCTAAAAAACGCGGCATTCCAATGCAACGTTTAGGAAAACCCGAAGAGCCCGCACGTGCCTTAGTCTTTTTAGCCTCCCCCATGGCGTCGTTTACCTCGGGTGCCGCTTTAGACGTTTCTGGTGGCTTTAGCCATCATATTTGAAGGATTTAACGATGAAAACACTCATGTTGATTGGTTACGGTGCAATGGCTCAAGAAGTGATTACTCGCTTACCTAATGAGATAGCACTGCGCTACATTGTTGCCCGGCCTCATCATCATCAAGCCATTTTGGAACGCTTTAAAGGGGCAGTCACCCCCATCGATAACCTTGACAATAATATCGTTCCACCAGATTTAGTGTTGGAGTGTGCGGGTCACCAAGCCGTTAAACAATATGCACCAGCGGTACTAGAAAGAGGCTGGACACTGGCTATTATCTCAACGGGAGCACTTGCAGACACGGAGTTTGAACAACACTTAATCGCCTTAACCCAACGCTACCACAGCCAGTTGATCCCACTGACTGGCGCTGTTGCAGGTCTTGATGGCCTACGAGCCGCAAAAGAGGCGAATATCACCCAAGTAACCTACCAGTCACGTAAAAGCCCTGCAAGTTGGCGCAATGGCGCGGCTGAACGTTATGTCGATTTATCACAAGTGACACAGCCCACGGTGTTCTTTAGTGGCAGTGCCCGTGAAGCGGCACTGAATTTTCCAGCGAATGCCAATGTGGCTGCCACTGTTGCACTGTATGGCATTGGGATGGATGCCACCCAAGTGCAATTGGTTGTTGACCCGACTACCACACAAAACTCGCACCGCATTGATGTTACTGGTGATTTTGGCCATTTCTGCATTGAACTCAATGGAAATCCACTCCCTTCAAATCCGAAAACATCGATGTTAGCCGCTTTAAGTGCTGTTGAAATTTGTCGTCGTATCGCTGAGCACCAAGCTATTTAATAGGAGCCCTATTATGAACAAAATGGATATTTTTATTGGTGGTAAATGGCAGCAAGGTCGCGGGCCTGAAATGCAATCGCGTTTTCCGGGGAATAACCAGGTGATTGCGACCCTTAACAGTGCAAGTTTGGAAGATGTCGAAGATGCGGTAATTGCCGCAGATAAGGCCTGGAGAGCGCCTTCTTGGCGTAATCTTCCCGCTCACCAGCGGGCAACTATCTTGTACAACGTGAGTCGCTTAATTGATGAAAACTGCAAAACATTAACTCAATTACAAACCTTGGATAACGGCAAACCTTGGGCGGAAGCACGTGGCTTAGTGATGAGCGCAGCAGCAACCGCTCGCTACTTTGCGGCGGTTTGTGAAGTCTCAGGTGGTGAACTTCCCCCTCGCCGCCAGCCCGAGCTGATGACCATAAGTACTTACCAACCTATTGGCGTAATCGCTGCAATCACGCCATGGAACTCCCCGATTGCCAGTGATATGCAAAAAATTGCCCCAGCGATTGCGGCCGGTAATGCGGTCATCTTAAAACCCGCGGAAGCCACACCTCTAATTTCATTAAAATTGGCTGAGCTATTTGAGCAAGCGGGTTTACCCAGCGGCCTATTGAGCGTGCTACCGGGTAAAGGTTCGATTGTCGGTGATGCATTAGTTCGCCACCCTCTGGTGAAAAAAATCTCCTTTACAGGTGGCACCAATACCGGACGACAATTGGCTCACATTGCAGCAGAGAAACTGATCACCACGTCACTCGAGCTTGGGGGAAAATCCCCAACTATCGTGTTGTCAGACGCTGACCTTGATATCGCTGCACATGGTGTTTGCTACGGTATTTTTAGTTCGATGGGGCAAGCATGCATCGCGGGTTCGCGCCTATTTGTGGCTAAAGATATCTACTCATCCTTTATGGAAAAGCTAACGCAATTGACCCACAACCTGATTATTGGTGACCCAAGGCAAGAGCGTGTTCATCTAGGGCCATTAATTTCCCCTTCACACCGAGATAGCGTCAGAAACTATGTCGAACAAGCCGTTCGGCAAGGGGGGAAGATCCGTATTGGTGGAACCGCCCCCGCTGACCCGGCACTTCAAGATGGCAACTACTTTTTACCGACGATTATCGAAGGCTTAAATAACCAATCTACGGTTTGCCAAGAGGAAATTTTCGGCCCCGTGCTCGTCGTAATGCCATTTGATGATGAAGACGATCTCGTTCAGCAAGCTAATGATTCTGTTTATGGGCTTGCCGCCGGTATTTGGACAAAAGATTACACCCGAGCGTTTAAGCTTGCCGATGCACTTGATGTCGGCACTGTTTGGGTCAATACCTACAAAGTTTTTTCTATTTCAACGCCATTTGGCGGCTTTAAAGAAAGTGGCATTGGCCGTGAAAAAGGCCTTGAAAGCCTCAAAGCCTATATGCAACAAAAAAGCCTATTTCTGGCACTTAACCCACAACCAAACCGTTGGTGTGAATAGCAAATCCGTCACCGGATTATGGCAGCATTGAGGAGAATAAAATGTCTGAAATGATTACAGTTGGCGAAGCTATCGCCAGAACACTCGAACAATACCAAGTCACAACGGTTTATGGGGTTATTTCAATTCATAATTTGCCCATAGCAGATGCTATCGGGCGCCGGGACGTGATTGATTTTACGCCAAGTCGAGGGGAGGCTGGGGCCGTCACCATGGCGGATGCCCATAGCCGTTTTAGTGGCTTAGGGATAGCGCTAACCAGTACAGGAGCAGGTGCTGGAAATGCTGTTGGATCAATGATTGAAGCTATGAATGCATGCTCCCCCATGATCCACATTACAGGCCAAGTTGAAAAAGCTTATCTGGATATGGACGCAGGGTTTATTCATGAAACACATGACCAACTCGGCTTTTTACGTTCAAGTTCAAAGCAAGCTTTTCGTGTTCATACGCCCGAACAAGCCGTCGCCACGCTGCATAAAGCCATTCAAGTTGCTCAAACTATACCTTGTGGCCCTGTCTCTATCGAAATCCCAATTGATATTCAAAGTGCGCAGGTGCCATTATCTGTACTGAGTGCGCCACTTCCCCCTTCTAGGTTACCTGACAGTTGTACATCGTTAGTCAATGCAATTTGGGATAAACTTCAACACGCTGCACAGCCTTTATTGTGGGTTGGCGCAGGAGCCCTACAAGCAAAAGATGCTGTCAAACGCCTTGCTGATGCAGGTATTGCCGTCATCAGCAGCACCCATGGACGAGGTATTTTATCGGATGACCATCCATTCAGCTTACGCGCTTTTCATAATGCAGATTCCGTTGATGCATTAATGCGTTCATGCGATTTAACTATCGTTGCAGGCTCACGTTTACGCAGTAATGAAACCAAAACATGGTCATTACCTTTGCCACACCCCATCATTCAAATCGATATAAACCCACTCGCCGCCAATCGCAACTATTTAGCTGATTTGTCAGTAACTGGGGATTGTAAAAGTTTACTTGAAGCACTTGCCGATAAAATCGAACAAGCCAAGCGCCCTATCTCTACTCAGTGGAAGAAACAAGTGCAAGAGGCCGTACAGCAGGCGGAAGAACAACTAAGGCAACAATGTGGCCCTTATAGTCAACTCAGTGATGCCGTAGAGCAAGTCTTACCACGCGACGGTATTTTTGTCCGCGACATCACGGTATCAGGGAGTTTATGGGGAAGCCGTTTACTCAAAGCGACCCAGCCAATGCACAACATTCACTCTTTAGCAGGCGCAATTGGGCTAGGACTCGCCATGGCAATTGGCAGTGCCAAAGCAAACCCTAATGTACCTGTTATTGGCTTAGTTGGTGATGGTGGGTTAATGTTAGGCGTAGGCGAATTGGCCACCATGGCACAAGAGCAGCTCCCGATTGTATTGATTATTATGAATGACCAAGGTTATGGCGTAATGCGAGGTATTCAGGAAAAATATTTCTCAGGCCGCCAATACTATAATGAGTTACTCACCCCTTCATTTAGTCAATTAGCTCAATCGATGGGGATTCAAGCATTTACGATAGATAAAGCCACCGATTTTCAATCAACGCTCCGCCAAGCTGTCGATTTGAAGCAACCTGTTGTCGTTGAAGTGTTAATGAACCATATTGGTACAATGAATTTCTCCGGTCCACCACAGAAAAAGTTATTTTAACTTTCACCATGGTTAGGGTGGCATGAGCCACCCTATTTCATTGATAGATAATGATACAAGCGATTAAAGCCTTCTGCTTTTTAAATTATTATAGTGAGGAACTCTAGCACCCGACTAAGGTTATGAATTTGGCTTAAAATATTGCGTATAAATAGACATCGCTTGCTCTTTTAAGATGCCTTTAACCACTTCAGGTTTAAAGGGGCTTTTGTCAAAGATTTCATCACTCCCCAGCATAATATTAAAACCAGCAATCTCGGCAAGTTCATCATGAGAAAGGCTATAAACCATCCGGCCTAATTGGCTCCATACCATTGCACCGGAACACATACAACACGGCTCACAACTGGTATACAGCGTATAATCGGACAAATCCATGACTTTATGTTCAGAACAATACTGGCGTATGAGACCCAACTCCGCATGATAGGTTGGGTCACTTTCAGTATGAATATGATTTTCACCTGTCATAACGACTTGATTATTTTTAACTAATACTGCACCAAAGGGTTCATTGCCATTTTTCGCAGCATCCGTTGCTAAAGCCAAAGCCTGCGTCATAAACTGAATATCTAGCGCATTCTGTTGCTCATTGTTGTTAAGCTTATTTTCCATATACACACCCTTTATGCATAAATTAATTTAATTTTAAAATAACCTAAATAGGTTATATCAAGTCTAGTTATGAATTAATACAAAATAACCTGCATGTACACAATTTCCTTGCACATTTGGGAGATGAAAAACATTTCGCCCATGTTTTGTTAGTACAAGGGTGCTACTGAAACTATCAAGCTTAACTATATGAAAAGGATTTCAATTTTTAGGTCACCAAAAGGATTGCAATATCAATCATATAATTTCAAAAAGCCAGTAAATATCTGAGTTAAAAAGAAATGAAAAGCTGAAATGAATTACAAAAGTATTTGGGGGTAATTAGCGTGATATACTTTAGAAAAACAAAAAAGCCACTTCTTTCAAAGTGGCTTAATGCGCTGATTTAACAGCTAAAATTTGGTGGCCCCTGCTGGACTTGAACCAGCGACCAATCGATTATGAGTCGACTGCTCTAACCAACTGAGCTAAGGGGCCAAAGTGGAGAGGATTATACGTGTAGTTTTAGCTTAGGTCTAGTATTTCGAAACCGTATGCTGAAATTATGCTCAACTCAATCACTCTTCTTATAATTCAAGGCGATAGCATAAGCAATTGCTATTATTTGAAAGTCGTTTTCTGCAATTTTAATGAGCCCTACTCTTTTTTATTTAAATCAGTTTCTCACGCCTTATCTATATTTAACGCTTACCAATATCAAATTAATAATAAAAACAACATCATAATGGCAACTAAATTTATTAAAAATTCTTTATTCAAATAATTGATATAAAACAATATTTTTTATATTCAGATCTCACAATATAGTTTATAGATAATTCGCATATAGGACAAAAATGATGAAAAAAGTACGTGCAGTTCAATATGGTTGCGGAAAAATGGGTAAATTTTTGATCCGTTACTTGCAAGAGCATGGCGCTGACGTTGTGGCGGCTTTTGATATCAATGAAGCGGTTATTGGCAAAGATATAGGCGAAATCGCAGGGACGACGCTAACAGGGGTAAAAGTACAACCGCTACATGAAGCAAATAAAACCCTCGAAACATTAAAGCCTGATGTTGGCATCATCGCCACATTGAGCACCATGGCTGATTTAGAAGATGCATTCTCCTTATTTGCTCGCCATGGTGTGAATGCAATTTCAACCGGAGAAGAAGCCCTTTATCCATGGAATTCATCACCAGAAATTACGCAAAAACTCGATGCACTAGCCAAAGAAAATAATTGTACCCTTGCAGGTAGTGGCTACCCTGATATGTATTGGGGCGTACTCATTGACACCTTAGCAGGCTCCATGCACAAATTGGTAAAAATCAAAGGTTCTAGCTGCTATAACGTTGAAGATTATGGTATCGCTCTCGCCGTTGGCCACGGTACTGGTTTAACCGTTGATGAGTTCGACAAACAAATTGGTAACTATAACGACTTACCTTACGATGTTATTTCTCAGAAAATCGAAAGTGGTGAATATGCACCTCCCTATATGTGGACACAAAATGGTTGGCTATGTAGCCGGCTTGGTCTGACGATCATCAACCAAACTCAGCGCTGTGTACCGCAAATTGCTCAACAAGATATTTACTCCGACACCCTCAAAATGACCGTCAAAAAAGGAGATGTACTGGGCTTATCTGCCGTGGTGATCACCGAAACAGCAGAAGGTATTACCCTTGAAACAGAGTGTATTGGAAAAATCTTAACGGCGGATGAGTGTGATAAAAACAGCTGGCAATTCATTGGTGAACCCAACACCTCAATTGAAGTGAATAACCCAGCAACTGTAGAATTAACTTGTGCAAATTTGGTGAACCGTATTCCGGCATTGATTAATAGCCCTGCAGGCTATACCACCACAGAAAAAATGCCAAACAATGTGTTTATGACCAAACCTATGCATGAGTATTTATAGCGAACGCCGCCCACCTTTCGGTGGGCGACTTACCGGCACCTAGCCTCAGCGCGGTTTCACCATCTGCCATTCTAAGTGATGTTTTATCGACGGCCATTCTGACTCGATAATACTATATACACAGCTATCACGTAGCTCACCTGTTTTAGTTTTCATATGGTTGCGCAAAATACCATCGAGCTTGGCCCCTAAACGTTCAATAGCTCGACGACTTTGGCTATTTAAAAAGTGCGTACGGAACTCCACTGCAACACAATTTAATTCCTCAAAAGCATGCTTTAACAGCAAATATTTAGCCTCTGTATTTAATGCGGTGCGTTGTACTTCGACCCCATACCAAGTAGCGCCGATTTCAACCCGTCTTACCGCATGGTCCACACGGTTATAAGAAGTAATACCCACAGGCTGACCACTGCGTTTATCTATTACCACAAAAGGTAAACATTCCTTTTTCTGGAAATTTTCCAGACGCTTTTCCACATCTTGAGAGAAATGCTCAGGCTCAGGGACTAAGGTATACCACAAATTATTCAACCCATCTCGTCGAATGATATCTGCCAGTTCGGCATCATATTGGTGAGATAGAGGCTCAAGGCGAACATATTCACCTTCTAAAGTAATAGCTTGGCAAATCTCTTTCATCATGGTTTTCCTATATTGTTCTTTATGCTCTGTGTCTCTTTTTTTAATCTCTTTTTATGACATAAAAAAAGAAAAACGCCTATTTTTTTATGACACTCAGCTATTTAACCGAAAACATATGATAAAAATCACAAAATTTTAACATCTTTACCAAATTGTGGCTTCATTACGCTACAGTTAACTCATCTGACCTGTTAATGAAATCCCGAATGGGAGTATAATAATGAGCAATTTCCCACACCTTTTTACCCCGCTTGATTTAGGCCATACCGTCCTAAAAAATCGCATTTTGATGGGCTCAATGCATACTGGGCTTGAAGAACACCCACAAGGCAGCGAACGACTGGCGCATTTCTACCGCTTACGCGCTGAAAATGGTGTCAGCCTCATCATTACTGGTGGCATTACCCCCAATCCTGAAGGGGCACTTACTGCACATGGTGCAGTACTAAATGATGAAAAACAGCTGTTATTTCATCAACAAATCACGGATGCCGTCCACCAAGCTGACGGTAAAATCGCCTTACAAATTTTGCATGCAGGGCGCTATGGGCTACACCCCAAATTAGTTGCCCCAAGCCCTATTCAAGCTGAAATTATTCCATTCGCCCCCAGAGAGCTCGCAACTAATGACGTTGAAAAAACGATTGATGACTTTGTGAAGACAGCCAAACTCGCTCAACAAGCAGGCTATGATGGTGTCGAAATTATGGGCTCCGAAGGTTATTTAATTAACCAATTCATCACCAAACGTACCAACCATAGAACCGATAAATGGGGTGGAAGCTACACAAACCGAATTCGGTTTCCTATTGAAATCGTACGGCGAATACGGGAAGCCGTTGGTGCTAACTTTATTATTATTTATCGACTTTCCATGTTGGATTTAGTCGAAGAAGGTTCAATATGGGAAGAAATCGAATTACTTGCCAAACAAATTGAGAATGCAGGCGCCAGTATGATTAACACGGGTATTGGTTGGCACGAAGCTCGAATACCGACGATAGCAACGCAAGTCCCACGTAGTGCATTTAGTTGGGTTACCCAGAAATTAATGGGAAAAGTGAATATTCCGCTGATAACCACTAACCGCATCAATGACCCTTTTGTTGCAGAACATATTATTGCCAATCATCAAGCCGATATGGTTTCAATGGCTCGGCCGTTTCTTGCTGATGAAGCGTTTGTTCGCAAAGCGGCAGAAAATAGAGCAGACGAAATTAATACCTGTATTGGCTGCAACCAAGCCTGTCTCGACCTCATTTTTAGTGGAAAACTGGCCAGTTGTTTAGTTAACCCACAAGCCGTTAGAGAAATGGATTACCCCAACGAAAAAGCCCCTCTGAGTAAATCTGTTGCAATTGTTGGCGCAGGGCCTGCTGGGTTATCTTGTGCAATATACGCTGCAAAACGGGGGCACCGCGTCACTTTGTTTGAAAAATCTAACCACATTGGTGGGCAATTTAATCTTGCAAAGCAAATACCAGGTAAAGAAGAATTTCATGAAACTATCCGTTACTTCTGCCGACAACTAGAACTATTAAATGTTGATGTGCGCCTTGAACACCAAGCCGATGTTGACTGTTTATCGGGGTTTGATGAGGTCATTATTGCAACGGGTGTCATCCCACGGAAAATCCAGCTTGAAGGGGTTGATCACCATAAAGTCATTTCTTATATCGATGTCATCACCAAACAACGCTCGGTTGGGAAAAGCGCCGCGATTATTGGTGCTGGAGGGATTGGCTTTGACGTTGCTGAATTACTAACCCAAGAAGGGAAAAGTAGCAGTTTAGATGCTTCACTATTTAATAAAGAGTGGAATATTGATACCACAATTCATTCTAAAGGTGGCGTATTCCCCCCACAAAAAGTCCCTATGGCATCAGCCCCTCAATTGTACTTATTACAGCGTAAAAATAGTAAAGTAGGGGCGGGTCTTGGTAAAACGACGGGTTGGGTTCATCGTTTGTCACTGATGAAACGTGGTGTTCATATGCTAAATGGTGTTGAATACATGCGAGTTGATGACGAAGGGCTCCATATTCGCTATCAAGATAAAACCCAATGCCTTCCCGTTGACAATGTGATTTTATGTGCAGGTCAAGAGCCTTACCGCCCATTAAAAATACAATTAGCAGAACGTGGCATTAATGCCCATGTTATTGGTGGCGCTGATGTAGCAGCCGAACTTGATGCTCGCCGCGCCATTGAACAAGGAATGAAAATCGCGTATCAGCTTTGAGTGCTTGTTCTATTGGTGAGGTTTGTCACTGAAATTAATCGTATTTTCAAAAATAAAGGCAGAGATTGTTTTCACGATCCCTGCCTTTTTCTTTAGTTTATTTGCTCGTTAATCACGGTGAGACAACCGCGCTTCCGCGTTCGCCAGTTTCTCATCTTCGGCTAAGCACACCGCCGCAGTAAATAACACGTCAGTTGAAGAGTTAAGCGCCGTTTCTGCTGAATCCTGTAACACGCCAATCATCACACCAACCGCGACGACTTGCATCGCAATCTCATTTGAAATACCAAACATGTTACAAGCTAATGGGATCAGTAATAGAGAGCCCCCAGCAACCCCTGAGGCACCACACGCACATACTGCAGCCACAACACTTAATAACAATGCCGTTGGGATATCAACAGGGATCCCTAACGTATGTACCGCAGCTAACGTCAGAACAGTAATCGTTACCGCTGCGCCTGCCATATTGATGGTTGCGCCTAATGGGATAGAAACAGAATAGGTATCTTCATGCAGATTCATACGACGACACATCCCCATATTCACAGGAATATTCGCTGCAGAACTACGTGTAAAGAATGCCGTTACCCCACTTTCACGTAAACAAGCGAAAACTAATGGATATGGGTTGCGTTTCATTTTCCAATACACAATTAGTGGATTAACAATGAAAGCAACAATCAACATACAGCCAATCAATACGGCGAGAACATGTATATAGCCTTTTAAGGTTGCAAAGCCTGTCGTTGCGATAGTTGAAGCAACCAAACCAAAAATCCCTAAAGGCGCTAAGCGGATCACAACACGTACCAGCTGTGTTACTGCATTAGAAAAGTCATGAACTAAATTTTTTGTGGTTTCATTTGCATGGCGCAGCGCAATACCCAGCCCGATCGCCCACGCTAATATACCAATATAATTACCCTTAATCAGTGCATCGATAGGATTCGCAAATATGTTGATTAGCAAACCTTTTAACACTTCGGCAATATTACCCGGCGGATTTAACTGTGTATCCCCCACCGCTAAAACTAAACTTGACGGGAACAGGAAAGAACCAATAACTGCAACAACCGCGGCAAAAAATGTTCCCAAAATATACAACACCAGTATCGGTTTGATATTGGTTTTTTGCCCTTGACGATGGTTAGCAATGGATGACATCACTAATACCCATACCAATACCGGAGCAACCGCCTTTAACGCACTAACGAATAAATCCCCTAACAACCCGACATTTTTTGCAGCAGATGGCCATAACCATGCAAGCAAAATACCCGCGACCAAGCCAACCAGTATCTGCTTGACTAGACTACCTTGGCTAATAACTCGCCATAACCCTGTTTTATTTGTATCCATAATAGACCTATATTATTTATCTTTATTAGGAATTAAATGTGTTTGCACAGCAAGTATAAGGAATAATAGTCGCCTGAAAAGGCAATTATTCAAAATATACACAATGATTGACTTTGTTTAACAAACATTTTACATAACTGTGATCTCAATAGAGTTTTGTTTCTTATAGTAGAATGAGAGGAGTAAAATGGTTGAGTATTTTCATAGAGTTAAAAAAAATCCCCTACTTTTACAGTAGAGGATTTAAAAGTGAAAAAGTTAAATTAACTTTTTGCTTCGTTACGTTTATTAACAATGGCATTAATGATTAACGTTACGACTAAGATTGACGCAATCACCCCCAACGAAATCGGCGTTGGAATATGAAAAATATCAATTAACAGCATTTTTATACCGATAAAGCTTAAAATCACTGCTAAACCGTATTTTAGCATTGAGAACTTCTCAGCAACCCCAGACAACAAGAAATACATCGCACGTAGGCCTAAAATGGCAAATAAATTCGATGTTAAAACAATGAATGGGTCAGTTGTTACCGCAAAAATAGCGGGTATGCTGTCCACCGCAAATATCACATCGCTAATTTCAACTAAAATCAGTACTAAAATAAGTGGAGTCGCAAACAGGACACCATTACGTTTAATAAAGAATTTTTCACCATGCAATTCATCCGTCATACGTAAATGAGAACGAACCCATTTTACTAACGGTTTATCCGTAATTGGCGAGTTATCTTCTTTAGCAAAAGCCATTTTCAAACCAGTAAATAGCAAGAACAAGCCAAATACATATAAAATCCAGCTAAATTGTGTGACTAACCAACTGCCTGCAAAAATCATAATTGTACGAAGTACGATAGCGCCTAATACTCCATAAACCAGCACACGACGCTGTAAATTTGCAGGGATTGCAAAATAACTAAAGAGCATTAACCAAACAAATACGTTATCAATAGCTAATGCTTTTTCTAATAAATAACCCGTTAAGAACGCTATTGTTTGGCTATCGGCAAACTCACGTCCCACGTTTTCATTAAGATACCACCAAAAGCCCGCCGCAAAGAGAAGCGAAAGCGTTACCCACACGATACTCCAAGCCGCAGCCTGTTTCATCGACATTGCTTGGCCTTTGTGTTTCCCTTGCCAGAACAAATCAATGAGTAGCATAAGTAAAATAATAACGGCAAAACTACCCCATAAAATAGGGTTACCAACTGAGTGCATTTTCCTTTCCCTTAAAAACAAAAAACGGCTGATATCCAGAAGACATCAGCCGCTTAAAATTCATTAACCACAAGTTATTTCTTTTGGTTGTAAATTATGAGCAAACCTCGCCTTCTGGCAAGGTCTCACTTACAACACAAATAACCCGAAAACAGGGAACTGTGGTGCTCGGCTACCGGGTGTAATGAGTACACCGTAATGACGATAAACCGACAAGAAGAAGTTACTCCCCTTTGCTATGGCGATAAGATACGGTAAATAGTCTTAAAATGCAATAATTAGCCATTATTGTTTTATCGTTATTTTTTTACATTAAAAGATAAATTAACCAGTATATTTCGCATACTCTAAGCAAAAAGCAGGCTAATAGCCGTTTTTAAGCAATTTACATCGTTACATGCCACACAGTAATTTGTAAAAATCAGCCGAAACTTAAATGAATTCTAAAAATAAGCTTAAAATTTGCTGTTTAGTTATTTTCTGTTTTGTTAAAGTGAGCGTGCTTTACACTAACAGCCTGAGGAAACACTACTTTCACTTTGGCATTCACTTAATCCATTTCTCCCTGCCCAACAACAAGTTTGTTGCTGTTATTGCCGTTTAGGAAACATTAATGGAATTAGTTAAAGAACTTTTTTTCGCCCTTTGGCACCAAGATTATGTCACCCTATCTAACCCTGCGTTAGTGTGGTCGATTTATTTCATGCTGTTCGCTATCTTGTTTCTTGAAAACGGGGTATTACCTGCAGCGTTTTTACCTGGCGATAGCTTGTTGATTTTAGTTGGTGTACTCATCGCTAAAGGCACATTAAGTTATCCACTCACCATCGTAATTTTAACCGCTGGCGCCAGTTTAGGTTGCTGGGTAGGTTATATACAAGGGCGATGGCTGGGGAACACACGTATTGTTAAAGGCTGGCTAGCACACTTACCCGAACACTACCACCAACGCGCTCATGGCTTATTCCATCGTCATGGCCTCGCTGCCTTATTAATTGGCCGTTTTTTAGCTTTTGTTAGAACACTACTTCCAACAATTGCAGGTCTCGCAGGTTTACAGAATGGCCGTTTCCAAGTATTTAATTGGTTAAGTGGTCTGTTGTGGGTGTTAATTTTAACTGCTATCGGTTATGGCTTTGGTAAAAGTCCAATCTTCCTACAATATGAGCATCACATTATGAATGTATTAATGCTAATTCCTGTAGGCTTATTAATCCTTGGGTTAATCGGTAGTATTGCTGTTGTCGTAAAGAAAAAACTGTCTAGCAAAAAAGCAAATTAATCCTACATGCGGGAACCAATTTGTTCCCGCATTATTAATTTTACTTAATTTTACTTCCCTCCTTTCTCATCACATGCTGTATTTCTAATTAATTGATTACACGATATTTTTTAAATCTGTAATTTTTACATTTTTTCTTAATATCGGGTTTATTATTGAATAACTCATTGCACTTAATGCAAAAACAGTTATTGTTAATACAGTGAAGTTTCTTTTCTATTGATAGGAGGTTCTATATGTCATCAAATCATTCATCAGAAGACCTACGCGCGGAACTAAAAGCGTTAGCAGATTCTCTTGAAGCCGTATTGAATGATACAGGCGAGAAGTCGAAAGAAGAGATTGAAAGCTTGAAATCCAAAGCGAAAGACGCACTTTGCTCATCTCGTGCTAGGCTCGGCCAAACCACCGAAAGGATCACTGAACAAACTAAAGAAATTGCGGGTCGCGCAGACAACTATGTCAAAGAAAACCCATGGACTGGTATCGGTATTGGTGCTGCCGTTGGTGTAGTTCTTGGCGTACTTCTCGCAAAACGTTAATTGCTTATGGAACAAAATCAACAACGTCAGGGCCCCGGTAAAGGGGTCCTTGAAATACTGCAACGCATCGCCAGTATTACCGTTAATATTGTTGAAACTCGCCTTCAGCTCATTGCCGTCGAGCTCGAAGAAGAGAAAGTTAATTTTATCCAGCTGCTATTATTAGTTGGGCTAGCACTTCTTTTTACTGCTTTTGGCCTGATGTGTCTAATTGGACTCATTTTTTGGTCTGTAGACCCTATTTACCGATATCAAGCACTGGCTATCACGACAGGGAGTTTGGTTCTACTCGCCGTTATCTTTGCTGTTTGGGCGCTCAAAAAAGCGAAACAGTCTACTTTATTGAGCTCCACACGGGAGCAACTAAGCCAGGATGCAAATGCATTAGCAGGTAAGGATAATGACCAGAAATAAACGCCAATTACTTGCCGAAAGAAAACAACGGTTACTCAACAGAATTGAGCAGCAACGGAATGACCTTGCTGCCAGCTCTGAAGATTGGCTGCATGTGACAGCCCCTTATGACCGTACATGGAAAACCTTCGTTACCTTCCGTCCTTTATTTATTGCAGCAACAGGCCTGCTTTCGATTTATTCACTAAAAAAACCACAACGCATACTTCAATTAGGAAAAAAAGCCTTCACAATGTGGGGCATAGTAAGAACAATTCAAAGTACAATTAATGCAGGAAAGAAATAATTCAACTTAAAATCAATAAGTTAGTCTAACCACGACACTTCAACTCATTTCCCCTCATCACCATTCAAATTTTTTGACCATCTTTGTGAATAAGCTTTGCTTTTTATTGAATAAGCAAATGACTATTATAAGTCCATCGAATGTTTTCTTACCTATTTGTGCTGAAAACAACACTACAAAGCGACATATATCGCAACTAATTTATATTTAATGACTTATTAGTCTGGAGAATCTCAATGAAAAATTTAGAAAGTGGTGCGGTATTATTAGCTCGCATTATGATGCCAATTCTGTTCATTGTCGCTGGGTATGGAAAACTGGGAGATGCATACGCAGGAACACAACAATACATGCAAGCAATGGGCGTTCCAGGCTTTTTATTACCTTTAACCATTTTATTAGAATTTGGCGGCGGCTTAGCAATTCTGTTCGGCTTCTTAACTCGAACTGTCGCTTTATTTACAGCAGGCTTTACGGTATTAACCGCACTCCTGTTCCATATCGATTTTAGCGTTGCACCAAATAGCTTAATGTTTATGAAAAACTTTACTATTGCCGGCGGTTTCTTACTGTTAGCTGTGACTGGCCCAGGGAAATTTAGTATTGACCATTTATTAAACAAAAAATGGTAACTCCGATTTCATTATCACCCTTATTACCTTATTGATTTTGTTTGTCCAACTTATACCTCCCTCGGGAGGTATTTTTTTGCCTAAAAAAGGCGTTGAATCAGTTGGGGGAAAATCACTTAAGTGAGCGATTCTCAGTAGGCAGTAAATTGATGTTGATGGGTTTATTTTTCAATCTCAGGTTAACTTCTAAATAATTTATACGGTAACAGGCCTAAAAATATTTTATATCTATTAAACCGCGAGTCACAAACTACATACGTAAACTCTAAATAGTTTGAGTTGTAGGTAGGCGGCAAATTGAGTCATCCCGTGAGCATACATAAGTATGTGACTCGGGTGACTCAATGAAGCCAACACCCCTACGGCTCAAAATATAACGAGTTTACACCCTGAATAATTTGGGGATTTCTCGGAGACACCACGACTTAGCCTCCCCCATACTATCTCGTCGCCATGCCATAATAATATTCGTCTCATGGCTATACTCTGCGCCAACTACTTTTAAACGCCCTTCACGAATATCTTGTTCAACCATTGGATACGGCATCGTTGCAACACCAAGGCCTGCCAATAAAGCATTGTGTTTATCTTCAATTGTTGACACTGTTAATCGTTGTTGTTTATCCAACAACTGTACCGTGATCACAGGCCGCTCACGTGCGGTATCAGCCACTGCAATTCCACGGTACTTCACTCGAGTCGCATCAGATAATGGTTCAGGTTCTTGATGAATGGGGTGATCCGGGCTCGCTACATAAATATGATTAATGGTGTATAACGATTTAGAGTTAATTTCTGAAGATGACCGAAAATGCATATCAGGAGCAATGACGATATCCGCTTTGCCGCTTTCAAGGCGTTCCCATGCTCCCGCCAATACTTCAGTAATCAAAGATAACTGTGTTTCTGATTTTTCCGCCAATCGTTCCACCAGTGGAAAGAGTGAATGAGCAGGAACTAAAGCCTCGCACACGATGGTTAAATGCGTTTCCCATCCTTTTGCAAGGGCTTCCGCGTCAGATGTTAGCTTATCAGCAGCTTCAAGTAGGATCCTTCCTCTATCAAGTAACATCCTACCGACATTCGTAAATTTAGTTCTATGCCCTGAACGGTCAAATAAAATGACATCGAGCTCTTCTTCTAATTTTTGCATGGTATAGCTTAGCGCAGATGGGACCCGCCCCAACTCTTCAGCAGCTGCAGCAAAACTACCACGGCGATCGATTGCATCCATAACCCTTAATGATTCAAGCGTTAATGCTCTCTCTTTACTCATGAAGTTTCTCTTTCAGGAAATTTGAACAAGGGAAACAGATTAACTGGCTAACAATTCAACGTCCAGCTATTTATTATAACAATAGATTATTAACTTATTTATTTTCGATGGGGGTTAACCATTATGATGACACTGAGACCCGCTAACCATTGCGGAAAAGCTGATTATGGTTGGCTGCAAGCGCGTTATTCCTTTTCATTTGGCCATTATTTTGACCCAGATTTTATGGGTTTTAAAACACTCAGAGTGCTGAATCAAGAGGTTATTGCGCCACAAAATGCGCTACAGCCAAGAACCTACCCACATGTCGATATCTTAAATATCATCCTAAAAGGGCATGCAGAATATCGAGATAGTCTAGGTAATACCATCCAAGCGGATGAAGGTGAATGTGTGCGTTTTTCACCACGCCCAGATCTTAGCTACAGTGAACAAAATGTGTGCCCTAAAACACCACTAACGCGTTTGCAGCTGTGGCTAAATGCTTGCCCACAGCAAGAATCTTTACCCTTGCAAAAAATAGCCATTAGTGAAAATGAGAGTAAGCTTATCGCCTCTCCTGACGGGGAAGATCAAAGCATTCAATTACGTCAACAAATTTGGATCACTCAAATTCACTTAGCAGCCAATGAATCAACAGCGATCACGCTAAAAGGAAAAAATTCATTCCTTCAGTCTATACATGGTGGAGCAACATTACGAACACCAAAAGGCGAACAACTCAGGATGAATTGCAATGATGGGGCATTTATCCAAGATGATAATCAAATCATCATTAGTGCAGATAAACCGTTTAGAGGCCTGCTAATCGACCTTGGGGAACAAAACTAGTCATTTTCCTGCTATAACAGCATGAATTTTGCGAACGGATTCGCAAATTTCATGATTTACATATCCTACATATTGACACGCTTGTGTTAGAGTCCTGCCATTAGCGAGCAAAAAACACGTAATTTTCTTGCTCAAATGCTTTTTCGTTTTGATTTTAAAGGTGTTTCCGTGGCTCTATTCACTCAACAACGACATAATCAAATTTTTGCTCAAATTCTGAATGAGGTTGTTCCTCAGGACGAATTAGCAAAAAATTTTTCCGTTTCTACTCGAACTATTCGTTCTGATATCAATGAAATCAATGAATTGATACAGCCATATCGTGCACATATTGTGTATGAACGAGGTCGTGGTTACCGGTTGAACATTGAAGATGAAGCCCTATTTGCGACCTTTACTCAGCAAAATGACGAAGACAATCATATCCCTCGAACGAGCAAAGAGCGCATTGATGCACTGCTATTAAAGCTCTTAATGCTATCACTTCCCGTAAAGCTTGATGATATCGCTGAGGAATGGTTTATCAGCCGAGGCACTTTACAACAAGATATGGGTGCGGTGAGAGAACAGCTACAAAAATACCAAATTGCATTAGAAAGTATTCCTCACCAAGGTATTCGTTTGAATGGTAGCGAGTGGGCGGTTCGAGCTTGTATGACTGAAACTTTATGGCGTCGTTATTGCGCACAGATAGCACCTGATTTAACCACTTTCCGCCCCGATTGTCTGGATAATTTAGACCTGTCATATATCGATAAAGTATTACATAACAGTTTGAATCGTTTTGATATTCGGATTAGCAATGAAGGCCATTTATACCTAGTTTTTAATTGTGCGGTCACTATTTTGCGTATAACTCGCGGCCATGAGCTCACCACTGCGGTCAAAAACGATGATAGTGAAGAAGTGATCCGTAAAGCGTGCGATGAAATCTCCAACGGTTTGATCTACTTTCTTGGCAATGATCTTTCTGGGGCAGAACTGAGCTATTTGCATGACCAAATTGTTGCCCAACGTATTAGTAACCAAGACTCTAGTGCGCAAAAAAGTGGTACTCATAATGAGCTATGTGAATATATTTTAAATTATATTAATGAATTATATAATTATGACTTACGAAATGATGAAAAGCTCAAAAAAGATCTCAATACGCATCTTGCGGCCTTAATCACACGCCTGCAGTATCATATTTCCACGCCAAATCCATTATTATCTGATATTAAACAATATTATCCGTTTGCCTATGACGTCACACTCAGTGCATTAACCAGCGCAAGTAAGCAATTACTTCCTCATCCAATCAGTGAAGATGAACTGGGTTACCTTGCAGTTCATATTGGTGTTAGCCTCGAACGTAACTATGGCGCAGGGTCAATTCGCCAAACAGAAGTACTGGTAGTCACCGATGCAGGAAACTCCACGTTTCGCGTGGTTGAATCTAAAATCATGCGTGAGTTTCCACAACTCAAATTTAGCCGAGGGTTAACATTACAAGAGTATGAATCCTTGGATGAAGTCACTGAAGATTTCGTGATAACCACAGTACGAATTTCAGAGAAAAACAAGCCTGTTATTAAAATCGCGCCTTTCCCAACGCCCTATCAGCTAGAGCAAGTTGGCCGCTTAGCTATGGTTGATCAAACCCGCCCTTATATTATTGAGCGTTTTTTTGATGAACGGTTCTTTATGGTCATTAATGAAAAAATTAGCCAAGAAGAGCTATTTCAAATGGTTTGCCATAAATTACAGCAAGAAGGCTATGTAACCTCCGATTTTTATCCATCACTACAAGAACGTGAATCAATTGTTTCCACATTGCTCGGAGAAGGCATCGCATTACCCCACTCTTTAGGCTTACTTGCCAATAAAACGGTGGTTGCAACCGTTGTGGCCCCGAAAGGCATTGAATGGAATAAAGAAACCAAAGAGAACGCTTATGTCATTTTCTTGTTAGCTATTAGTAAAACAGACTATGAAGAAGCGATGGCTATTTATGATTTATTCGTTACCTTTGTAAAGGAAAAAACGACTCGCCGCTTAGTAAGTGTAAAAAATTTCAATGAATTCCAAGTGATAGCTAAAGATAGCTTAGCACGTATCCTCTAATCTGATAGCAACTTCCACTTCGTAGTGGAAAAGTGGAAATTGCTGACTTTTACGTGATCCTAACCACAACTCTCGCAAATATTTTCCTATCCTAAACGGCCTGTTTTACGCACAGAGTAACTAAGTGGAAGTTATTACAATCAACACAACATAGTTTCCATTTATTGTTTCCACTTTTCTTTCCAGTTCTTTTTTTCAATTCCATTTTTTATGTAAAAAAATAATCAATTGATAAACAACATATTTTATTCGAAGTATTGTTATTTTTATCCTTTTTCGATAGTTGATCGATGTCAATTTTTCCACTTAATTTCCATATAGAACAAAAAACACACCAATCCAGCTAATATTTATTTCCAAATAATTTCCACTTTGAAGTGGAAATTCACTGCCTGCAAAAAATCCCAATAAACGTCTAATGTATAAGACATGAAGGAACAGAGTAGTCTAACTTGCAATATTACTTTGGATTTTAAATAGTTATGAGTGAATCAGTTGTCGTTTTTAAAATGTTAGAACATAACCTTGATATTGATGAGGTGACACAAAAACTGCTAGCAGTGATTACTGACTGGCTCAAGCAGGAGGATTGCTATACCACGGATGTACAACAACAGATGTTGGAGTCTCATTTACGTGCCATGGTCGGTAGAGCAAAAACGGGTGAAGCCTTACCAGAAGTTGATATCAGCCTATTTGATGAAATCTCTGAACATTCGATTACGCTCGCGCAACGGGTTGTTGACACACTTCCCGGTTTAGCACCTGAAGAGACCTATTTACTCTCTGTTCACTTTGAAGTTGCACGTTCAAATGATTAATTACTAATTTGGTAGGATTTGGAGAATATTTTATGAAACAGATAGTTGTTGTTATCGGTGACCGTTTAGGTAAAGGCCAAAAAGTAGCCGCGGGTGTTGAAGCTGCTGGCGGTAAAGCGATTGTTGTTCCAGGTGTCGCCGCTGACATGAAACTTGGCGATGTGATGAACGCAGAACAAGCCGATTTAGGGATCTCATTTTGTGGAAGTGGTGGCGCTGGTGCAATCACGGCTCAAACTAAGTATGGCTATAAAGCTCGCTATGGGATGCGCTCCATTGAAGAGGGAGAAACCGCAATTGCAGACGGTTGCAATGTATTAGGTTTCGGTTTTATGGACAAGGAAGAGTTAGGCGAGCGCTTAGTAAAAGCATTCAATAAAAAATACGGCAACGCTTAATGAAAAAATCTATCGAAACGGTTGTACGGGTTACAGGGCAAGGCGACACTAAGCAAAAAGCGATAGCTGACGCCTTAAATTCAATTCAAAAAACCGTACTGAAAAACAGCACAGACATCATCCTACGAATTGAACCAAAGGATGTTGAAGTGATTAGTGCTCACTCTCATTCGCGGACAGAAAAATTTCTTTTTCTCTTTTTGCCACGCAAACGTGAACATTTTCGTGTTGTACTCGACGTTTCGCTGGATGTCACTTTACTTTCTGTCAACGAAATACCATTTACAGAACAATAATAGCAATCAGGTCTGGAGTTAATTCCATGAGTGAAACTGCATCTTTTCTAGAAATATTGGGCATGTCCCTGATCATCGGTGGGCTCTGCGGCTTTGGCTTAGGCGCAGGGGCTGCGCGTATGTTCCACGCACCAACCATACAAGGCATGGGGGCATTCCGTACATTGGGTGAGCTGAACGCGTGTGAAGGCGACCCAGCATCTCACTTTTCTTTTGGCTTAGGATTTTTCTTTAATGCATGGGCATCATCAGTTGCTGCAGGGGCATTTACACAAGACGTTGACCACCGCATCATCCCAAACTGGGGTGCGGCAGCGCTGTTAACCAAAAACCGTAGTGTTGCTGACACACTGCATAACCCGAAAAAAATGGCGATTGCTTGTGCCATCATCGGGGCATTAGTTGTCGCCTTCTTAAACACAACCGCTTCCGCAGTTCCGGCTGCACTGCAAACAACAGCCATTAACGTACTAGTGCCCGCCGCTAACTTGTTAGTTAACACGGTGATGCCAGTCATCTTCTGGTTAGCCGCCATGGATGCAGGGCGTCGTTCAGGTTTCTGGGCAACATTATTTGGTGGTTGTGCCCAGTTAATCATGGGGAATGCTATCCCTGGTTTAGTTTTAGGTATCTTGATTGGTAAAGGCGTTGATGACAACGGCTGGAACCGTATCACTCGCACAATGATGATAACCGTGGTTCTCTTGTTCGTTCTCAGCGGCTTCTTCCGTGAGTTCGACCTGAAGATGATCACCTCTTTCAACCTAGATAAACCATTGTGGCTTGAATACGTCCACGGTCTGCTGAGCGGGAAATAATCATGACAACTGAAATTAACAAACAAGATTTTTGGTACGCAGAATGGTCCTTTCCGATTTTTGTTGGGTTGCTATCCGCAGGGATCTTCGCAGGTACCCACATGTATGTCGTCTACGGCTTTGGCGCATTTAACGAAGTGGCGTTCGTCGCCATGTTACGTGCAGGCTTAGATACAGGGGTTTACGGTGCAGTCGCCGCATTCGGTGCAAGTTTCTTATTTGCTCGCATTATCGAAGGATCACTAGTCGGTATTTTAGATATTGGTGGAGCGCTGCAAACTGGTATTGGGCTCGGTGTTCCTGCCCTATTCCTCGCTGCGGGGTGGGATATTCTAGTCACTAACTTCTGGCTTTCATTAGTGACGGGTTTATTCCTTGGTGTATTAATCGGTTTACTGATTGTCTTTGCACGTAAATTCACCATTGCCCAAGCCAACTCAACCTTTGGTGCAGACGTCATGATGGGTGCGGGTAATACTTCAGGTCGATTCTTAGGCCCATTGATTATCTTAGCCGCCATGGCAGCTTCTATTCCAATTGGGATTGGTTCTTTAATCGGCGCATTGATTTTCTATGTATGGCAAAAACCGGTTGCCGGTGGCGCTATTTTAGGTGCGATGTTATTCGGTTATTTCTTCCCAATCGTCGCCTAACAAGTATCCTCCCGGAGCATCTGCTCCGGGTTACTGAATAACATGATTAAAAACAGGCTCGAAATAGTTCAAAGAGTTGCGTAAGAGTAACCAACAACGCTGCGATTGGCATTATTTAGAACAAGTATTCAATTATTTAAGCATGCTCTAAATAATTCAAATTGCAGCTAGGCGGCAAACGACGATATCCCTAGGAGTATACACCAGTATGTGACTAGGGTAGCGGAAGTGCTGCCAACAACGCTGCGATTGGTATTATTTAGAACAAATATTCAATTATTTAAGCATGCTCTAAATAATTCAAATTGCAGCTAGGCGGCAAACGACGATATCCCTAGGAGCATACACCAGTATGTGACTAGGGTAGCGGAAGTGCTGCCAACAACGCTGCGGTTTGAAGTATGACGAGCATCGAATATGAGTATAAAGAGGGCAACTATGTACACTCTAATCATCAAACAAGGTAAGCGTATCGATGGATCGATTATCGATATTCTTATCAAGGATGGAAAAATCGAAGCGGCAGGCCCTGAGTTAGCCTGCAACCAGCAAGCTGACAAAATTATTGATCTCCAAGGTAAAACTTATGTCAGCGCCGGATGGATTGATTCACACGCACACTGCTTTGTTGAATCACCTATTTACTTCGATGACCCTGATTTAGCAGGAGCCGCTGGCGGAGTTACCTCACTGGTTGATGCAGGCAGTGTCGGTGCTGATGATATTGATAAATTTTATCAACTGACACAAAAATCGAAAACGAATGTCTTTTCTCTGTTAAATATTTCTCGTATTGGCATCATTGCACAAAATGAATTGTCCGATATGAACAACATCAATGACGCCTGCTTTCAAGACGCTATCGAGCGCCACCAAGGCTTTGTGGTCGGAATGAAAGCCCGCATGAGTAAAAGCGTTGTGGGCGAAAATGGTATTGCACCACTGGTTAAAGCCAAAAAGATGCAGAAAAAATACCATCTTCCATTGATGGTGCATATCGGTAATAACCCACCAGACATTGATGAAGTCGCTGATTTACTGACACGCGGCGATATCATCACTCACTGCTTTAATGGTAAACCCAATAAAATTTTAGGCGAAGATGGCTACCTAAAGCCCTCAATTGCTCGCGCCCTCGCACGCGGAGTCATATTAGATGTTGGCCATGGTGGTGAGAGCTTTAGCTTTAAAGTTGCCGAACAAGCCATGCGCATCGGCACTTATCCTGACATTATCAGTTCTGATATTTACCACCGCAACCGCGTTAATGGCCCTGTTTATAGCCTCGCTTTTGTAATGACCAAATTCCTGTGTATGGGCTTTAGTGCGGAACAAGTGCTTCGCTGCGTTACCGAAAAAGCCGCTAATTTCTTATCATTACCCGCGAAAGGCTATTTAAGGCCGGGCTTTGACGCCGACATTACCCTTTTTGACCTTAAAGAAGAGCAAACCGAGCTCACGGATGCAGAAGGCGAACACCGTATAGGCACTCACCGCTTCGTTCCATTGGCTGCTATCGTCGGTGGAAAACACATTATTCATGCACAAGGTGAATCAGAACATGCAATCGATTTATGATAAATATCAGTTAAAACACGTTATTAATGCCTCTGGCCGCATGACAATTCTGGGAGTTTCAACGCCAACTCCGGAAGTTGTTGAACGCGTTGCTTATGGGCTAAATAATTACTTTGAAATTAAAGACTTAGTTAATAAAACTGGCGAATATATTGCAAATTTATTGAATGTAGAAGCCGCTGTAGTGGTTTCTTGTGCTTCCGCTGGGATAGCTCAAGCCGTTGCCGCTGTTATTGTGCAAGATGATGATGATTTACTGCTTAATTTGCATTCATCCGACAAAGTGGTTCCTCGCGAAATTATTTTACCTAAAGGCCATAACGTTAATTTTGGTGCCCCTGTCGACACAATGGTGAGCTTAGGTGGCGGTAAAGTGGTCGAAGCGGGCTTTGCTAATGAGTGCAATGCCGCCCAGTTAGCTGCAAAAATCACCCCCAATACCGCTGCTATTTTGTACATCAAATCGCATCATACTGTACAAAAAAGCATGTTAACCGTGGAACAAGCCGCCAAAGTGGCTCATGACCACCAGCTACCACTGATCGTTGATGCTGCCGCTGAAGAAGAGCTCACAGCTTACTACCAAGCAGGTGGCGATATTGTGATTTATAGTGGCGCAAAAGCGATTGAAGGCCCAACAAGTGGTCTAGTTATTGGTAAAAAACAATATGTTGAGTGGGTAAAACGCCAAAGCCAAGGTATTGGCCGTGCGATGAAAGTGGGTAAGGAAGGCATTCTTGGTCTGACACTCGCCATCGAACAATATCTCACCGCTACCAAAGAAACAGGGGCAGAGATGGTCAGCCGCATGGCTAAATTCATCAGTGACTTAAATGCGATTAAAGGTATCTCTGCTCAAGTCGTCTGGGATGGCGCTGGACGTGATATTGCTCGTACTGAAATTAGCTTTGATGAAAAAGCGATAGGCAAAACCACTTACCAAATCATGGCTGAACTCAAACAAGGCGATACCGCGATTTACTTCCGTGAATACAAAGCCAACGAAGGAAAAGTGGAAGCTGACATTCGCAGTGTTAGCACTGAACAACTTGATGTTATTTCTCAGAATATTCGTTTGTTAGTAGAAGGAATTTAAAATGAAATTGTCACCAAATTTTTATCGTGACCGCGTCTGTTTAAACGTATTGGCAGGCAGCCATCAGAATGCAAAAGATATCTACGCTGCAGCAGAAACCTTTGTCGTCGTCGGTGTTTTATCTAAAAATTACACTGACTTAGAAAGCGCGATTGCTGATATGCGTATTTATGCCCAAGAAACCGATAATGCATTATCGGTTGGCCTTGGCGCTGGCGATCCAAATCAATCAACGATGGTGTCTTTAATTTCAAAAGAAGTTCAACCACAGCATGTTAACCAAGTATTTACTGGCGCACCGATTAGCCGTGCATTATTAGGCCAAAACGAAACCTTCGTTAACGCATTGATTTCACCAACAGGTACCGTTGGTATGGTTAAAATTTCCACAGGCCCGCTAAGTTCTCAAGCGCCAGATGGCATTGTACCGATTGAAACCGCCATCATGATGCTAAAAGACATGGGTGCCGACTCTGTTAAGTTCTTTAATATGGAAGGGTTAAAATATATTGAAGAATATAGAGCCATTGCCAAAGCTTGTGCTGAATTTGATTTTTCTTTAGAGCCTACAGGCGGCATTGATTTAGATAACTTTGCAGAAATTTTGCAGATAGCCCTTGATGCAGGTGTGAAGAAAATCATTCCTCATATTTATAGTTCAATCATTGATAAAGATACGGGCAATACGCGCCCTGAAGATGTGCGTCAGTTATTGCAGATGGTTAAGCAAGCGGTTAACTGATGGGTAGTAAGTAGTATATAAGAAAATAAATATAAGCGAGAAATAAGTATAAATAAGCAGTACAGAATCTGTCATCATGACAAAACAACAAGTTGCCCCGCTCATTATCATATGTAGCGGGGTTTTTTATTGTGCATCAATGACCTATCATTCTTGCATTTGGAATAATATGAAACCAATAATTATCGGGTACTGGGCTATCCCAAATGCCAAAATACATAGCAATCCCAATAACGATAAATAAAATTGCCAAGGTTAAAATAGCCATCATCCTACCCGATAACCGAAATTGATGTTTTTTTGCTGGCAATTGCAATGAAAAATCCAGCGTTGATGCAACAGGGCAAGACTCAACGCAAGTCATACACCCGGTACATTCAAGCGTTCTTACCTGAATTAATTTATCAACAGGGATGCGGGATGGGCAGTTTTTGGCACATTTTCCACAATCAATGCAGCTTTCCACATTTCGCCGAATTTTAAACGGTGAAAATAACGAAAACAGCCCTAGCAATGCACCATAAGGACACAAATAGCGGCACCAAGCATTACGAATAAACAAGCTGACCACCACTAAAACCGCAACACTGACCAACGCAAACAAGCTAATATAGCGAAAGAAATCGAGCATTTTAACATCAATGATGATCCCATAAGGTGACATCATAAAGTATTGGATCATCTGCGCTGGCATGGATAGCGCAATGTAGAGAAAGAAGGCTAACAATAAATATTTTAAGCTTTTTAAGGGAATATCTAGCCATTTAGGTAAACTGATTTGTTTTTGATAACCAAACAGTTTTTGGCCTATTTTTCCCGTATATTCCGATATAGTGCCTATCGGGCACATCCATGAACAAAATGCTTTTTTGAGCAGTAAGCTAATCAATATAAAAGAAACAAGCAGAAACATTGAAGCCGCATGAATTGGCGGAAAATTCCCCGTTTCCAAGGTATATTTTAAATTCATTAACCCCGCGATCGGCAGCCACCCCTCAATTCCACCAGGGCGAGGAAGGTGAACTGTTGCCCCTCCAGTTTCGTAGTAACGCACCCAAAAATAGAAAGTGATGCCAATATAAATATTGATCGCCAATAGCGTTAACTGTACAAATTTACGCCATGTTGATGCATTACGCCAATCATTCCAAGGAAGCTTACCCCCTGTAGTACCCGGGCGACGTTGATACCTTACACGTGGTTTTTCTTTCATGTCCGCACATCTCTTTAACATGCATTATAAATACCACTATTGTATTTACATATTTACAGAGCGCATTGATTTGCATCAGAGGGTTGTGATGTTGATGGTTTGATGCAAGAAAAACCAGAAAAGAAGAGTTTTTATATAAAACTAAAAATTATGATTTTTTCTAAATAGTTAGTGCTGTAACAAGGCAGCGAAGTGAAGACAGCGCGGGGAGCATACAAAAGTATGTGACTAGGGTTGACGAGTGACGCCAACACCGGACAGCTTAAAGCCTTATAAACTCAGATTTTTTCTAAATAGTTAGTGCTGTAACAAGGCAGCGAAGTGAAGACAGCACGGGGAGCATACAAAAGTATGTGACCCGTGTGGCTGAATGAAGCTAACGCAGTGACTGCGCTAAATATGACGAAAAAATGGGAGTTGGCCGATAAGCCGGGTTCTGTCATGGACAACCATTCATCTAGGCCAGCACTTGCGCACTGGCTCCAGCAACCTACCCGAGTTCAATGCGGGCCGCACCATATGAACCCCTATTTGGTCTTGCTCCGGGTGGAGTTTACCGTGCCACGAACTGTTGCCAGTCGCGCGGTGCGCTCTTACCGCACCCTTTCACCCTTACCTGATCCTGTAAACAGGCCATCGGCGGTTTGCTCTCTGTTGCACTAGTCGTAGGCTCGCGCCTCCCAGACGTTATCTGGCACCCTGCCCTATGGAGCCCGGACTTTCCTCCCCTCTACCCGTCTCCCGAAGGGACTACGATAAAGCAGCGGTTGTCTGGCCAACTCCGCGGCGAATTATAGGCACTTTGCTGAGTCTTGTACAGACTCTAACGACTTTCATTTACCACTTATATAAATGAACTCGTCTATTTGCTCAAGAATCATTCACCAACTTGATTATCAAGCATCAATTTATACAGCATATTTTTCTTGAGGCCATAAATTTCAGCCGTGATCGCTGCCGCTTTTTTAGGAGGTAATTCTTTTTGTAATAAATTTAATGTTCTCACCACTTCAGGGGAAACTGCGGAGTCATCCGCGAGCTTTTTGTACCCTTCGACAATCAACACCATTTCACCACGGTGACGATTTTCATCTTCTTTTACCCAAGCGAGTAACTCTCCCACAGGGCGGCCTTCAATAGACTCCCACGTTTTCGTGATTTCACGCGCTAAAACAACATGGCGCTCTGGCCCCCAGACTTCCACCATATCTGCTAAACTGTCTAACAAACGGTGGGTTGATTCATAGAAAATCAGCGTGCGGGTTTCTTGTTCGAGTGATTGCAATACATCTTTACGGCCTTTCGTTTTAGCCGGTAAAAAACCTTCATAACAAAAACGGTCTGAAGGTAGACCCGCGGCGGATAACGCAGTGATAGCAGCACAAGGCCCCGGTAAAGGTACAACACGAATACCCGCTTCACGACAACGATTGACGAGATGATAACCCGGATCATTAATTAAAGGTGTACCCGCATCGGAGACTAATGCGATACTATCACCTTGTTGAAGTCGACTAATTAATTGATCTGCCTTTTGCTGTTCATTATGATCATGCAGAGCAAACAACCGTGCATTTATCGCAAAATTCTGTAATAGAATGCCTGAATGCCGAGTGTCCTCTGCAGCAATAAGGTCAACATGTTTAAGAACATCCAACGCGCGTTGCGTGATATCCCTCAAATTACCAATTGGGGTAGGAACGATATACAGCGTGGATGCCATAACCACAGCTTGATTAGGTTGGTTCATTGTTTCATCCGAATAGCCGGTTTAAAATTAAGCAATTGAAAAATACACCATTGGATACAGTATGCGTCCTTCAATTTTTTTGCATTTGAAAAAAGGGTTAATCTGCACAGCAATGCTGTCCACATTTGCTCTGTCTGGGTGCCAAATTGTCTCGGAATATTTTCCGTCAACCCAAAAAACACCTGAGCAAAGCACATCTGATGATGCTAGCCGTTACCAAGCAATCATTGATGCAGCACAAGGTAAGCCTTCAATGGAGGCGATACGCGCCTACATTAGCCAAGAACCTTTATTAAAAACAGCCGCTGAACGCCAAGCTAATATTGATGGGTTATGGCAGATGTTAACACAGTTAACGCCAGAACAAATTCATGGAATTAGTACCGATGAAAATATTCTCCAAGGCTGGGTCGATCTTTTAGATATTTATCAAAATAACCGAGATGACACAGATGCCTTACTTGCTGGCTACAACGATTGGAAAATGCGTTACTCAAATAACCCTGGAGCGACGACAACACCAACCCTTTTACTGCAAGCGATGATACCTCAAGTGGGTAAAAATCCTAAGATTGCTTTATTTTTACCCATGAGTGGGCAAGGACAAGTATTCGGCCAAGCGATTATGCAAGGCTTTATGGATGCGCAAAAAGGTCTGCCTCAAGGGTCCCCCTCTCAAGCAACTATAGCTCCCCCAAGTAGTGGAAATGATGTCCTCGACCAAATTTATGAACAAGTTGCGGCAACAACAGGTAATGCCCCTACTGCTAGTGATAGCGATATAGTGGCATCCACTTTACGTATCGATGCAGCCCCTGTGAATACCCAAAGCGTCAAGGTGTTTGATACCACTAATAAACAAATGCCTGCGCTTATTGAACAAGCAAAAAATGAAGGTTTTAATCTGATTGTTGGGCCATTATTAAAAAGTGACGTTCAAGTTATTACCCAAATGGGCGCACCTGTTAGTGTACTCGCACTCAATGAACTCGATGCAAACCAATTACAGCCTCGACCAAATCTTTGCTACTTTTCATTATCACCAGAAGATGAAGCGCAGAATGCGGCCGCTTATATGAGAGCTGAAGGCAAACAAATGCCATTGGTGTTAGTTCCCGCTAATGCTTTCGGCGATAGGATAGCCAAAGCCTTTGCTCAAGGGTGGCAAGAAAAAGGGGGGGGAACCGTTTTAATGCAAACCTTTGGGTCCATCCCTTCATTAAAAGAGTCAATTAATCGTGGTGCTGGCATCCGTATGACAGGAACACCAGTGAATACCGGAGCGCAATCGATAGATTCACAATATGTCGATTCAACCGGTGCGATTGACGGTGTTTATATTGTTGCCACTCGTGATGAGCTCACCTTGATCAAGCCAATGATTGAAATGGCAATTAGTTCTCGTTCTCGCCCTGCACTTTATGCAAGCTCTCGCAGTAACCAAGCAGGGTCTGGCGCAGACTACCGCTTTGAAATGGATGGCGTTAAATTTAGCGAAATCCCTTTACTCGCAGGTGCAAACAATAACTTGCGTAAACAAGCCCAACAAAAGCTGAACAATGATTACTCTTTATTCCGCTTATATGCCATGGGTATTGACGCATGGTCTTTAGCCAACAATTACGACAAGCTGCAACAATCAGGGCAATTTCGTATTAATGGTGCGTCAGGAACCTTGAGTACCACACCAAACTGTGTGGTGTTCCGAGAATTACCTTGGTTGCAATTTAAACAAGGTAAAGTGGTTTCCGCGCAATAATATCGCTCAATACTTCATCTTTTTTCAGACAAGGACGTCATGAAAATTATGCCAAAAGCCATACAATGGTTAACAGGCCGGTACTATGAAAATCAAGTGCTCGCTTTCCTGAAACAGCAGGGACTAACATTTATCGAACGTAATGCAAGAAACCGAGGCGGAGAAATTGACCTCATTATGCGAGATAATACAGGTTGGGTATTTGTTGAAGTTCGTTTTCGCAAAAATTGTGATTACGGAGATGCACTTTTATCAGTAAACTGGCGCAAACGTCGAAAGCTATTAGCTGCTGCCAAATTTTGGCTCTCACAAAGGCAAGAAAGTTTTGAAACCAGCGCATGCCGTTTTGATATCTGCGCCATCACGGGAAACCAATTTGACTGGATACAAAATGCATTTAATGAAAATGATGTTTATTAACCAATGATATAGTCTGCTTTATATACTGATCATGCAGTCAACAAAGCTATAATTCAAATATAATAGCAACACAAAAATGATTTGAATTATATCGAGGCGACAAAGGAAAAACTCGTGCTAGACCGAATAAAAGTTTGTTTCACTGAAAGCATCCAAACTCAAATAGCAGCGGCTGAAGCGCTGCCTGATGCCATATCAAGAGCCGCAATGATGATGGTTCAATCTTTACTCAATGGCAACAAAATTTTATGTTGTGGTAACGGTGCTTCCGCCGCTACCGCACAACGTTTTGCTGCGAGTATGATCCATCGCTTTGAAACTGAGCGCCCTAGCTTACCCGCCTTAGCGCTTAATACCGATAATGCCGTGCTAACTGCGATTTCGGGTAGTAAGCAACCATCTGAAATTTATGCGAAACAAGTTAGAGCATTAGGCCAACATGGTGATGTTTTGATGGCAATTTCAACCCATGGTAATAGTAGTGATATTATTAAGGCCGTTGAAGCTGCGGTGACAAGGGACATGACAATTGTCGCCTTAACAGGTTATGACGGAGGGGAACTCGCAGGCTTACTAGGCCCTCAAGATGTTGAAATCCGTATTCCATCCCAACGAAGTGTTCGAATTCAAGAAGTTCATCTTCTTACTGTAAATTGTCTGTGTGACCTTATAGACAATACTCTTTTCCCACATCAGGACGATTAAGGAGACAAAATGCGATTAATACCGATTTTTGCCATAGTCATCAGTACTGTTTTATTACAAGGCTGTATTGGGGCTGCAGTCGTAGGTTCTGCTGCTGTTGCAACGAAAAGTGCCACAGATCCTCGCAGCGTTGGCCAGCAAGTTGACGATGGAACCTTAGAAGCTCGAGTTAGTGGGCAGCTAAATAAAGATAAGGACATCACAGGTAAGGCTCGTATCATTGCGACCGCTTATAAAGGTAATGTCCTGTTAACTGGCCAAAGCCCTGATATGGCTTGGGCTGAACGAGCAAAACAAATAGCCTCTAACGTTGATGGCACCATCGCAGTCTATAATGAAGTTCGTAGCGGTGAGCCTGTTGATTTGGGTACAGCTTCAAAGGACACGTGGTTAACAACCAAAGTGAAATCGAAAATCCTTGCTAGTGATAGTGTTAAATCTGGTAGTGTAAAAGTTATTACTGAAAACGGTGAGGTTTTCTTGCTAGGTGTTTTAACAAGGCAAGAAGGTGATGCAGCGGCAAAAATTGCCAGTGAAACAGACGGTGTTCGTCGAGTTACGACCGCTTTCACTTATCTTAATTAATCATAAACAATAATATATTGTTATAAAAACAAAAGCCGTGGGTTAAAAACCATGGCTTTTTTCTTATTCATCCATTAATTGGTTTATTTTCAGATAATTCTTACCTCCTAATAAGTGCATTTGATTCAAGATCCAAGCCTGCCTTTTGAGAACATAAGAAGATGGGCTTTTCACGCTATATCTATGAGGATTAGGCAAAACTGCAGCTAATAGCGCTGCTTCATTCATTGAAAGCTTGCTGGCTGGCTTATTAAAGAATTTATTTGCAGCCTCTTCCACACCAAAAACACCATCTCCAAACTCAACTATATTAAGATAAACTGTCAATACTCTTTGCTTTGACCATAAGAGCTCCATAATAGGAGTCATTACTGTCTCTAACCCCTTTCTTAACCAGCTTCTTCCATCCCATAACCATAAGTTTTTCACTGTTTGCTGAGAGATCGTTGAAGCCCCTCTAATTGTTTGTTTATTACTCAAGTTGTGTTTGTAAGCACGCTCTATTGCATCAAGGTCAAAACCCCAGTGATGAGGAAAATTTTGATCTTCCGCAGCAATTACTGCTAAATAAATATACGGAGAAATGTGATTTTCATCTACCCATTCAGAATGAGATACATAAGAAAAATTTAAGTTTATCCATGCAGTGATTTGTCGTTCAATCATTACCGCAGAAAAAGGCACTGGTATGTATTTAAATAAAACGACTGAACAAATCCACACCACAAGTAATGAAAATGTGATCTTCTTTAACCAGTGCCATAATTTAGAAACAATAGTTCGCATTCAAATAATCACGCCATTTCCAATACTTTCTTAACAAGCTTATTAATACCCGTATTTGCTTCAGAAATTGATTGAGCCAGCATATAAGCAGGTGTTGTAACAACTCGGTTAACTTCATCAATTACAATATCATCAACAGCACATTTAATATGTTTCCCACCCATAAGTTCTATTTGAGCAATCGTTTCACTATCATCACCAATAGTTAGTACTACTGATGTATTTAACATTTTAGGAAGCATCACAGGAGCAATACACATCAGCCCTAGCGGCTTTTTTTGTTGGTGCATTTGGCGTACTAAACTTAATAGTTCTTTATTAATTTCACACTCACTTCCTTTAACTGCGAAATCACATAAATTTTTTGCCACACCAAAACCACCAGGAATTATGAGGGCATCCAGCTTTGAAGCATCAGCTGAGGATAAAGGCGATATTTTTCCACGTGTAATGCGTGCAGACTCCTCCATTTGGTTACGTTTTTCTGATTTTAACTCACCATTAATATGATTAATAACAGTTGATTGAAAGTCATCAGGCGCAAAAAAATGAACTTCAGCATTATATTGACTCAAAGCTAGCATAGTTAATACTGACTCATGGATCTCACTTCCATCAAAAACACCACAGCCACTTAAAATAACCGCAATTGATTTCATATCTTCCTCCATTTGTAGTAAATTATCTCTCAGGCGCTAAGGTGCACAAACATCAATCTTCATCACAGATTTTAATGAATCTTGTAACAGATTCGCTAAATTTTGGTATCTTGATGTTGCCCTTTACAGTGATATACCTAATTTAATGATTTGCAAAATACAAAAAACATATGCAAATCAATGATTTCCCTGGTGTTGGCGCAGTATTCGCGCACCCCAACTTCGGTTGGGGTTATTTTTTTGTACGCTGATCAACCCAGTTTCTCAAAGTTTCTATATCTGCCTTCCAATCCTGTTTTAACTCATCCACCCATTCCTGTACATTGTCCCACCATGCTGGTAAATCAGGAGATTGAATCTGTTGTGCGATTTTCTGTAAGTTCTTTAAGCCAACAGAGCCTGCCGCTCCTTTGATTTTATGGGCTTCCTCCACAATGCCTTTTTGGTCTTTAGCCACCATGTTCGAATCAAGAATAGCTAAGTAACCTGGAAGCATTTTTTCAAAGACATCTAGCCCGTCATAAATAAGCTTAGGGCCAACCAATTCAATATACTGCTCTAGCATATCGCAATCTAATTTTGATTCATCAACACTTGAAGCCTCATGTTTACTCGGTGCTTCTTCTGATCGAGCGGATTGCTCCCCCCAAAATTGCTCAATAATCTGGGTCAGTGCTGGAACTGATAATGGCTTACTCAATACACCATCCATACCTGCATCAAAGTATTCTTTTTTGTCTTTCAGAACATTTGCAGTTAATGCAATTAATGGTGGTAAATCTTGCTTATCGTACTGCTGTTTGAGTTGTCTAGAAATATCAAGGCCTGTCATATCAGGTAATTGGATATCCAATAACACTAAATCATATTCACCAGGAGCAAACATCTCCAGGGCATCTTTACCATTCATTGCCACATCAACGGTATTGCCTAAATTTTCTAGTACAGAACAAGCAACAACGACATTCAGTTCGATATCTTCTACGAGTAAAATATGTAATGCAGGCAATGGGTAATCGTCTTCACTTTCTTGCTGTTCAATAACGTCACTTTCAACCACAGGCGCTGTAATGGATAAAGTAAAAGTAGAGCCTTGCCCTATTTCACTTTCAACTTGAATATCGCCGCCCATATTTTGTGCTAAACGACGAGATACAGAAAGCCCAATCCCCGTTCCAGTAGCCGGTTTACCGCCAGCAGAATCTGTTACCTGGTAATACATTGCAAAGATTTTATCTAGCTCATCCCTCGGGATACCTATGCCACTATCCTGAACCCTAAAAAACAATTTATTTTCAGCGTCTTGCCAAATACTAAGCTTCACTTCACCTTTTTGTGTGAACTTAACTGCGTTACCAATTAAATTCCAGAGTATTTGCCGTAAACGAGTCCCATCGGTTAAAACTGTTTTTGGTAATGCAGGAGCGACATCCATGACAAATTTAAGCCCTTTCGGCTGCACTAATAACCCACTCAAATTCTCTAAATCATTCACAAATTCAGATAATGTGATTGGTTGGTTATCTAACTGAACCTTACGACGCTCAATTTTATCCATCTCAATAATATCATTGAATATATTACCCAACGTGACAGCGCTTACATGAATCGTTTTTAAATAGCTAGATTGTTCCGAAGTTAAATCTGTGTCTAATAAAATTCGGCTTAAGCCGACAATGCCGTTAAGGGGTGTACGAAGCTCGTGGCTGATTGTAGAAATAAAGGTGGTTTTCTCCCTGCTCGCGTTCTCTAACGCCTCCTGATAGCGTTTACGCTCCGTTATATCGCGCCCAAAGCCCATCAAGCCATGTCGTTTGCCAACCCGGTCATAAAAAGGCACTTTACGGAGTTCAAAACAAGCTTTACGGCCGTCTGGATATACCAACCATTGTTCATAAGTAAGAGAAACATTATGACGAAAAACTTTTTCATCGGTTTCCATAACCTTAGAGGCAATTTCAACATCATAAATATCTAACGGAGTTAACCCAACTAAGTGTTTTTCACTTTTTCCAGTCAACAGTTCCATTGCTCGGTTACAACCTGAAAACTCATTATTTTCGTTGCGGTAATAAACCAAGTCAGGTGAGGCATCAAGAAATGAACGAAGTAAAACAGATTGCTGTTCAAGTTCAATTTGTGTTTGCTCACGATATTTCATTTCTTGCTTTAGTTGTTCAAGGAGTTCTAAATGAGCACGCTCAGCTTTTTCTCGCTCTTGAATTTCAAGGTTAAGCTGTTCAATATTTCCCTGTAATTGAGTATTTAAATCAGCATCACGCTTTCTCATAACTTCAAGTTTATCAACCATTCGCGATAAACGCTGCCGAGATTCCTCAAGTTGCTCAACCACCACTGACAAAAAATAAACGGCTAACGGAGTGATGATTAACCCAAAGAAAATTGACCCGACCATATCGAGGCTATCAACATGCCCTCTTAAAAAAATTGTCACTGCCATTTGCATTATCATGGCGAGAACAACCAGTGCCGATGCGAGTAATAGGGAAAAACGCACTAACCCGAGCTTCATCATTAAATCGACATAGTATTGCGCAAGGCCGCGAAGTACTTTCATAACCACCCCTTAGTTAAATTCTCTTTGAATCATATATCAAACAAGGCAGTTTCGGATGATTATTCACTCGAAATGTCGATCCTGCTCATTCAATAGCCATTTTTTACTATTAATGATAAAAAACAATCAGGTATTTTCTTTGTGTTAGCTAAAGTAAAAATTTACCTTGGATAGTTTTTAATCATAATTACATAAAAATCAAAACAATAACGCTATTGTTCCTTAGGCAAGATCGCTAAAATCAAAGAAAAAGCCCCTGCTATCTCAAGTAAAATCAGACAAAATTCAGTAAGGAATGCCATGAATTCAAATATTTTCGGTTCCCAACGTCGCGAGCCGCCCAAAAAAGCGCTGGCAATCCGCAAAATAGCGTTTACTGAAATCTATGCACCCGATAATGCCGTTGATGTACAACAGCAAGCGAGCCGCTGTCTATCTTGTGGTAGCCCGTTTTGTGAATGGAAATGCCCACTACATAATCCAATATCAAAGTGGCTCAGTCTTGCTGCTGAAGGGAAAATTATCGAAGCTGCTGAATTATCTCATCATACCAACAGTTTACCTGAAATTTGTGGACGCGTTTGCCCACAAGAAAAACTGTGCGAATTAGCATGTGTACTTAATGATACAACCGGTTCTATCACTATCGGTCATATTGAACGGTATATTAATGATACGGCTTTTGCGATGGGGTGGCGCCCAAACCTTTCCCATATTAACCCCATTAACAAACGTGTCGCCATTGTTGGCGCAGGCCCGGCGGGTCTTTCTTGCGCAGATGTGCTTATTCGAAATGGTGTAAATGTTGTCGTTTTTGATAAACACCCTGAAATAGGGGGGCTACTAACATTTGGTATTCCGTCATTTAAGCTAGAAAAGGAACTGATGGTTCAACGACGGGAAATATTTACAGAAATGGGCATTCAATTTCAATTAAATACCGACGTAGGTACAGATGTCTCTCTAGATGAGCTCATTTGCGATTATGACGCCATTTTTCTTGGTACTGGCACATACCAGGCTATTCGTGGCAACTTACCTGAAAAATCGATCCACGGCGTTTTTGAAGCACTTCCCTATCTAATCGCAAATACGCGCCATTTAATGCAACTTCCCATCTCTAAAGACGAACCCTATGTTAATTTACACTCAAAAAGAGTTATCGTGTTAGGAGGTGGAGATACTGCGATGGATTGTGTACGTACCGCTATTCGTCAAGGCGCAAAGCAGGTTAGCTGTCTTTACCGTAGAGATGAACAAAGTATGCCAGCCTCACAAAAAGAAGTCGCCCATGCGTTAGAAGAAGGCACTCAGTTCCATTTTAATATGCAAGTCACTGAATTTGTCGTTAATGAGCAGCAACAACTAATAGGTGTTTATACCACTCGCACACAAAATGGCGAATTAGAAAATGGTCGTTATCAAGTAGAACTTGTTGAAGATTCAACCTTTTTTATCGAAACCGACACCATAATTGTCGCTTATGGATTTGCTCCTCATAACCAAAGTTGGTTAGAAAAACCGTTAATTAAGCGTGATAAGTATGGTCATATTTTAGCAAATCGTAATAGCCGATTTCCTTTTCAAACTTCTCATGAAAAAGTATTTGCCGGAGGGGACATAATCAGAGGCTCAGATCTTGTTGTGACTGCTGTTGCTGATGGGCGCAATGCTGCCGAAGGTATTTTATTATTTCTAGAAGTTTAATTTCTCATTGATATAAAAAAACAGAGGGTTTTGCCCTCTGTTGATTAATATGCTGTTAACCTGACTAATGGATTATTTGACAACCCTTAATGAAGGCCGACCTTTTGGTGGTCGTGGTGGCTCATCCCCCGATGGCTCATGTGAATTTTCATCCACAGATTCAGCTTCATGAACTAAAGTAATGTTGTCTTCAAGCTCTTCAACTTGTTCAAAACCCGCTGATAACTCTGCATCATACGCAGCTTCAGGCTCGAACATCATTCCAGCCCCATTTTCACGTGCATACACCGCCATAATTGCGGCCATTGGGACATAAACTTGGCGAGGTATTCCACCAAAGCGAGCATTAAAACGCACTTCTTCATTGGTTATTTCAAAATTACCAACAGCTCTTGGCGCAACATTCAATACAATTTGCCCATCACGAGCAAATTCCATAGGAACGTTAACAGCAGGAACGGTGACATCAACCACCAAATGCGGAGTCATATCGTTATCGAGCAACCACTCATAGTGCGCACGTAACAAATAAGGGCGACGTGGTGACATTGCTGTCATTTCCATCATTCTTTTAGCCTCTTGTAGACAAACGCATTTCGCGCTCAGATTCAGTCAACGATGCTAAAAATGCGTCACGTGCAAATACACGTTGCATATACAACTGCAAGTATTTGCTACTAGATGGGTTCAATTCAATACCCAGTACAGGTAAACGCCATAGTAACGGTGCTAAATAGCAATCTACAAGACTAAATTCTTCGCTCATGAAGAATTCCATTTCAGCAAAAACAGGTGAAACCGCGATCAGCTCTTCAGATAGTTGACGGCGGGCATTTGCTGCCTCTTGCGCACTACCGTTCTCTATTTTGCTCATTAATGAATACCAATCGCTTTGAATACGGTGCATCAATTGACGACTCGTCCCACGTGCAACTGGGTAAACAGGCATTAATGGTGGATGAGGAAAACGCTCATCAAGATATTCCATGATAATGTGTGGGTCATAGAGAGTCAGGTCACGATCGACTAATGTTGGAACACTCTGGTATGGGTTGAGATCGATCAGATCTTGAGGCAGATGACCGGGTTCGACATGTTCAATTTCAACACTTACCCCTTTTTCAGCCAGAACAATCCGTACCTGATGGCTAAAAATGTCAGTAGGGCCAGAGAACAATGTCATTACCGAGCGTTTATTAGGAGCGACAGCCATTAAAACCTCCAAAATACAAAATGGACGAAATGTAATTAATTTTTAATTACCCATTACCCATTTTAAAATCCCCTGTGTTTAACTTTCATTTATCCATATTGGAAGTCAACACAACCCTCCCGCACAGTAAAGGCGAGAAATGCGAAATAAAAAAACAGGGGCGTATTCTAACAGATTTTGTACAACTTAGGGGGGCTGCATCGAAAAAATCATAGATTTATTTCATTTTAAAGATTAAAAGCCCAAAGTTTTAGATTTTTAACAATGCAAAATTTAAAAATAAAGAATAAAATCCCTTAAGTTAACTCCAAGGTTTGAGTTGCATTCAATTAAAAAGATCCCAGTACTGCTCACTAATGATTATTTTAAACTAAATTGTTATTTTTCTCTTTAGTTTATATTCGTTCTTTTATAAAGCGTCATAATTAGACACTGTTATCTATCATTAATAATAAAAATGTAAGTAAAACAATAGGCAATAAAAAACCCGCCATTAAGACGGGTTTTTTCATCAATTTTATACCCAAAGGGTAATAAATTAACGTTTGGAGAACTGTGGACGACGACGTGCTTTGCGCAGACCCACTTTTTTACGTTCAACAGAACGCGCATCACGGGTAACGAAACCAGCTTTACGCAGATCAGAACGAAGAGTCTCATCATAAGCCATCAGTGCACGTGTAATACCGTGACGGATTGCGCCTGCCTGACCTGAAATACCGCCACCTTTAACAGTGATGTACAGATCCAGTTTTTCCAACATTTCAACCAATTCTAACGGCTGACGAACTACCATGCGCGCAGTTTCGCGACCAAAGTATTGTTCCAGTGTACGTTGATTGATTGTGATGTTACCGCTACCCGGCTTAATAAAGACACGAGCAGATGAGCTTTTGCGGCGACCAGTGCCGTAGTATTGATTTTCAGCCATTGCTATAATCCCGATTAAATGTCAAGAACTTGCGGTTGTTGAGCCGCGTGGTTGTGCTCATTACCTGCGTAAACTTTCAGTTTACGGTACATTGCACGACCCAGAGGTCCTTTTGGCAACATGCCTTTAACCGCGATTTCAAGCACACGCTCAGGACTGCGAGCAATCATTTCTTCGAAAGTTGCTTGCTTGATTCCACCTACATGGCCAGTATGGCGATAGTAGATTTTGTCTTCGCGTTTATTGCCGGTAACAGCAATTTTTTCTGCATTCAGAACGATGATGTAATCACCAGTATCCACGTGCGGAGTATATTCCGCTTTATGCTTACCGCGCAGACGGCTAGCAATTTCAGTTGCAAGACGGCCTAAAGTTTTGCCATCTGCATCAACAACGTACCAGTCGCGTTTTACGGTCTCTGGTTTAGCTGTAAAAGTTTTCATTAAAACTTACCCAATATTGAAGTTACACGTTGGTGAACACTCATGTTCATAAGCTTTCTGAGGTTCACACGACTCTTTGTCCAGTAAACCTACCCCTTCGAGCAGCCTAACTGGCATTAATGCGTTATTTTTTGGGAAATAAAAAACAACGCTGTAACGTGGGGTCGCAAGATTATAGAGAAGTCAGAAACAAAAATCGACCCCAAATGCATTTTTTTTACGTTTGCTCAAATAAACATCGCATCTTGTGTTTAAATTATGCGATTTAGGCGATTTGTTCGCTAACAACTCAGCTTTATCACTAACCTTAAGTTAAATGCGGTATTTTCAAGTACTCTTCACTTTGCATTTCTTGCAATCGAGATAAGCAACGTTGATATTCGAATGCTAACAATTGCCCCTGATACAACGATTCCATTGGTACTTCAGCATTAATCACTAATTTAACTTTTCGTTCGTAAAACTCATCAATTAACGCTAAAAAACGACGTGCTGGATTTTCGTCTTTTGTTCCCATCACAGGTACATTGTACAACAACACTGTGTGGTAGCAATTTGACAAATAAATATAGTCATTTTGGCTACGAGGCTCTTCACACAATACTTTAAATTCTACCGCTAGCACCCCTTCCGCAGAACGAATCGCTTGCATTTTACGATGATTAACCTCTAAAACTGGATATTCATCCCCTTGCTTACCAGCCAATTTAACAAAAACCTCATCTAAATGCTGACGATTTTGAGCGTTAATCGGGGATAAAAAAAGATGCGCTTGCGTTAAAGTTCTTAAACGGTAATCAATACCTGCATCGACATTCATCACATCGCAGTATTTTTTAATTTGCTCAATAGCAGGTAAAAAACGTGCTCGTTGCAAGCCATTTCGATAGAGATTATCAGGGATGATATTTGAAGTAGCGACAAGCGTGATGCCTCGAGCAAAGAGCCCTTCGAGTAAAGTGCCAAGGATCATAGCATCTGTAATATCTGACACAAAAAATTCATCAAAACACAAGACATCTGTTTGTTTTTTAAACTCATCTGCAATGATATCTAGCGGGTTTTCTTGCCCCTGTAATGCCATTAAATCCTCTTGCACTTTTTTCATAAACCGATGAAAGTGCAAACGCAGTTTACGCGTTCCTGGCAAGCTTTCGTAAAACATGTCCATTAGCCACGTCTTTCCACGCCCCACCCCGCCCCACATATACAACCCTTGGACAGACGCTACAGATACTACGGGTGTTTTGCCTAAAAGACGGCTAAACCGTTGTTTTAAGCCAGATGGTTTATCTTGTGAAGTGAGAGTAGCGGCATTAACAAGCTGCTGATAAATTTTATCTAAGCGTTCTACAGCGAGCTTTTGTACGTCATCTGGCTGGTAATTGCCATCCGCCAGCGCTTGTTGATAACGCATTGTAGGGGTCATCGGTGACATTAACTGAATAATCCTTAAAAAATTTTCGGTTTTTTTACCGTTATTTGATATACACTGCCTTTATTATAACCAGATTCAGTTATCATTTAACTTTCGGTTAACGAATCGCTATAGAGTAAGGAAATTCGAGTTAAGATTCTACTCTAAAGTTGCTACGATTTAATTCGAGACTTGCCGGTTTTATCATCATTTAATCGCCCAATTTACAATATGTTGGGATACTTTACTTGACGTCTACATGCAACTTGAATTATTTAAGGTATAGTAACGGTAACGACGCATAATTTCTGCAGACATTGAATCTGTGAACATTGAAGTAATGAAGGAGTCAGCATGACCTGGGAGTATGCATTAATAGGATTGATTGTTGGTTTTATCATCGGTGCATTAGTTGTGCGCTACGGTAATCCGAAACTTCGCCAACAAAAAACAGCACAAGCTGAATTAGACAAAAAAAGTACTGAACTGGAAGAATACCGCAAAGAACTGGTCAGTCATTTTGCCCGCAGCGCAGAATTATTAGATAAAATGGCGCGTGATTACCGTCAGCTTTATCAACACATGGCACAAAGTTCATCTGAATTAATGCCTGACATGCCGGCACAAGATAACCCATTTAACTATCGTTTAACCGAATCTGAAGCCGATAACGATCAAGCGCCAGTTAAAATGCCACCAAGAGATTACTCAGATGGTGCATCGGGTCTTTTCCGGCCTATTGAAGAGAAAGAAAAGTAAGTTTTTATTTTTTATCACCAGTAAGCTCCACTTACTGGTGATTTCCTACCAAATGCACTAAATTTAGTCGCTTTCCGTGTATCTTTCATGATTAAATTTTTATTTAATAATTCTGAACAAGATTTCCATCCAAATATAATTTAATAATTTATTTACCTACTGTATAGAAGTTATGGTTTCACTTAAGTTGCATGTAAATAGATGTAAAAGAGTGGATATTCGCTACCCGTAAGGGGAACTTTTGCGCATAATCGGTAGTCATAGTCATCAGTAAAATTGAATCTGATACCAACCAATATTATCTCAACGCATTGTGTTTCTTCTAAAATTGTATTCACAATGAGTTGATAATTTATTCTTGAGAGAATCGACTAAATTATGAAAAGAAAAAACTTTTTTCTTACCGCGGTAGCAATGAGCTTAGGGTTATCTTTAGCGGCTATCCCTGCCGTAAGTAGCGCAGCATTACCTGCAACTTTACCTGCAACAGCACAAAGCCAGAACATGCCTAGCTTAGCTCCAATGCTTGAAAAAGTATTGCCTGCTGTAGTTAATATTCACGTGTCAGGTACGCGCGTACAAAACCAACAAATTCCAGAAGAACTTAAATTCTTTTTTGGCCCAAATGTACCACAACAGCAACAAAGCGTACGCCCATTTGAAGGCTTAGGTTCGGGGGTCATTATTGATGCTCAGCAAGGTTATATTTTAACCAATAACCATGTTATTGATGGCGCTGACAAAATTCAAATTCAATTAAACGATGGCCGTGAAATTGCCGTTAACTTAATTGGTAAAGACCCACAAACAGATATCGCGTTATTAAAAATCAGTAATGCAAAAGATATCAAAAATTTAACAGCTGTTAGTATTGCAGACTCCGACAAATTACGTGTGGGTGATTTTGCGGTCGCCGTCGGTAACCCATTTGGTTTAGGCCAAACAGCGACATCAGGCATTATCTCTGCATTAGGCCGTAGCGGTTTAAACCTTGAAGGCCTAGAAAACTTTATCCAAACCGATGCTTCCATTAACCGTGGTAACTCTGGTGGCGCACTCGTTAACCTAAACGGTGAATTAATCGGTATCAATACCGCTATTTTAGCACCTGGCGGCGGTAATATCGGTATCGGCTTCGCAATCCCAAGTAATATGGCGAAAAACCTTAGCGAGCAGTTAATTAAGCATGGTGAAGTAAAACGCGGGATCTTGGGTATCAAAGGTACTGAAATGAACTCCGATATCGCTAAAGCATTCAATATTGATGCACAGCGTGGCGCTTTCGTGAGCGAAGTTTTACCTAAATCATCCGCAGCTAAAGCAGGTATTAAATCCGGTGACGTTCTCGTCTCTGTTGATGGTAAACGTATTAATAGCTTTGCAGAGTTAAGAGCTAAAATCGGTACTAGCCAAATTGGTAAGGAAATTACTATTGGCTTGATTCGCTCAGGTAAACCAATGGAAGTCAAAGTGGTTCTCGAGAACGACGAAGGCTCTGCAACTAAAGCCGAAAAATTGAGTGAATCTTTATTAGGTGCAACGATTTCTAATGCAACGGTAAGCAACACCAAGGGTGTTCAAGTTGATAGCGTCGCACCAAAATCACCGGCGGCTGCCATTGGCTTAGTAAAAGGCGATTTAATCTTTGGTGTCAATGACGCTCGTGTTGAGACGATTGAACAATTCCGTAAGATTATCGATGCTAAACCTCCGGTATTAGCCATGAAAGTTTTGCGTGATGGTGAAACATTATATTTACTGATGAAAAATTAATTCATCAAAAACCATCTGAAAACCAATAAAACAGGTACAGTATCACTCTGCTGTACCTGTTTTTTTATGTTATGCTCTGAACATGTTTAAGCAATAACTAAATATTCTATATCCTATGGTGAAGAAGCTAACTTTATCTGTCATGCTTGGCCTGTTGACTGCATTGATTATTATCATTGCGGTTCCTTCGTTGCGCCCTCAAGGTTTAGCCGACTTATTATATGGTAAAACAAATAGTGAACCCGTCAGCTATAATAAAGCAGTACGCCGCGCTGCACCTGCGGTGGTCTATGTTTATAGCAGTTCAAAAGGCAGCTTTTCCCAATCCGGACGTGAATTAAAATCCCTCGGTTCAGGTGTGATCATGAGCCAAAATGGCTACATCATCACGAATAAACATGTCGTTGATAACCCAGACCAAATTTTAGTGGCTTTACAAGATGGTGCTATTTTTGATGCCCTTCTAGTTGGCTCAGACCCATTGACTGACCTCGCCGTATTAAAAATTGATGCTGATAACTTACCTGTCATTCCAATTAATACGCAACGAGTCACTCATGTTGGTGATGTCGTACTGGCAATTGGAAATCCTTATAACATAGGTCAAACCGTTACTCAGGGGATTATCAGTGCAACAGGTCGCGTTGGATTAAGCTCCACTCGCCGGCAAAACTTTCTTCAAACCGATGCCTCAATCAACTCAGGTAACTCTGGCGGAGCATTAATTAATACCGAAGGTGAGTTAGTCGGCATCAACACGCTTTCTTTCACTGCAGGTCAAGGCATTAGTTCTGAAGGGCTAAGCTTTGCTATTCCTACCGCGCTAGCCACCAAAATCATGGATAAGCTAATTCGTGATGGCCGAGTGATCCGCGGTTATATTGGTATCACCGCACGCGAATTACCTCAAATTAGGTCAAACAACAATAATATCAATCAAATACAAGGCTTGCGAATTTTCCAAGTTGCCCCAAATGGACCCGCGGCTAAGGCAGGTATATTGCAAGGGGATATTATTTTATCGGTTGATGGTAAACCAGCTATTTCAGCCGCAGAAACTATGGATTTAGTTGCAGAAATTCGTCCCGGAAGTAAAACGGCAGTACAGATTTTACGAGATGGCGAAATTAAAAATATTGATGTGATTATCGAAGAAATTCCTGAAGAACAGGCTGGGTAGTCATTAGAAATACACTTGCGTAAAAAAGGTTGTTCGATACCGAACAACCTTTTTTGATTCATCGAATGGGTAAATGAAGCCACCAACCCATTTACCTTATCAAAGTATTAATCATCTGAGTGTACGCGCTGAATATCAGCACCTAAACCACGTAGTTTATCTTCGATATGCTCATAACCACGGTCAATATGATATATACGGTCAACTGTCGTTGTCCCTTCCGCAATACAGCCCGCTATAACTAAACTCGCAGAAGCTCGTAAATCTGTTGCCATCACCTGTGCACTGGTTAATTTTTCAACACCATGACATAACACAGTATTACTTTCAATTTCAGCATGAGCACCCATACGGATTAGCTCAGGGATATGCATAAAACGATTCTCAAAAATCGTTTCAGTGATCATGCCAGCGCCATCAGCAACAAGATTAAGTAAGCTAAACTGTGCTTGCATATCCGTTGGGAACCCTGGGTGTGGTGCCGTACGCAATGTCACTGCTTTCGGGCGTTTGCCTTCCATATCTAGGCTAATCCAGTCATCACCGATTTCAATTTTAGCCCCAGCTTCACGCAATTTAGCTAATACCGCATCTAGAGTGTCTGGACGTGCATTACGACAGATGACTTTGCCGCGCGAAACCGCGGCTGCAATTAAAAATGTTCCCGTTTCAATGCGGTCAGGCAGTACTTTATAAACGCCCCCACCTAAACGTTCAACACCTTCAATAACAATACGATCAGTCCCTGCGCCAGTAATTTTTGCACCAAGAGTATTTAAGAAATTGGCGGTATCTTCAATTTCAGGTTCACGTGCCGCATTTTCAATTGTTGTGGTTCCTTCAGCTAAAGTCGCAGCCGTCATAATAGAGACTGTCGCACCCACACTGACTTTATCCATTACAATGCAAGCACCTTTTAAGCGGCCATCGACCGTTGCTTTGACATAACCATCTTCTAAAACAATCTTTGCGCCTAATTGCTCTAAACCTGAAATATGTAAATCAACTGGACGAGCACCGATAGCACAGCCACCTGGTAAAGAAACTTCACCATGACCAAAACGAGCAACCAATGGCGCCAAAGCCCAAATGGATGCACGCATGGTTTTAACAAGGTCATAAGGTGCACAGTATGTCGTTACAGTACTTGCATCGACGTACACTGAGCCATTGCGTTTTACTTTAGTACCAAGTTGATTCAGTAATTTAATCGTTGTGTCGATATCCCTCAAATGAGGGACATTCTGTATTTCTACTGGCTCTTCAGCCAACAGAGCAGCGAACAGAATTGGTAATGCCGCATTTTTTGCGCCAGATATAGTGACCTCACCCTGTAAACGGGTTGGTCCTTTAACTAAAAACTTATCCATTCAAGTATTCTCGTATGTCGAATTTTACAGTCTGTTCGCTTAGGCTTTGTAATCAAAGGCCACTAAGTTTACGATCGCGCTCCCATTGCGCAGGGGTGTACGCTTTAATAGACAAAGCATGAATGCGGTTATCCGCAATATACTCCATTAAAGGCGCATAAATTGCTTGCTGTTGCTTAACACGGCTCATACCGTCAAACATGTCACCGACCGCGATAACCTGAAAGTGGCTACCATCACCAGTAACAATAGCCTCATTCAGAGACAATTTTTCCATCAATACTTGCTTAATTTCGTTGGTATCCATAATGACTCAATTTATTAATTATTTGTGATTTATAATTTTACTCTAAATAGTGCAAATTGCATGCATAGCGTACAGAGACATCGCAATAAGAACAGTCAGAGCTCAATCCTCTATCCTAAAGGATTAGGCTTAACACTTAAACCAAAGAAAACGCCTCTCGTGCCGAAAAGCACATAGAGGCGCTTATTTTTACATAACTTGACCCAATTTAGGATATTTAACCTAATTGAGGATAATCTCTTGAACCCCGTATAGCTCAATCAATGTATTCAAGTTATCACTGACACCAGTTATATTCAGTGAACGGTTTTTAGCTTGGAATTCACCTTTTAAGCGAACTAGCATCGCCAAGCCTGTTGAGTCAACATGCTTGAGACCAGAAACATCTATATTTTCAATGCGTTCCAGCGATGAGTCTTTTTTATCCCAAAACGACATTAGCGAATCACGGTCTAACGTCCCGGTGAGATAAAGTGTTGTTTCATTGAGTTCCCATGCTAACAACTGACTCATATTACTTTTTCTCTTCTAAAGTAATTGGCGCTTTTGCACTGATTTCTAACTGTTTTGTTAAACCATCGACACCTTGCTTACGTAAAATATCACCCCACTCATTTTGCTTAGTCGTGATCATACTCACGCCTTCTGCAATCATGTCGTAAGCTTGCCAGTAACCTGTTTTGCTATTTTTACGCCATTGGAAATCTAAACGGACAGGAGGACGTCCATTGGTATCAACAATAGTCACGCGAATGGCAACAATGTTTTTATCTCCCAACGGTTGTTCTGGGGCTATTTGATACGTTTGGCCATGGTACATTGCTAAAGCTTGACCATAGACTTGCTCAAGGTAATCTTCAAATGCGTTGAAATAAGCCTCACGCTGTGCTGGAGTTGCCCCTTTATAATAGGTTCCTAACACCAAAGCCCCAGCATATTTAACTTGTACATAAGGTAATAATTCCTCACGAACAATTGTTCTAAGATACTCGGGGTCTTGCTTAATTTTCGGTTGCTCTGATTTCAAGCGGTTAAACGTTTTCGCCGCCGCTTCATCCATTAACTTATAAGGGTTGGTTTGGTCTACTGCCATGGCAAATGGCGCGATTGCCAACATAGCAACCATCATTAAACGTTTAAACATAATTCATTCCTTTATTCTTCAAAGGGAGCATCAAATTACTGCGCAGTTGACTCTGGCTCTGCACCTTGGCTATCACCACTTTTATATAAAAACTGGCCAATTAAGTCTTCTAATACCATAGCCGGCTTAGTATCTTCAAGACGCCCGCCATTTTTTAAGATTGCGATACCTAATTCTTCGTCATCAGGGCCAATATTCATCGCAATATATTGTTCACCCAACAAACCTGACGTCCGAATTGACAGTGAGCTCGAATCAGGAATATTGTCGTACTCACTTAATAAATCAATTTTAACTTCAGGAACATAATTCTTTTTATCTAGCGTGATACTGGCAACTCGCCCAATCACCACACCACCCACTTTGATTGGCGAGCCTTCTTTTAAGCCACCAATATTTTCAAAAGATGCTGAAATTTGATAGGTGGATTGGCTTCCTATCGATTTTAAATCAGCAACTTTTAAACACAAAAAGATAATTGCGGCAATCGCCAGCAACATAAAACAACCAACCCATATTTCACTTTTTTTACTTTGCATGACTTAGTTCCCAAACATCAGTGCGGTAAGTACGAAATCCAGTCCTAAAACAGACAATGACGCATGCACAACTGTTCTAGTTGTCGCTTGGCTTATCCCCTCCGAAGTTGGGATGGCATCATAGCCATTAAATAATGCGATCCAAGTAACTGTGATAGCAAAGACTAAGCTTTTAATCACACAGTTTACTAAATCTAGTCGCCAATCAACGGAAGATTGCATTGAAGCCCAAAAAAAGCCTTCATCAATCCCCTTCCAGTCAACCCCAACTAGTGCGCCACCTAAAATGCCGACAGCAACAAAAATTAGAGATAACAATGGCATACTAATAAAACCAGCCCAAAAACGTGGCGCGATGACACGCCTTAGAGGGTCAACTGCCATCATTTCAAGGCTAGAAATCTGTTCTGTCGCTTTCATTAAGCCAATTTCAGCTGTTAATGCAGAGCCCGCACGGCCAGCAAATAATAATGCGGTTACAACAGGGCCTAGCTCACGTAACAATGAAAGTGCGACCATCATACCTAAGCTAGCTTCAGCACTAAAAGTGGTGAGAACCAAATAGCCTTGTAACCCCAATACCATTCCGATAAATAAACCGGAAACAGCAATGATAAGTAATGATTGCACACCAATGGCGTACAATTGCTTCATCAATAATGGCCATTGTTTACGAAACTCTGGTTTACCGAGTAAGGCGCGAAACAGCATGTAACCTGCTCGACCAAACGCGGAAAATATATCAATCCATCGGCGCCCGAAGCCTGCTATCGCCTTTAATATCATCTTATTTTACCCTAATAAATCAGCCAGATAATCATTGGCGGGAAAACGGAATGGCACAGGCCCATCAGCAATACCATCAAGAAATTGTCGCACACGAGGGTCTTGGTTTTCTCGCAATTCTTCACCCGTTCCCTGAGCAATGACATGCTGCTGCGCAACAATATAAGCATTATCTGCGATACTCAATACCTCTGGAACATCATGGGAAACCACGACACAAGTGACACCCAGTGCTTGATTAAGCTCATCAATCAATTTAACCAAAACACCCATCGTAATGGGATCTTGGCCGACAAAAGGTTCATCAAACATGATTAAATCTGGGTCAAGTGCAATAGCACGCGCTAACGCGGCGCGCCGTGCCATACCCCCTGACAACTCAGATGGCATTAATTGAGCAGCACCACGTAAGCCAACTGCCTCTAGTTTCATCATCACCGTCGTATGGATCAATGATTCTGGCAGGTTAGTGTGCTCACGTAGAGGGAAAGCCACGTTATTAAATACGTTCATATCCGTGAATAACGCCCCGGATTGAAACAGCATGCTCATCTTTTTACGAGACTGATACAGCTTTGAGCGTGACAGCGCTGGAATATTATCGCCATCAAACCAAATTTCACCTTCATTTGGCCGTAATTGCCCACCAATCAAGCGCAGTAATGTGGTTTTACCAATCCCTGATGGCCCCATAATTGCCGTAATTTTTCCACGAGGAACGGTCAGATTAATATTTTCAAATATTTTCCGATTTCCTCGAGTAAAGGACATGTTCCGTACTTCAATTAAATTGTCTGTCTGTGCTTGCATTGTTAAATAACTCGTTATACACCACGCGTAAATATATTTTATCCGTTCAGATGTTACCGAAAGATAAACTGAAAATCGTCAAATATCACAACAAAATAGAATTTATAGTATTATAGCGTCGAAAATATGACTTTTAGTGTTACAACTCTGTTTTTATCTAAGCGAAACAGAGAAAAAACAATATAATTTACTTATAGTCAGCAAAAGCTTTCACTATTAACAGCAGATAGCTCTTAGAATGTTGTGATGTTACCTAGCTTGAGGATACGCGAATTTGCCTATCCATTTTTGGTTCAAGATGCTAATGAAACCGTCTTGTACGTATTAAATTCTACATCGAAGTGCCCAAAAATACTCATTAAGTATAAAACTAACATTAAAAATAGCTTAACTGACAAAATACTTACTGATACCAAGTATTCGTTATACAATTTAATTTCGCTAATCCGATTAACTTAAAAGCTACGCATGGAACTAGAAATGTCAAACTTCGATTTTCAGAAAGTAGGTAAAGAAGTTCTCCATATCGAACACAAAGGTTTAAAAAACCTAGAACAATATATCAATACTGACTTTGACCTCGCTTGCCAGCTTATTTTTAACTGTGAAGGCAAAGTCGTCGTAATGGGAATGGGGAAATCGGGGCATATTGGCCGTAAAATTGCCGCTACACTAGCGAGTACAGGAACACCATCATTTTTTGTTCATCCAGGAGAAGCCAGCCACGGTGACCTTGGGATGATTACTCATAACGATGTTGTGTTAGCCATTTCTAATTCTGGTGAGTCAGGAGAAATTTTAGCCTTACTCCCTGTTTTAAAAAGAATTAAAGTGCCTTTAATCTGTATGACTAACAATCCTGAAAGTAATATGGGAAAATATGCAGATGTTCATTTATGTATCAAAGTCCCTCAAGAAGCCTGTCCATTGGGGCTTGCTCCTACCACGAGTACAACAGCTACACTCGTGATGGGAGATGCATTAGCGATAGCCTTATTAACCGCCCGCGGCTTCACTGCGAATGATTTCGCACTTTCACATCCGGGTGGCGCACTTGGGCGCAAACTTTTACTCCTCGTTCGTGATTTAATGAATACGGGTGATGAAATCCCCCATATTCCTAAAAGTGCGTCTTTACGCGAGGCTTTAGTGGAAATTACCCGCAAGAAACTGGGGATGACCGTTATTTGTGATGATGATATGAATATTGAAGGTATTTTCACTGATGGGGATTTACGCCGTATCTTTGATATGGGAATCGACCTGAATAACGCTAAAATTGCTGATTTAATGACCCCCGGTGGAATTCGAGTATCACCAACCATGTTAGCGGTTGAAGCGCTTAATTTAATGCAATCTCGGCATGTGACTTCGTTATTAGTTGCAAATGATAACAAATTAGTTGGTGTGCTACATATGCATGATCTGCTACAAGCAGGTGTTGTATAACATAAGGAAATACCATGACGTCTACCTTGTTGGAAACCTGCTATGGCCCTGTTGCCAATACTGTTTTAACCAAAGCAGAAAAAATCAAATTATTGATCTGCGATGTTGATGGTGTCATGTCTGATGGCTTGGTCTATATGGGAAATAATGGCGAAGAACTCAAAGCCTTTAATGTCCGTGACGGCTATGGAGTACGTTGCTTATTAACTTCCGGTATTGAGGTCGCCATCATTACAGGAAGAAAAGCGAAGCTTCTTGAAGATAGGGCTCAAACATTAGGCATTACATATCTTTACCAAGGTCAAAGCGATAAGCTTTTGGCGTATCACGAACTGTTAGATACACTACAATTATCAGCTGAAGAAATAGCTTATATTGGGGACGATCTGATTGACTGGCCTGTTATGGCCAAAGTAGGCTTATCCGTCGCGGTCGCGGATGCCCATCCTTTGTTATTACCGCGAGCGGATTATGTGACTCGCATTGGCGGAGGAAAAGGCGCAGTCCGCGAACTTTGTGACCTTATTTTGCTTTCTCAAGGCAAACTGGAAGAAGCAAAAGGTTTATCAATATAACGAATAGATTGAATTCATGAGCAATGCGAAGAAGTGGTTAATTATTATTTTATCCTTGGTTGTATTAGGGCTTATCGGTTGGAATTTAGCGGGTAGTGATTCTGACAACCCAGAGGATAAAGTAATTAATGATGGGCAACCTAATTATCAAACTGATGATTCAGTGACTTTTGTCTATAATCCAACGGGTAATTTAGCGTATAAACTCGTTTCAGATAAAATAGATAACTACACTGAAGGAAAAATCACGTGGTTTTCAAAACCGGTTCTAACCACTTATAACGAAGCGGGCGAGCCAACCTGGACGGTTAAGGCTTTCAAGGCCAGGTTAACGAACGATAGAATTCTCTATTTATATAGCGATGTTCAGGTTGATAGCTTGACCAAAGACTCGCAGATCCAACGAATTACAACTGAAAGTGCAGTTGTCAATTTGACAACACAAGACGTTTCATCTGATGATAAAGTGACCATTATTGGACAAGGTCTCAATTCTACCGGTATGAAAATGAAGGGAAACCTTCGTACAAGAACGGCTGAATTAATCGAAGATGTTAAAACTCATTATGTGTTACAACCAGAAGAGCATTAAAATGAATCAAGTAACTAAGAAACGTTTTATTCAAGGAGCTGTTGCCAGTGCAATTTTGGCTCTTAGCCTACCTGCGATGGCATTAAAAAGTGATACGCAGCAGCCAATGACGATTAATTCGGTCAAACAATCTCTTGATTTAGAAAAAAACGTCACCACCTTTACTGATGATGTTGTTATTAAACAAGGTTCTATTGATATCAGAGCCAATAAAGTGGTTGTAACACGTCCAAGTAGTGACTCGGATAAAATTGTGATTGAGGCCTTTGGTACCCCGGTTACCTTTTACCAATTACAGGATGATGGCAAACCGATTAAAGGCCATGCCAGCAAAGCCCGTTATGAGGTCGATAAACAGCTCGTCACCTTAACAGGCAATGCCTATCTTGAGCAATTAGACAGCAATATTCAAGGTGACAAAATTACCTATTTAGTGCCAACGCAGCAAATGGAAGCATTTAGTGATAAAGGCAAACGCGTCACCACTGTAATACTGCCAGCCCAATTGCAAGAAAAAGGCCCTGCAGCGAATAAAAATTCATCAGCAAGTAAGAGTAAATAACTGTTATGGCGACACTAACCGCTGAAAATCTAGCTAAAGCCTATAAAAAACGTAAGGTCGTTGAAGATGTCAGCCTGGAAGTTAAATCAGGTGAAATCGTTGGCTTGTTGGGACCAAACGGTGCCGGTAAAACCACGACCTTTTATATGGTTGTGGGTATTGTTCAGCGGGATGCTGGCAAAATTATGATCGATGGTGAAGATATCAGCCTTCTACCGCTACATGAACGTGCTCGCCGTGGAATTGGCTATCTTCCTCAAGAAGCCTCAATTTTTCGCCGCCTCAGCGTTTATGATAACTTAATGGCTGTGTTAGAAATTCGCGAAGATTTGAGTTCCCAGCAACGTAAAGAACGTGCTGAAGAATTGATGGAAGAATTTAGTATCACCCATCTTCGAGACAGTATGGGGCAGTCGCTATCCGGAGGGGAACGCCGCCGTGTGGAAATTGCGCGTGCACTGGCTGCTAACCCAAAATTTATTTTATTAGACGAACCTTTTGCGGGTGTTGACCCTATTTCCGTCTTAGATATCAAAAAAATCATTCAGCACTTAAGAGATTACGGCCTCGGCGTTTTAATTACCGACCATAATGTGCGGGAAACCTTAGATGTGTGTGAAAGAGCCTATATTGTCAGTCAGGGGCACTTAATTGCTCATGGGTCACCAACCATGATCTTAGAGAACGAACAAGTGAAACGTGTATACTTGGGTGAAGGCTTCCGGTTATAAATTATCGTGTTGTCATTTTTTAGGGAGAATAAAACAGATTCATGAAGCAAAGTTTGCAGCTTAGAGTCAGTCAACAACTTGCAATGACCCCTCAATTGCAGCAAGCTATCCGCTTGTTGCAGCTGTCTACACTTGAGCTTCAGCAAGAAATTCAACTTGCCTTGGAAACCAACCCACTTCTTGAACAAGAAGAGTTAAATTCTGAGTCCGAATCTATTGACTCCCTAAATGAAAATACCGATACCAGTGAACTCGACACCAAAGACGCTCTTGAAAATCATGATATGCCAGATGAGCTCCCTTTAGACGCTGATTGGGATGAAATATATACGGCAGGAACACCGTCAGGGACCAGTAACGATTATAGTTTTGATGAACTACCTGTTTATCAAGGTGAAACAACACAAACGTTGCAAGATTACCTAACGTGGCAAGCTGAACTGACCCCGTTTACTGACACAGACAGGGCAATCGCCACCGCCATTATTGATTCAATAGATGATTCCGGTTATCTGACAACAGCAATTTCTGATATACATGAAGGGATTGATAACCCTGAAATTACCATAGAAGAAGTCATTGCTGTCCTAAAGCGTATTCAGCATTTCGACCCACTGGGTGTTGCAGCACAAGATTTAAAAGAGTGTTTATTAATCCAATTGTCGCTGTATCCTCAGCAAACTGATGGGCTACAAGATGCAAAGCGCATTATTAGTAACCATATTGATTTGCTGGCTAACCGTGATTTTCGCCAGTTGAGTAAATTAACTCGCTTAAAAGAAGATGCACTAAAAACTGCGATAGACCTGATTTTAACGCTGAATCCAAAACCCGGCCAATCCATCAATACTGGGGAATCGGAATACGTCATTCCTGATGTTTTAGTGAAAAAAATTGCTGGGCACTGGCAAGTTGAGTTAAATACAGATAGCATCCCTAAACTAAGTATTAATAACCATTATGCTTCAATGCTAAATAATTCAGCAAATGAAGATGACTCGCAATATATTCGTAGTCATCTGCAAGATGCAAAATGGTTGATTAAAAGCCTTGAGAGTCGCCACGAGACACTCTTAAAAGTCGCGACTTGTATTGTAGAACAGCAGCAAGAATTCTTTGAGCTAGGTGAGGAATACATGAAACCGATGATACTGGCCGATATCGCCTATCAAGTGGACATGCATGAATCAACTATCTCACGAGTAACAACTCAAAAGTTTCTCCATAGCCCACGAGGCATTTTTGAGTTGAAGTATTTTTTCTCCAGCCATGTTAATACGGACACAGGCGGCGAAGCCTCCTCAACCGCAATTCGAGCATTGGTGAAAAAACTGGTTGCTGCTGAAAACCCAGCAAAACCATTGAGTGACAGTAAATTGACGAGTATGCTGGCAGAACAAGGCATTCAAGTCGCTCGCAGAACTGTTGCTAAGTATCGAGAATCGTTATCCATTCCGCCCTCTAACCAGCGTAAGCAGCTGGTTTAATTGATAAAATAAGGAAGATTGTATGGAATTTCAGATTACTGGACACAATATTGAAGTTACTCCTGCATTGCGCGAGACTGTTGAGAAAAAACTCAAAAAATTGGAACAATTGTTTGATCGTATTAATGGTATCCAAGTTGTCTTGAAAGTTGAAAAAGTTCAGCAAATTGCAGAAGCAACCGTGCAAGTCAATGGAGCGGAGCTCCACGCATCAGCGGAAGAAAACGATATGTACGCTGCTATAGATATACTCGTAGACAAACTGTCGCGCCAATTAACCAAACACAAAGAAAAACTGAGACAACATTAATACATTGATGCGGCTTATTAATTAGCCGAATAATGTTTCAAACCAGATGATGGAATACATCATCTGGTTTTGTAGTCCTAAGTGAACAATAAAATGAATAGTGATATAGAAATCCAGTTAAACGTTGTTTTATCATCAGCCTGTACACGTAATAATATTGTGTGCACCAGTAAAAAAAGAGCTTTAGAAATTATTAGTGAGCTGGCTGCCGTTGAATTGGAATTACCTGAAAATACGGTATTTGAAGCGTTATTAACCAGAGAAAAAGTTGGCACAACAGGTATTGGCGGCGGTATTGCCATTCCTCATGGGAAGCTGAACGAAGGTGAAAGTAGCCGTGCTGTCGGTGTCTTTTTACATTTAGAAGAACCGATTGCGTTTGATGCAATTGATAATCAGCCTGTTGACTTGCTTTTCGCTTTACTCGTGCCATCAGACCAATGTAAAACGCACCTGCATACGTTGTCGCTTATCGCCAAAAAACTAGCTGATAAAACGCTCTGTAAACGCCTGCGCAGTGCACAAAGTGATGAAGAGCTATACAGCATAATTACAGAGTAAGTGATAAATTATGTATCTTGCCATATGCAAATGATATTGTTATGGTTTCTAAGTAATATTAATTGGCAAGTACTGCTTTTCAAGAAACACATTATTAGGAAACAAAAGGGAGCAAGCTCATGGTGCTGATGATAGTCAGCGGCCGTTCCGGTTCGGGGAAATCCGTTGCCTTACGTGCGCTGGAAGATATGGGTTTCTATTGCGTAGATAACCTACCGGTTGTATTACTGCCGGAGTTAGCGAATTCACTGGCTGATCGTAATATTTCAGCAGCGGTAAGCATCGACGTGCGTAATATGCCCGACAATCCAGAGATTTTCGAAGAAGCGATTGATAAATTACCATCAACCTTCTCTCCTCAATTATTGTTTCTAGATGCCGACCGTAACACGCTTATACGTCGTTACAGTGACACTCGTCGGTTGCACCCACTTTCAAGTAAAAATCTTTCGCTTGAAAGCGCAATAGATGAGGAAAATGAGCTACTTGAACCTTTACGCTCTCGTGCTGATTTAGTTATTGATACTTCAGAAATGTCCGTTCATGAATTAGCGGAAATGCTAAGAACACGTTTGATGGGCAAACGCGAGCGTGAGCTGACAATGGTGTTTGAATCCTTTGGTTTCAAACATGGTATTCCTATTGATGCCGATTATGTATTCGATGTGCGTTTTTTACCAAACCCACACTGGGATCCGAAATTACGCCCAATGACAGGTCTTGACCGGCCCGTTGCTGCATTCTTAGATAGGCATACTGAAGTCCATAACTTCATCTACCAAACTCGTAGTTATTTAGAGTTATGGCTACCGATGCTAGAAACCAATAATCGTAGCTATTTAACTGTCGCGATTGGCTGTACGGGGGGGAAACACCGTTCAGTATACGTCGCAGAACAACTTGCTGACTATTTCCGTTCCCGTGGTAAAAATGTGCAGTCACGCCACAGAACATTGGAAAAGCGCAAATAACAGCAATGACCGTAAAAGCCACAATAACGCTCAAAAATCGGCTTGGGATGCATGCACGACCCGCCATGTTACTCTATGATTTAGTTAAACAATTTAACTCTAGAGTTATTTTGCGTAATAATAATCAAATTGAGGCGGAGGCCGATAGCGTTATTGCGATGTTGATGTTAGACTCAGAACAAGGCAGTAAGATTGATATCGAGGTTAGCGGTCCGGATGAAAATCAGGCCTTGTCCGCAATTATCAACCTATTCGAAAACAGGTTTGACGAAGAATAGTTGATGAAATGATGAAAAATAGCAGAGTTTCAAGCTAGCTATAGCATATCAATCAGTAGATTTTTATCTAGGCAGGCTTAGAGATCGTGATCATGATCTCTTCCCTTTAAAGCGTATAGCGCCTAATATTTTACACAAACTTATTTCTAGCGACACCCCCTACCTTATGGGTGGGGGGTGTTTGCTTTGTATGTCTCTATTGGAGTGTGGTATGACAAAGCCAACAATTATTATCAATGATTTAGATGCTGAACGTTTAGATGCACTGATGGAACAGCCGGCTTATGCGGGCACACCGGTTGCCGAAGCGCTCAATGATGAACTTGACCGTGCGGATATTCTTAGCCCACAAGAAATTCCTGCCGATGTGGTCACGATGAACAGTACCGTTCGCTTTTTAGATTTAATCAGCAACGAAGAACGCACACGTACCTTAGTTTACCCTGCGTCACTGAAAGATAGTGCGGAGCAACTGTCTGTGATGGCTCCGATTGGTGCAGCCTTGTTGGGCTTGCATGTAAACGATGAAATCAGCTGGGAGCTACCAAACGGTGTTCAAACACGTGTTCGTGTACTTGAAATCGTTTATCAGCCAGAAGCGGCTGGTGAGTTCCACCGTTAATCACGACAACGGCTGAATTAAAGAAGGCTTAGCGAAAAAAGTTTTATTTAAAAAACTCTAGTAAGCCTTCTAACCTATTCAGGCACTCAATTGAGTGCCTTTTTTGTTTTAATAGGTAGTAAGGATATAAGCTAGTGCTTTTTAGTCATATTTATCAATCTATTATGTTCCCATTGGTGAAAGAGCTTATCCAATAAAAATAGTTTGATTACCTTTATCGCTAACAGCCCGCCCCAAATAGCACTAACCCAAATAGGCCAATAGCTCTCTGGTGCATAAATATAATTAGCGGTATACAGTATTACGCATACAATAATCGCTGTTATTATATTTTTAAGTAACTTTGTTTCATTTCTTACCCGCTTTTTAGCCTCTTCTATCCGATTATCTAGCTCAATACTTTCGGGTAAAGGTGTAGATGTCAGTTCAGACACACTCACATTAAATACTGATGCTAATGCACTGAGTGTTTCTAAGCTAGGTACTTCACCGTTTTCAACTCGTTGGATAGTTCTTGTGCTCAGTGATGATAGTAGAGCGAGCTGTTCTTGAGACCAAGCTCGCGCTAATCTCAATTGTTTAATTTTATTTTCCATCATAACCTACCTTAAAAATCGAATGATCTTAGGAGATGGCTATACTGTCAGCATAATGCAATCATGACCACGACAGCATGACGACAGAGCGACGACACCGCAGTGACAGTGATAAATACTATTTTATAGAATAAAAAACGCCCAATAACAAATGTATAAGGCGCCTTGTTTCACACAACACAGAGGAAGAACAAAAGGAGTTACTCTCCTGCAATACTCATTTCTGGGATCAATACCGAACCACACTGAATATTACTGCGAGTTTCAATATCATCAGCGATAGTCACCATATTCGCCCACATATCTTTTAGGTTTCCAGCAATAGTAATTTCACTCACTGGATACTGAATCTCACCGTTTTCGACCCAAAAACCTGAAGCACCACGAGAATAATCGCCTGTAATCCCACTCACCCCTTGGCCCATTAACTCTGTAACGATTAGCCCTGTTCCCATTTGTTTCAGCAATGCATCAAATGAAAGCCCTTGGCCTGCAATACGCCAGTTATGGATGCCACCTGCGTGGCCAGTGCTTTGTAAACCTAGTTTTCTTGCTGAATAGCTGGTCATCAACCACGTTTGTAGAACACCATTTTCGATGATATTGCGTTCACAAGTGCGAACACCTTCGCTATCAAAAGGTGATGATGCTAATCCGCCCATTAAATGTGGTTGCTCATTGATAGTTAGCCAGCTTGGTAGAATTTGCTTTCCTAAGCTATCGAGCAAGAAAGAAGATTTGCGGTAAATACTGCTGCCACTAATGGCACCAACTAAGTGACCAAACAGACCTGTTGCCACTTCGGCCGCAAAAATAACAGGCGCTTTCATCGTAGGTAATTTACGAGGTGATAAACGAGATAAGGTGCGTCGAGCGCATTCCTGCCCAACCCACTCAGGGGACTGTAATGCACCTAAGCTACGACCGATCGTATAAGCGTAATCACGTTCCATCTCACCATTTTGCTCTGCAATCACGCAACTCGACATCGAATAGCGGCTTGAGCAGTAGCTTTGCAACATACCGTGGGAGTTGCCAAACACACGCACACCATAGTGCCCATTAAAGCTGCCGCCTTCCGTATTCACAATGCGGGAGTCTGCATTTAATGCTGACATTTCTGCAATCGATGCTAAGCGGATGGCTTCTTCGGGAGAAAGTTCGCTCGCTTGGAACAAATTGAGGTCGGGAACCTCAAAAGCCAGCAAAGATTTGTCTGCCGGCCCTGCACACGGGTCTTCTGAGGTGTAGTTAGCGATATCAATTGCCGCCTGAACTGTGCGTTCAATCGCTTCAGGGCTTAAGTCTGTAGAAGAGGCACTACCTTTACGTTGTTGATGATAAACGGTGATCCCTAATGCCCCATCACTGTTAAACTCAACATTTTCGACTTCCCCTTGGCGGGTACTCACACTGATCCCAGTGCTTTTGTTTACTGCGACTTCCGCGGCATCACAACGTGTTTTTGCAAATTCTAATGCGTGTGCGACGGCTTCTTCGAGTTTTTTACGTTGTTCAGTGACTTGTTCAGTTACACTCATGCTTTAGTCCAATCAATAATATGGGGGAAACGTGATTTTCTGCCCTAACACGTAAATGCTAGGTAGTCATAGAGGGGTTTTCCCAGTTACAATATATAATAGATGAATGTTAACACTCACAACACAGTAAATCATATTAATTACGCGTAATTAAACGACTGTGTTCGGTAAAAAGGAAAATCGATATGGCCAAACAGCCTGATGACTGGCTGGATGATATCCCAGCGCCGCAAGACGAAGAAGACGAGGAAATCATTTGGGTCAGTAAAAGCGAAATTAAGCGCGATGCTGAGATCCTCAAAAAATTAGGGGCTGAGCTCGTTGATTTAAGTAAAAGTGAATTAGAACGTATTCCGTTAGATACTCAATTACTTGAAGCTATTGAACTTGCCCAAAAAATCAAACGTGAAGGCCGCCGTCGCCAATTACAATTGATTGGTAAGTTATTACGTTCACGTGAGGTTGAGCCGATTACAGAGGCTCTGGATAAGCTTAAAAACCGTCACAACCAGCAAGTAGTCATTTTACATAAGCTGGAAGACTTACGTACCCGTTTATTAGATGGCGGTGATGAGGTCATTGAAGACGTGGTTGCCCTGTTCCCACAAACAGACAGGCAACAATTGCGTGCATTAGTGCGTAATGCAAAAAAAGAGCGTGAAGGCAATAAACCGCCAAAAGCCTATCGCCAAATTTTTCAATATTTGAAAGATCTGTCTGAAATGGCTTAATCGATAATCCCCTACGCTACGGCTAGGGGATTTTTCTTGGTAAATTAAGCATTAATCTGAAAAACCTAATAGCGTGTTGATAGCGCTGCCGAAACAACTTATCATGCCATTGTTAGTCATACTCTGACCCGTATTATCGCGGCTGCTGAACCCCGATAAATAATGAGGAAGATATGGATAATACCCGAAATAGAGCATGGCGCAGAGCCAAAGCTCGTATCAATAAATCCCGCGATCAACTAAATTCACGCCTAGTTGACTGCTATATACCTGAAAAAAACTGGAAACAGATGTACGGTCGAAGCGAAAAAATGATCCGTGCAGCCCAATTAGGTATGGCATACCCGCAAGTAAGTAACATACAACTTGCCCGTATTAGCCTTGAAGAGATACACAACAACTCGTGAATATTTTATTCATCTGCAGTAAAAACCAATGGCGTAGTCCAACCGCTGAGCAGATCTGGCGCAACCATGAAAGTTGGGTCACCCGTTCAGCGGGAACGAGCCGTAATGCACAACGCCCCGTCAATGCAGACTTAATTCGTTGGGCTGATGTCATCTTTGTGATGGAGCAAAAACATAAAAACCGCTTAAAAGCAGATTTTTCCCGCCTTTTGGAATACAAACCGCTTCATGTTCTGGATATCCCTGATGACTATCCATATATGGACCCAGAGTTGATTGAAATACTCAAAGCCAGTGTGCCTAGTATTCTTACCAGCCATAACTAGCTAAAATGCGCTTTGATTGTATCAAGTAGTGTTTTGAACTCAGTATAGCCTTCTCTATCAAGGAAATGCCCGGCAGATTCTTCAATAATAACCTGTGTTTTTAAAGCCTCTGCCAATGCTTTCGAAGACCTTGGTGACACAATTTCATCATTGGTTGATATAATCGATATTCGATTATTTGCTATCTGTATGAGTTCATCATAATTCAATGGCTCAAGGGTGTGATGCTGTAATTCTGGCAATGTTTCTTGCGTTTCATCAAACCCTGATACCAATACATAACCCGCTACCGATTGCCTCGTATTTTGCAAAAATCGTAATGCGGTAATGCAACCTAAGCTATGACCAATCAAAACCGTATTTTCATCAATATCAAAAGGTAAGTGTTGTAAGCGCTGCTGCCACCTTTTAGGGTCGGGAGTTAAAGAATCAGGCATGGTGGGGACGTTAACAAAAGCGCCTAAGGCTTCAAGCTCTGATTTCAACCATGGAAACCAATTTTTATCCGGGGATGCCGTATAGCCGTGAACAATAAGGAATTTTTTTTCTTTTAGCGGAAATGCAGTGCAGGTAACGTTATTCATCCTAAAGACCCCTATCAGCTCAGTTATCTTATTTAGACTTTACCATGAGTGATAGGAATATTAGTTAGAGCTTTTTGTTATATCTAAAGCAAAAACGAACTCTTCTTCCCACATATCTTGTGCGTCATTCATCACATCAATAACATCTGCGAATTTTATACGTTGTTCGGCTGTCATATGTGAAAACGTGATGGTTACAGGCAACTCAATGGCAGCGGAAACCATGTCCCACAGGGCATCAAGATTATAGCCAAACCAATCAGGAAGGGAAAATTGTTGAGCAAATTGATCATAAAAATCATTCAATGAGTTTATATGTCTGAAATCAAAGCTCACCTGTTTGCTCATTATGATTTTCCTTTAGTTGACTTGAGTAAAGCTCTTATAGTGGTCATGAGTCACAAAAATCATCCCATCCGATGAGTACAGCAAACGGTCTGCCCCGCGATGACCACAGCGATAATTGATATCTGCTTCAAACCACTGACGCCCTTGTGCAATTGGCAAACTTTTTTCACGGTTAGAAAAACGGTCTCCGCCAATTGCTCTTCCAGGTAACACATCGCAAAGATTACCTTTTTTCGCATCCCATCCGGCTTCACGGGCTTGTTTCTTCGTCATATAGAAAGCTGGAAGTTTTTGATATTTTTCCATAAAACTAACCACGTTGTCTTGTGCAGTTAGCTTATCAATCGGTTGTGGTGTTTCTTTTGGTGTTATCGCTTCACGAGAAGGTGGATTGCTTTGATTAATGGATGGTTCAGATGGTGTTTTATCTCCACCATTGAAATAAAGGCTAATCACAATCAAAATAGCCATCAATACGACAGGTAAAAAACGTTTATTCATAACACCTCAGTTGTTTTGTGCTTTGCAGGCACACAATCGCCCTAGTCACAACACCGACAAGAAATTGTCACCAGGGCGAGCAGAGCCTAGTTTATATCGCCATAAACGATTATGCGGTACCGCCAACGGTCAGTTTGTCCAGTTTTAATGTAGGTTGGCCTACACCAACAGGAACACTTTGGCCTTCTTTACCACAAACACCAACGCCTTTATCTAGCGCTAAGTCATTACCAACCATTGAAATCTGCTGCATAGCTTCAACACCCGAGCCAATTAACGTCGCTCCCTTCACAGGAGAAGTAATCTTACCCTTTTCAATCAGGTAAGCTTCTGATGTTGAAAATACAAATTTACCTGAGGTGATATCTACCTGACCACCACCAAAGTTTGGTGCATAAATGCCTTTATCCACACTCGCAATAATTTCTTCTGGCGTTGATGTACCTGCTAACATGTAGGTATTGGTCATACGCGGCATAGGTAAGTGCGCATAAGATTCACGGCGTGCATTACCTGTTGGATTAACTCCCATCAGGCGTGCATTCAGTTTATCTTGAATATAATTACGTAAAATACCATTTTCTATTAGGACGTTATACTGACCAGGTACCCCTTCGTCATCAATAGCGAGAGAGCCACGACGGCCCGCGATTGTGCCATCATCCACGACGGTACACAGTGGTGATGCCACTTGTTCACCAATTTGGCCAGAAAAAACAGAAGTGCCGCGACGGTTGAAGTCCCCCTCTAAACCATGCCCCACCGCTTCATGTAATAGAACCCCAGGCCAACCGGCACCCAGCACAACAGGCATCATTCCCGCAGGAGCCGCAACCGCAGACAGGTTCACCAGTGCCATACGCACCGCTTCGCGTGCATATTGTTCAGCAACCACTTGCCCTTGGTGAATTTCCAAGAAATATTCATAACCATAACGACCACCACCGCCACTTGCACCGCGTTCGCGCTTACCGTCATGTTCCACCAGTACGCTGACTGACAAACGCACTAACGGACGAATATCTGCCGCCAAAGTGCCATCTGTTGCAGCGACTAACACTTGCTCATAAACACCGGTTAAACTGGCATTGACCTCAATGACACGTGGGTCTTCCGCGCGTGCAACTTGGTCAACACGGTGCAGCAAATCAATTTTTTGTTCCCGCGATAAGCTTTGCAGTGGATCTGCCACTGAATACAGTTTTTTATATTCAACGTTAGTTAAAATTTGTGATTTACCAGAGCCTTGCTCATTCACAATGCTGCGTGCAGCGGTAGCACTTTGTGTCAGCGCGTGTAGTGAAATTTGGTCTGCATAAGCAAAACCCGTTTTTTCACCACTGACAGCTCTCACACCAACACCTTGGTCGATATTGTAAGAGCCATCTTTGATGATCCTATCTTCAAGCACCCACGACTCATGGAAGCTCGATTGAAAGAACAGATCCGCATAATCCAGATGGCGCTCAGATAACAAACCTAAAATGTCATACAGATTTTCTTGCCCAAGGCGGTTGGCGGCCAGCAAATGTTCGCTGACAGAAACTAAACTCATATTCGTTACTCTTTGGTTTCTTTTTTAATCAATGATGTCAATTGCGGTCTAAAACGATTGTGTTTCACCACTTTTATTTGCTCGCGCATGACACTCAAGCTGTCTGTTTTAATATTCAGCACCGTAGAAGCGACTGCATCCACGTTCTTTTTCATCACTTTACCCCACCCATCAACTGCAAGGCTATGCCCCCACGTGCGACGTGTGCCGTGCACACCGACTTGAGCAGGCGCTAAAATATAGCATTGGTTTTCTATCGCACGGGCACGTAATAACGGCTCCCAATGTGCTTGACCGGTGTAACGAGTAAATGCCGCTGGTACAGAGATAATTTCTGCACCTTGCTCACGTAATGCTTGGAATAAACCAGGAAAGCGTAAATCATAGCAAATCGTCATGCCAAGGCGACCCACTGGCGTATCAACAACAGTAATATGTTCACCACGCTGATAGATCACCGACTCGTTATAAGTGCCTTGTTCATCTTCGATATTGACATCAAACATATGAATTTTATCGTAGCGTGCTTTAATATTTCCTTCGGCATCAAACAACAAGCTACTACTTGTAATACGTTCGGGATCTTCACGGCTAATCATTGGCATTGAGCCAATTAAAATCCAAACATGATAACGTTTAGCCATTGCGCTGATCGCTTTTTGCAAAGGGCCTTTCCCCTGCTCTTCCGCTTGTTTACGATAGGTCGCAGCATCTGCAAATAACAATGCGTTTTCAGGTGTCAGTACTAACTCAACAGTTTCTGGTAACTGTTTGATCTGTTGTTCGATTTGCGCCAAATTGTGTTTAGTATTATTTCCGCTACATAACTGCAAAAGTGCAACGTTGCCATTTTTCATTACTCTTGAGTCTCCTTCAGTTGACGTAATACTTCATCAATTTTCGGCTCGTCCAAGCTACCTGTTACTCGGTAACGAATAACGGAAACTTTACTCCATAGTGGACCGAGCACTTTCGTTGCCGCAAATACGGCAGCGCCTGCAAATGGGTTTACCACAAACGCGGTTGCTACTCCTACTGTAGCAGATATTTCCGGTGTAATGACGGCTTCAACATTAATTTGGCGTTTAACAAGGTCAATTTGACCATTAAAAGCAATATCGGCAACTAAACCATCAACATAGGTATTTTTCGAAACCAGTACACCATTTTTAATGGTCGCATCACCTTTAATGGAATCAAAATCAAAGTCATCACTAAATGTATCGCTAAAATCAAATCGTAGTTTACGTAACAGCGCATCAAAGCTAACTAGACGCAATATTTGCCCTGCACGACCGCCGCCCATTTGTGCAATCGCTCCTTTACCCAATTTCGCAGACATTTTACCATTTAAAGAGGCAATATCTGGTGACCAAGGCAAATTAGCCCAATCTAAATCAAATTCAATAGTATAAGGTGATTGGGTAATAGGAACCAATATACCAAAATACGCCGCTGTTTCGTCAAAAGCTTCGCCGGTCAATGAACCTGCAATTTGCGTTTTATTGCCTTTTTCGCTATTCCAAATAGCATCTAGCGTTAATTTCGTAACACTGTTATCTAGCGTGCCATCCGTCAGTTGCAATAACGTCCCTTTAGGTTGGATATTCGCACTAATTTCACCCAATTTCTGCCCAGCAACCCAACACTCTTTACAGTAAAACTGCAATTGTGGCCATTGGCTAAAATCAAATTGCGTCGTGGCAAGGTCATTGATTTGAGCACTAGAGGAAGTACTAGGATTGTAATACAAATAATCAATAGCAACCTGCCAAGGCTGTGAAGCAAAGATTTGTAACGAGCCTTTTAGGTTTTCACTGTTGATACTGACCAATTGCTCAGCCCGTTGTAAATCATAAGAAAAGTTTACTGCGTTCCATTGCTGCCCAGCGAGGTAGATTGATGGAATATTGACCTGTAGCATATCCGGCAAGCCAATATTCATACCACCTTCGCGACTATGGGATGACACTAGTAACCCGGCCAATTTCTCCCAGTTCATATCGGTAATCGCTGGCAAATCAACAATAAAAGCTGAGTTTTTTGGGAGTTCAGGGATAACATTACGCCATTGAGCGATATGGGCTTTTAATAAACTCAGTGGCTTGTCACTCAACCCCCATTGGGTATTAAAACCAATGCGCTTACCAATATCACCACTAACCACCAATTGTTCTGTCGTCCCTTTTGCTTGAACATTAATTTGCCCAAGCTCTGCTAACAAAGCGTTATCAATAGCAGGTAGTTGGCTTCTCAGTTGTTTTAACCCTGCCGTAACATCGATTTGCAAGCCAACAGGTTCTTTTGTCGTATTCGGAATGGTGATGGCAACTTGGCTTTTCCAGTCAGTGGTTCCTGATAATTTTTGTTTAATCTCAGCAGGTAACATTGCCAGCTTATTCACCGCCCAGTTTCCGTTAATATTCACATCCACTAAATAATTTTTTGCTTGGTCAGTGGTGGTGAAATCGACAGTAATCGGCTGTTCAAACCAGTGTCCACGCAGGTTTTCACCGCGTAAATCTCCATTGTTAAACTCAAAGCTGCCCGTTAAAGCAGAAATAGTGCTATCAATTGGCTGAATATATAAATCATTTTTATTGAGATTGACCTTTCCTTTGGCAACAACATCCTTACCCGCCACCAGTGGAATAGATAACCCTAACTGGCCATTAACAGTCCCCCCAATTTGTAACTCTTCAAGCGTATCGCCAATTGAGTGGTTCATCGGGGTATGCACAAAATATTGCTGGATTTGTTTTCCAGTTCCACTGATATCTGCATTGATATACAGCATTTCTTTAGTGTAATCAGGGATGTTGGCATCAAGGTTGGTTGCTGTGGCATCCGCCAGTTTCACCGTTGGTGCATGCATAAATAGCCCTGCACGCCTAAAGTCTAAATCCATATCTAAGTTCAATAATGCAGGCCATTCACTGTCATATTCGAATGTCGCATTACGCAGAGGGACATAAACCTGGAATTGCCCATCATTGTTATCGTATGGGAAATGAGCTGGATCACCTTTGTAGACTAACGTCGCATTATCTACACTACCTGCGATAATGGCTTTCGTCAGGTAATCCGCCACATCTTGTCCCATTAATTTTTGTGGAAAATAACGCCACGCATCCCCTGCATCATCTAAACGAATTCCGGCAAGAATGGAGAGATCGGCATAATTTCCTTTTTTCGCTTTTGCGTAATGAAACTCACCATTAGCCCAAAGAGACTGAGCTTGTACCCCTAATGATGGGCTCCACAGTTTAAACTCACTGTCATTATTTACCCAATGGAACTGGCCTGTTGCCGTCTTTATTGAAAAAGGAGCCTTAAATTCATCGCGATAGTCCACTTCACTATCTTGTAAGCTAACTGTGGCACTACCACTTTGCATGCCACCAATTAAAGCACCCGAAAAGTGATTGACTGAAGGCAACTCTTTCCATTTTTTCCAGCTGACATTTTGCCAATCCATGTTGATTTGTACGTTTTCAGGCATGTTTTGCGTGATATCAAGGGCAAATTCACTCACGACACCAGTTGGTTGACGATGTTGCCAATCCTGTACCATATCAGGTGTCAAAAAAGAAAATGTGGGTAAAACTTCGCTTAAACGTTCGAGTTCAATATCTTTAGCACGGATGCGCCAATGGTCATTATCTTGATATTTTTTGCTGGCAGGCAAATACAATACAGAAACGCTCCCTTGCGGCCAGATAACCTCATTGGTTTTCAAGGTATCAAGCTCAGGAATGTTAAATAACCACCCATTCCCCTGCCTTTTCATTCGCAAAAGCAAATCATTAACTTGTAAGTTTTGGGCTAATTCGCCTGTTCCCCAGTTAGCTTCGCCTTGTCGTAGTTGAATAAGGCCATTATCAATTTGATTATTTCTCAGGGTTACCCAAGAAGACAGGCTAAAATTGGCATCCCGCAATGAAGTATTATCACGCAGCCAGCGGCTAAGCCATGGCTGCATATCAATATTATCCGCTTGCAGATAAAAAACCCCATCACTTAACACGCCATTTTTATCTGACACATCAAGCTTTACTTGCAGATAGCCATGCTGCTTATTAATGGTCTCAAGACTCACAAAACCTTGAGCACGATGCCGTTCATTATCATTAAGCCATGAAAGCTCAGGTAAAATCAGTGTTGTTTTTTGTTCAGAAGGTGTGAGAAAGGTTAATTGGCTTTCTTTTAATATAAAGTGGTCGAATTGCCGTAAAAATAGCTCTTCAATGCTATCTAAAGACTCGCCTTCCGCGGAGTCTCCAAGGCTTAAAGGAACTTTATAATCAACATTTAACTGATAAAAAGTTAAATCACGAAAGCGCCAGCGTAGAGAAAATAATGAGCTCCAGATATCTAATTCAACCGTAATGGCATTCGCGGTGACATCCGTAGTTTTACTCTGTAAAGCGACATCGGATAACGTCAGTACAGGGCCAAAAGATTGCCAAGCCCCTTCGATTTTACCAATTTGTACAGATACATCGGTCTTTTTTTCAACATAATCGACCAGATCCTGTCGATAGTTGTCAATATTTGGCAGAAGAAAACGCAGCCCTGACAGCACTAATGCGCACAGTAATAATATAACCGCAGTCGTCACCAGTGCTACACGTGGCAGTCGTCTCACTCAAATCTCCTTATTACATCATTACGACATCAAAACGTTCCTGACTGTAAAGAGGTTCAGTCTGAACTTTAACTTGCTTCCCAACAAAGATTTCAACTTCTGCAAGGGCATGTGATTCATCCCCTTTAAGAACATCAACCACCGCTTGGGATGCATAAACTAAGAACCTATCTGCATCGATAGTACGGTGAACGCGAACTATTTCACGTAAAATTTCATAACAAACTGTTTCTACCGACTTGACGGTTCCACGCCCTTGGCAAGTTGGGCAGTCATCACATAACACATGTTCTAGGCTTTCTCTTGTGCGCTTACGCGTCATTTCAACTAAGCCTAGCTGTGAAAAACCATTAATGGTGGTTTTGACTTTATCTTTACTCAATGCCTGTTCTAATGATGCTAGCACACGGCGACGATGTTCTGGGTCAACCATGTCGATAAAGTCAATAATAATAATACCGCCTAAATTACGTAAACGCAGTTGCCTTGCTATTGCTTGAGTCGCTTCGATATTAGTATTGAAGATGGTTTCTTCAAGATTACGATGACCAACAAATGCCCCAGTATTGATATCAATCGTCGTCATGGCTTCAGTTTGGTCGATAATCAAATAACCACCTGATTTTAGCTCTACTTTTCGATCCATTGCTCGCTGAATTTCGTTTTCAACGTCAAACAAGTCAAATATTGGCTGATTACCTTGATAAAGTTCGAGCTTAGCTGTCATTTCTGGCACATACTCTTCGATAAACTCTTGCAATTGAGTATAAGTCAAACGGGAGTCAACACGAATACGATCAAGATGAGCACCAGCAAAATCACGGATAATGCGGTAAGCAAGCGCTAATTCACCATAGATTTTTGTGCGAGTCACATTACGTTTTTTTCGTTCAATCACTTTCGCCCACAGGCGCTTTAAGAAGGCCGCATCCTGTTTAACTTCCTCCTCTCCGACCCCTTCGGCTGCCGTACGGATGATAAAACCACCATTTTCATCACAATACTGTGAAACACACTCTTTTAGGCGTTCTCTTTCAACTTCACTTTCAATACGTTGAGAAACGCCCACATGGGAAGCCCCTGGCATAAAGACCAAATAACGAGAAGGGAGAGTTATATCTGTAGTAAGGCGAGCGCCTTTGGTGCCAAGGGGGTCCTTAACGACTTGAACGATTAAGTCTTGTCCTTGCTTAACGAGCTCAGCGATGTCCCTAACATGAAAGTTCTTTTGTTCGTCACCCGCAATGCATTCCGTATGGGGCATAATATCCGAAGCATGCAAAAAGGCCGCTTTATCTAGACCAATATCAACAAAGGCCGCCTGCATCCCCGGTAAGACACGGCTCACGCGGCCTTTGTAAATATTCCCTACTAATCCTCTTTTTGCTTCTCGCTCAACATGAATTTCTTGTAATATCCCACCATCAATATAAGCAACGCGCGTTTCAGATGGTGTAATGTTCACTAATAGTTCCGCAGTCATGACTTCCCCTTACCATCACTTAACGCTAAAAATCGCTGAATTAGCTCGTCTGTTTCAACCAGTGGTAAACCAACAACCCCATGGTAGCTGCCATTGATTTTACGTATAAAACGCCCACCAATGCCTTGAATTCCATAAGCGCCAGCCTTATCCATTGGTTCTCCTGACTGTATATAATCCCGTATTTCGAGTAAAGATAACTCGCGGAATGTCACATCTGTCACAATTAGTGACTGTATCGTCTGTTGACGGTTGGATAAGGCAATAGCCGTCATCACTTGATGAGTTTTTCCCGATAACGCACTTAGCATCTCTTCTGCATGCTGGCCATCTCGCGGTTTTTCCAAAATTTTGCCTGCAAGAACAACGATAGTATCCGCACCCAAAACAGGTTGATTATCGGGTGCTATCGCAACACCGGCTAAAGATTTATCTCGTGCAAGACGTTGCACATAGTCTTGAGGTGTCTCCCCTTCCTGCCACTGTTCTTCTACCTCTGGACGCAAGATTTCAAAGGTATAATTAAGTTGCTGAACAAGTTCACGTCGACGGGGTGAGCCAGACGCAAGATAAATTAAACACATAAACTGTATTCCCAGTCAGACCGACAACTAACATCCTAACATACTGAAAATTGCCGGCGAATTTTACGTAAAAGCAAAAATAGCCATGGCCATAGAATACCATTCACTACGCTATTCCAAAATACTTGCGGATGGAATAATACTTGTGATGATAGAAATTCAGCCCAAAAAACAGCAAGATCCTGAATGATAGTAAGCAACATAATCACCAGTGCTTGCTGCCACAGCGCCATGTTGCGCAACAACTGGTGCTTATAAGAGACGAGATAGCAAATAATGCTAAAAGAGAGGGCATGTACCCCCAGTGCTGAACCCTGAATGGAATCAACGATAATCCCTAAGATAAAGCTCGTGCCAACACTCACACGGTGTGGTAGCGCCATCACCCAATAAGTGAGAATCAACAGAAGCCATGATGGCCGGTAAAAGCTGAGTTGCTCCGGCCAAGGCATGACTTGCAATATCAACGCAATGAAAAACGATAACCAAATGATGGCACGGCCATTTCCACGATACTCATCCATGCTAATTTACTCTCTTGCCCATAACCATACTGTGTTTCCTCAACTTATGGTTGTGACGTCGGAGCCATTGAGGGTGGCAATGGAGGCCCCTGAATTTCATTCGGGTTAGGCAATACTTGTGGCAATACTTTCATTAAGCGTTCATTTGCTGCACGATAAACTTCCGAAGGCTGTAGTGGCGTTTTAGGGTCGTTATCATTTCCCCATAATAACAAAAGATAACGTAAACGCTGTAATTCGGCGCTCGGCTTCGCGCTAATGATGGTATACGCTCGTTGTGTGTCATGTTTTACGGCAGAGACCACCCCTACTGGATAACCTTCAGGGAAACGCCCCCCTAACCCTGACGTGACAAGGACGTCACCAACACGAATATCGGTATTTTCAGGTAACGGTTCTAATTGGATATCATCAGCACATCCGGAACCGGCTGCAATCACACGAACATCATTACGTAATACTTGCACAGGCAATGCATGAGTAGTGTCACAAATTAGCAGGACACGGCTATTAAAGTTACTTACCCCAACCACTTGGCCAACAACGCCTTTATCACTAATAACGGGTTGCCCTTCATAAACGCCTTCATTACTGCCTTTATCTATAACTACTTGGTCACGATATGGCGTGTTTGCCCCTGAAATAACCTGCGTTACCATCATGTGTTCATCTTGACGAAGTGGCGAGCCAAGTAACTCCCTTAAGCGTGCATTTTCCTGCTTAAGTTGCTCTAAAAGCAAGTTGTCCGCTTTTTTCAGTAATAGCTCTTGGCGTAAGGCTTTATTTTCGAATTGCAGTTGTTCTCTTGAAGAGAAACTTTCGGAAATATTATCTAGAAATTGGCGTGGGCCATTCGCTAAAAAATAGAATGGGCTAACCGCCGTGTCTAAGTAGTTACGGACTTTATTGAAAGGCTCAAAACGATGGTCAATCACCACCAGTACAAGTGCAATGATTACCGCAAAAAATATGCGTAACTGTAGGGATGGACCTCGCCTAAAAATTGGCTTCATGTGTGGCTAAGTTTCGCTAATGTCAGAGGAACAAAAAATAGTCAAAACAGTTGGAGAACCTTCCCCAACTGTTTCTAAAAGGCCATTTAGTCTTCGCTAAACAGGTCGCCACCGTGCATATCAATCATTTCTAACGCTTTACCGCCGCCACGCGCGACACAAGTTAGTGGATCTTCTGCAACGATAACCGGAATACCCGTTTCTTCCATCAATAAGCGATCTAAATTACGAAGAAGCGCGCCACCACCCGTTAAGACCATACCGCGTTCTGAGATATCTGAGGCCAGTTCAGGAGGACACTGTTCAAGTGCTAGCATTACTGCGCTGACAATTCCTGTTAGAGGTTCTTGCAATGCCTCTAAAATTTCATTGGAATTCATTTTAAATCCGCGAGGCACACCTTCTGCAAGGTTACGACCGCGAACTTCAATCTCGTAAACTTCGTCGGTTGGGAATGCAGAACCAATTCCATGTTTAATGCGTTCTGCTGTCGCTTCACCTATTAGTGAGCCATAATTACGGCGTACATAGTTAATGATAGACTCATCGAAACGGTCACCACCAATACGTACCGAAGAAGAGTAAACAACGCCATTTAAAGAAATAACAGCGACTTCTGTTGTACCACCACCGATATCAACAACCATTGAGCCTGTTGCTTCTGATACAGGTAACCCAGCACCAATAGCGGCAGCCATCGGTTCTTCAATTAAGAAGACTTCACGCGCCCCCGCACTTAACGCAGATTCACGAATGGCTTTACGTTCAACTTGTGTCGCACCAACAGGCACACAAACAAGGACACGCGGACTTGGGCGTAAAAAACTATTACTATGAACTTGTTTGATGAAGTGCTGTAACATTTTTTCAGTCAAGAAAAAGTCAGCAATAACACCGTCTTTCATTGGCCTGATTGCCGAAATATTGCCTGGTGTACGTCCCAGCATCTGCTTCGCTTCACCACCGACTGCAGCAACGCTTTTTGGCGATCCAGAGCGGTCTTGACGAATAGCAACTACAGAGGGTTCATTTAATTTTACGCCTTGTCCTTTGACATAAATAAGGGTATTGGCCGTACCCAAGTCAATAGACAGGTCATTAGAAAACATGCCACGAAATTTTTTAAACATAACGAAAGAGTTATCCTGCAAGCTGGGGACGAATTTAAACCCGTCTACTCTACCAACCACTTGAAGCTGCCTCAAGGCGTTAATGAGCTGCTTCTATAAATATGGTTAATTCATCTATTTTTCACGTACCGTACTGTACATGCTTCTTATGTAAACGAAGCAGATAAAAACCCCAAAAATAGATATTAATTGTATTCTTTACCTACAGGATAAAATTATACAGAAAAACATCTACTCTTTGGTTGTTATATACTCCATCTTTTTCTTCCCAGTGTGACAAGTTATTGGGGCAACAAGTTCAAATATTCTTTAGTTCTTTTTATTATTGCTACACACTGGCTATTTCCAATACAAATTGGGTGAATTCGCTGGGTGTTCGCTCTATTATCTACCAAAAACGCGGCAAATTTATGTCAATACGCAAAATGAATCCGTCGAGATGCGATATTTTGCATGATAAAAGCCTATTTATGCCAGAAAAAAATGATTTTTTACAAATTAATTACAATATTAATAGCTTAAACACTGTCACTACGTCAATGAATTACCCGCAAATTTTAGGCATTTTTAAATACATATTTAATCATTTTACTAGGAGTGAAAGATGAAAGCTCTGGTCCTGCAACAATCGGAAGATAAAATTATCTCTGGCATTCAACCTCTAACGACAGAAATGCTCCCGGCCGGTGATATTATAGTCGATATTCATTGGTCCACACTCAATTATAAAGATGGGTTAGCCATTTGTGGAAAGGCAGGGGTTGTTCGCCAATATCCGATGGTACCTGGTATCGATTTTTCAGGCGTGATCCACCACAGTGAAGACCCCCGCTTCCAAATTGGCCAACATGTGCTACTGACAGGATGGGGGGTGGGCGAAACGCATTGGGGAGGTTTAGCGTCTCAAGCAAGGGTTCCGGCTAAATATTTAACGCCTCTTCCAGAGAATTTATCCTTAAAGCAAGCGATGGTTATTGGCACTGCTGGCTTTACCGCTATGCTCTGCGTAAACGCCTTAGAAGAGGCAGGCGTGACACCTGATAAAGGCGAAGTCATCGTAAGTGGCGCTAGCGGTGGTGTTGGTAGTACTGCCGTGCAATTACTGTCTTTACTGGGTTATGAGGTTGTCGCGATTTCAGGTCGAGAAGAAAACAGCGGTTACCTGCAAAGTTTAGGCGCTAAGAGAGTATTACCTCGCAGTGATTTCACTCACCCTGCTAAGCCATTAGACAAACAGTTATGGGCTGGGGCGATTGATACTGTAGGTGGCGAATTACTCGCCAATCTTCTTGCACAAACGCACTATAATGGTACTGTTGCTGCCTGCGGTTTAGCTGGTGGCTTCGACTTACCAACTAGCGTCATGCCATTCATTTTACGTAATGTCCGCCTACAAGGTGTGGATTCTGTCTACTACCCTGCTGCAAATCGCGCTAAAGTATGGCAGCGCCTTGCGGATACTCTCCCCGCTGCTTTCTATGAGCAAGTCAGCAATGAGATTAAATTAGAAGATTGTGTCGAATATGCAAAAAAACTCTTAAAAAATGAAGTCACTGGGCGTACGCTAGTTAACCTACGAGCTGAGTAACGCATTTATTGCGGTACTCCCGCCTAAATAGGGATTACCGCACATTTTCAAAAATAAATTCGGGTAATTTCTCTGATAAGACCAGTATTTTGCTGCTATATGTCACGAAATAATTATAATGACGGACTTTGTCAGTAGAAAATCCATTTATTTTTATGATAAAAGATGACAAACGCTTAGCATCGCGTTATGTTGTCGGGCTATTGATAATATCGTCGGAGTTAGCAGCATAATGGCAGAAGATATTCACATTTTACTCTTGAATGGGCCAAACCTAAACCTGCTAGGTACACGGGAACCTGATAAATACGGCAACCAAACTCTTGCTGATATTGTATCCAAGCTCGAGGCAGAGGCAAACCAGCTAGGAGTAAAACTGAGTCATTTTCAGTCAAACGCAGAATTTGAACTCATCGATAAAATTCATGCTGCACGTCATGATGTTGATTTTATTCTCATCAATCCGGCTGCATTCACACATACCAGTGTTGCACTACGTGATGCATTACTCGCGGTGAGTATCCCGTTTATCGAGATCCACCTGTCTAATGTGCATGCTAGGGAATCATTTCGCCAACATTCTTATTTCTCCGATAAAGCTATCGGTGTAATTTGTGGTCTAGGTGCTGATGGTTATAGTTTTGCTTTACAGGCAGCGGTTAACCGTCTGCGCCTAATTAATTCAATCCAAATATAAGAGTACGGAATCATATCCATGGATATTCGTAAAATTAAAAAGCTGATCGAGCTGGTCGAAGAGTCTGGCATTTCTGAACTGGAAATTTCTGAAGGGGAAGAGTCAGTACGTATCAGCCGCGTTTCACCTGCTGCTCAGGTTATGGCTGCACCTCAACAGTATTACTCAGCACCGGTTGCACAACAACCTGCTCTGGCTAATGCGGTTGCACCATCTGAAGCAATGGTAGCGCCAGCTGCACCAGCAGCAGTTGCAGGTCACCAAGTTCGCTCACCAATGGTCGGTACTTTCTACCGCGCACCAAGCCCAGAAGCGAAGCCATTTGTCGAAGTTGGTCAAACGGTCAGCGTTGGTGATCCACTTTGCATCGTTGAAGCGATGAAAATGATGAACCAAATCGAAGCAGATAAAGCAGGCGTTGTTAAAGCCATTCTGTTGCAAAACGGTGATGCAGTAGAATTTGACGAGCCATTAGTTGTCATCGAATAACGAGGCGTTTCCATGCTGGAAAAAATTGTTATTGCTAACCGTGGAGAAATCGCATTACGTATTTTGCGTGCCTGTAAAGAACTTGGCATCAAAACAGTAGCGGTTCACTCTACGGCAGATAGCGATCTAAAACACGTGTTACTGGCTGATGAAACAATCTGTATCGGCCCAGCAGCATCAGCGAAAAGTTACTTAAATATCCCTGCAATTATCTCAGCAGCGGAAATTTCAGGTGCGCAAGCGATTCACCCAGGATATGGTTTCTTGGCTGAAAACGCAGATTTCGCAGAACAAGTTGAAAACTCTGGTTTTGTTTTTATCGGTCCAAAAGCTGAAACCATCCGCCTAATGGGTGATAAGGTTTCTGCCATTAACGCGATGAAAAAAGCCGGTGTACCTTGCGTTCCGGGTTCTGATGGCCCATTAGGGAACGACACTGAAAAAAATAAAGCCATCGCTAAACGCATCGGCTTCCCTGTCATCATCAAAGCATCTGGTGGTGGTGGTGGTCGTGGTATGCGTGTGGTACGTAATGAGAAAGATTTAGAATCTTCTATCAACCTAACGCGTGCTGAAGCGAAATCCGCTTTTAATAATGATATGGTTTACATGGAAAAATTCCTTGAAAATCCACGTCATATTGAAATTCAAGTCATGGCTGATGGCCAAGGCCATGCGGTTTACTTGGCTGAGCGTGACTGTTCAATGCAGCGCCGCCACCAAAAAGTGGTTGAAGAAGCACCAGCTCCAGGTATTACACCTGAAATTCGCCGCAATATCGGTGAGCGCTGTGCCAATGCGTGTATTGAAATCGGTTATCGCGGTGCAGGTACTTTCGAATTCTTATTTGAAAACGGTGAGTTCTACTTCATTGAAATGAATACCCGTATTCAAGTTGAGCACCCAGTCACTGAAATGATCACTGGTGTAGACTTGATTAAAGAGCAGCTGCGTGTTGCATCTGGGTTACCGTTATCAGTGAAACAAGAAGATATCGTGGTGCATGGTCATGCTGTGGAATGCCGTATCAACGCAGAAGACCCGAATACCTTCATCCCAAGCCCGGGCAAAATCACCCGTTTCCACTCTCCTGGTGGTTTTGGCGTACGTTGGGAATCTCATATTTACGCAGGCTACACTGTTCCTCCGTATTATGACTCAATGATTGGTAAATTAATTACTTATGGTGAAACTCGTGAAATCGCTATTTCTCGTATGAAAAATGCGTTAAACGAACTTATCGTTGATGGTATTAAAACCAATATTGAACTGCACCAAATGATTATGAGCGATGAAAATTTCCAAAAAGGCGGAACTAACATCCACTATTTAGAGAAAAAACTGGGTATTGCTGAATAAGTCAGCGATAACCTGTTTAACTCATCGTTAATCGATACCGTAACGCGCTGCGTTACGGTATTTTTTTGTGCTAAATACGCTTTATTGCACTTTTCTTCTGCTATTTTTCACACTCAGCCCACGGATTATCGTACAATTGCTGATTATTTTTTTATGGGAATGAAGGGGAATAACGGGTGGATAAACGTTTTCTTCAATCAAATAAAGAAGCACGCTGGTCATTTTATTTGACTATCGCCTATCTAGTCGGCTGGGTTATTAGTGCTTACCTGCCGGACAATACACTTGGAGTTACAGGGCTACCACTGTGGTTTGAATGGTCTTGTCTCATCTTACCCATCATTTTTATTTTGCTCTGCATTATGATGGTTAAACTGATTTTTAAAGACATCTCTCTGGAGGAGAATGATGCAGATTGAAGTTCTCCTGCCTCTCGTCGGCTACCTAACTCTCGTCTTTTTGCTATCCATTTATGCATATAAAAAACGAACAAAAGGCGAGTTTTTAAATGAATACTTTTTAGGTAATCGTTCAATGGGCGGCTTTGTCCTTGCGATGACCATCACAGCAACTTATATCAGTGCGAGTTCATTTATTGGTGGGCCGGGAGCTGCCTATAAATATGGCCTAGGTTGGGTGCTATTGGCGATGATCCAACTGCCTGCTATTTGGCTTTCTCTCGGCGTACTCGGTAAAAAATTTGCTATTTTGGCACGTCGCTATAATGCTGTTACGCTCAACGATATGCTGTATGCACGCTACCAAAGCCGGTTTTTAGTGTGGTTTGCCAGTGTTAGCCTGCTCATTGCCTTTTTTGGTGCCATGACAGTACAGTTTATTGGTGGGGCACGCTTATTAGAAACAGCAGCAGGTATTCCATATACTTACGGGTTAATGATTTTTGGGGTATCCATCGCACTCTACACCGCAATTGGCGGTTTTAGGGCCAGTGTCCTGAATGATGCGCTGCAAGGGCTAGTGATGCTATTAGGCACGGTGATCCTACTCGTTGCGATTATTTACCATGCCGGTGGTCTACCCGCTGCAATAGAAAAAATGCATAGCATAGATCCGAAATTGGTATCGCCTGAAGGTGCAGATGACATTTTAAGCGGGCCATTTTTAGCTTCATTTTGGGTTTTGGTCTGTTTTGGGGTGATAGGCTTACCTCACACCGCAGTTCGTTGTATTTCATATAAAGACAGTAAAGCGGTTCACCGCGGCATTATTTTGGGAACTATCGTCATGGCAGTGCTGATGTTTGGTATGCACTTCGCGGGCGCTCTCGGTCGTGCAATTTTACCTGACCTCACGATCCCAGACCAAGTGATCCCGACCTTGATGGTACAAGTTCTGCCACCTTTCGCTGCGGGGATCTTCTTAGCGGCACCAATGGCTGCAATTATGTCGACGATCAACGCACAACTGCTGCAATCCTCAGCTACCATCGTAAAAGATATCTATCTGAACACAGTGCCAACACAAATCAAAAATGAAAAGCGTCTTGCGCGGATCTCTAGCCTTTCCACTTTGGTCTTAGGTGCGTTGCTTTTAGTTGCAGCATGGAACCCGCCTCAGATGATTATCTGGCTGAATTTACTGGCTTTTGGTGGTTTAGAAGCCGTTTTCTTGTGGCCATTAGTCCTCGGACTCTACTGGGAAAAAGCCAATGGGACAGGTGCAATCAGTGGTATGGTCGTCGGTGGCGTCAGTTATGCCATATTGGCAAGTTTTAAAATTGAAATCATGGGCTTTCACGCTATCGTCCCATCACTGATTTTTAGTCTTATTGCCTTTTTTGTCGGTAATCTTTTTGGCAAAAGTCCAGTACAATCACCAGCAAACGAACAGGTAACTAGCACTCACTGATTCCTATCTACTGATAGGTGAATTTGGCGTTACCTAATGTAAATTAACAAATGTAATGCTCTCAATATTGACGCGAAGTATGACGAGCATTCTAGAAGAGAAAAAACAATGCCTTGGATACAAATAAGACTAAACTCAACCGCAAAAGATGCTGAAAACCTTGGCGATGCGTTAATCGAAACAGGGGCGGTATCCGTCACTTTTCAAGACAGCCATGACACCCCTGTGTTTGAGCCACTTCCAGGGGAAACGCGTCTTTGGGGCGATACCGATGTTATCGGGCTCTACGATGCAGAAACCGACATGAAACTTGTCGTCGCTCAACTAGAAAATAGTCCTCTACTGGGTGCGGGTTTTCTCCATAAAATCGAACAATTAGAAGACAAAGATTGGGAAAGAGAATGGATGGATAATTTTCATCCAATGCGCTTTGGGGATCGTTTGTGGATCTGCCCAAGCTGGCGTGATGTACCCGATCCAACTGCGGTTAATGTGATGTTAGATCCTGGGCTCGCTTTTGGTACTGGCACGCATCCAACCACCTCATTGTGTCTTCAATGGTTAGACGGCCTTGATCTCGAAGGTAAAACCGTGATCGACTTTGGTTGTGGATCTGGAATTTTAGCGATCGCTGCATTAAAATTAGGTGCCGCTCATGCGATTGGGATCGACATCGACCCTCAAGCTATCACCGCAAGCCGCGATAACGCGCAACGTAATGGCGTTTCAGAGCGTTTATCCCTATATCTACCTAAAGACCAGCCTAATGACTTACAAGCCGATGTCGTGGTTGCTAACATCCTTGCTGGCCCATTACGCGAACTCGCCCCTATGATTAGTGTGCTACCACGTCCGGGTGGGTTATTGGGTCTTTCTGGTGTACTCGCCAGCCAAGCGGAAAGTGTTGCGGATGCATACCGTTCAACTTTTGAAATTGATCCTGTCGCTGAAAAAGAAGAATGGTGCCGGATTACAGGTGTCAAGCATTTTTAGTGATTTTTTTTATTAAAATCAGAGAATAATTTCTTTGAAAACAACGCCAGAATAGATTATCTTATAGCTCAAATATTGCTCAATGGCTGGCGATAATCTGTTCTGCACGAGATTTGAACAGCACAACAGTTATTTTAATAAATCGTTATGGAACCAACTTAACTATTTGTTAAATATAACTAATTTTATAATTGCAAAGATGCAAGATAAAAAAATTAGTGATAAATAACCGTTTGCTCAAAGTTTGTCCTTTCATATCTCGTAAAAAATGCGTAATATACGCGCCCTTGCAGTCACAGTATGGCCCCCATTTAGTTATGCGAATCGGACAATATCAGTTGAGAAACTGTCTTATTGCTGCCCCCATGGCAGGCATTACAGATAAACCGTTTAGGTCACTCTGTTATGACATGGGTGCTGGGATGACAGTATCAGAGATGCTTTCTTCTAATCCTCAAGTTTGGAAGACCGACAAATCTAGACTCAGAATGGTTCATCGCGATGAACTTGGGGTTCGTTCAGTGCAAATAGCTGGCAATGATCCCGATGAAATGGCTGCCGCGGCTCAAATCAACGTTGAGAGTGGCGCTCAAATCATCGATATCAACATGGGCTGTCCAGCTAAAAAAGTGAATCGTAAGCTTGCAGGCTCGGCACTGCTACGCTACCCAGAAATCGTGAAATCGATTCTTGAAGGTGTCGTCAAAGCAGTGGATGTGCCAGTTACCCTTAAGATCCGCACAGGCTGGTCACCTGAAGAGCGAAACTGCATAGAGATTGCCAAATTGGCCGAAGATTGCGGCATTCAAGCTCTCACTATTCATGGCAGAACTAGAGCCTGTCTGTTTAATGGGGAAGCTGAATATGACAATATTCGGGCAGTTAAGCAGACTGTTACCATTCCGGTTATTGCCAATGGCGACATTACTGACCCGCTAAAAGCCAGAGCTGTTTTAGACTACACAGGGGCGGATGCCTTGATGGTAGGCCGAGCAGCTCAGGGAAGACCCTGGATCTTCCGGGAAATCCAGCATTATCTGGACACAGGTGAAATATTGCCACCGATGCCTATGGCAGAGGTACAACGTATTATGCTAGCGCATGTACAGGAATTGCACGACTTTTATGGTCAAGGCAAAGGAGCCCGTATTGCGCGCAAACATGTTTCTTGGTACTTGAAAGAACATGCACCTGATGACCAGTTTCGGCGCTCATTCAACACCATTGAGGATGCCAGCGAACAGCTGGAGGTGTTGGAAGCATTTTTTGAAAATTTTTGCGTAAATAAAGATAAGAGCTGACAGAACTATGTTCGAACAACGCGTAAATTCTGACGTACTAACCGTTGCTACTGTAAATTCACAAGATCAAGTAACTCAAAAACCGTTACGTGACTCAGTTAAGCAAGCACTGAAGAACTATTTTGCTCAATTAAATAATCAAGATGTTAATGATTTATATGAGCTGGTATTGGCTGAAGTAGAACAGCCTTTGTTGGACATGGTTATGCAATATACCCGTGGAAACCAGACCCGTGCAGCCCTGATGATGGGTATCAACCGCGGCACTCTGCGTAAGAAACTGAAAAAATACGGCATGAACTAATCCTAGTCGGTTAATGCCGTATTTTTGTGAGCCCTCACTGTCATGCAGTGAGGGCTTTTTATTATCAAGCCGCAGATAGATTAAACTTCTGAACCGCTTGTTGTAGGTCTTGAGTTTGCTGTGCTAATGAGTTGGCTGCTGTAGCCACTTGCTCAACTAAAGAGGCATTTTGCTGCGTAACACCGTCCATCTGTGTAATAGCGACTCCAACTTGGGCGATTCCTTTGCTCTGCTCTTCTGAAGCTACAGTGATTTGCGCCATAATTGCTGTCACCTCATTGATTCCTTGTAAAATATGCTCCATCGTTTTGCCCATCTCGTTCACCAAACCAGTTCCTTTTTGTACACAAGTTCCTGAGTCTGCAATTAACCGTTCAATTTCCATCGCGGCTTCTGCACTATGGCTCGCTAACTTACGTACCTCTGCAGCGACCACCATGAAACCGCGCCCATGCACACCTGCACGAGCCGCTTCGATAGAAGCATTGAGCGCTAAGATATTAGTTTGGAAACTGATATCGTTAATCATGTTGATGATATCTGCGATTTTTTGTGAACTTTGGGAGATTTCACTCATAGTAACGACAACTGAATCAACAATGCTATTCCCTTTATTAGCGACCACAAACGCTTCACCGACTAGTTGATTAGCTTGGAGTGTGTTTTCCATATTCAATTGAACTGCCGCTGTAATTTCCTCCATGCTCGCTGCCGTCTCTTCTAACGCAGCGGCCTGCTCTTCTGTTCGAGATGAAAGGTCGCTATTACCGTTTGAGATTTCATTTGCCCCCAAATAAATATTGTCACTTCCTTGCCGGATTGTATTGACCGATTCACTTAAATCTTTTCTCATCCCTTCAAGTATTGGAAATAATTTTCCTACACAGCTATTTCCGAATGACTGTACAGGATGGCTTAAATCACCTTTTGCGATATCAATAAAATGCTGTCTCAGTAAACCTAGTGGTTTTTGCATCATCTCTGCCATATAGCGATCAGTAAAAATGAGCATGAAGATCCCTAATATTGCAGTGATTATCATAACCATTCGCGTAATATTCATCACGTTATCAACATGATTTCGAGCTTGGCTAATCAACTCTTCTGCTGTCTGGTTGAATTTTTGAATTGAAGAACCAAAAGCTCGGCTCAATGCGGGAGTGACATTATGGGCGTGGGATAAATATTTATTGGCATCACTTTCCATACTAAGGGCTAATTGAGGCTTTACCCCATCATCAAGTAGTGCTTGCCAACTACTAATTACCTGCTCTGCAATTTCAGGAGTCATTGGCCCAGGAGAAATCAATTTTATCTGCTCTAAATATTTTTCCATATTGGACATCGCCTCTTTGACAGGGCCATAGTCCACTGTTTTTCCTTCACTTTTACTTTCCATTACCCGGGTTAACCGTGTAACAAAACGAAAATATTGGTCATTTCCCTGACTGATCACCGTCATTTGTTGTACTAATTGCCTATCAATATCGTTTCCATCAGCAATCCGTGATAGTGACCAACCACTGTATACATTCGTTCCCCCCAAGATCAGACACAAAATACTTAACAATACGAAGACCACAGTGCGAATTGAGTAATTTCGAAGTTTCTGCATAGAATTTCTCTTTTGGTGGGATAATCTGACAATATTTAACTTTATCGGCGCTATAGGAAAATATTTTAACCGCTAGATTTGGTCGCTCTTTACTCTATATAGGTAAAAATACTTATATTTCAAGGGGGTTACTATTTGATTTTGGGAATCAGAGAAAATTAAAAATTTGAGATTAATGTGAGTAATTTGAAGTAGATCGCTAAATACAAGAATCCAACCTGAGTAAATGAACCATCCCGATCACTATTTTCATATCTATCCTGACGTAAAAGCGACCATCCACTCAGTAACATATCCCCCCTAAGTCAACAATTTATTTTCACTTAAATCAAATAATTAGGCATAGAATAAATTGGTTTAAATTAATTGATCTTGAAATCAATAACAATATAATAAGATTGATTATCATTTGCATTATCATTAAAAAAGGCAAACCGACTCCAATGAAAAATATTTCCTCCGTTGGAAACAATATGGTTAAATTTAAGCCAGATTTTATTTGTTTCATTATTTTATCAACACTTTCTTTTACCACTCATGCAGCCAATAAAGAGCTTAAATCGTCGCAGCCTCAAGATGCTACCGATGCAATTGAGCTTCAAGATAGTTATGCACGACCTGACTACGTTGAAATAGAACGTTTACGAGATACCAAGCAAATTATTGTTATTTCAAAAGAAGATATTCAAGGTAAAGGCAACCGCACAATCTCTGATGTGCTTAAATCCGTTCCTGGTATTAGTGTCGATACCTCTGGGCAAGGTAATATAGACTTGCGGGGACAAGGGGCTGAAACCTCACAACGTAACCTACAAGTATTACTTGATGGGGCTCCAATTACCACATTAGCAAATCACCCTTACACCACTAACTACGATATTATTCCCGTTGAACAACTTGAGCGTATTGAAATCATTCCTGGCGGTGGAAGCGTTATTTACGGCTCAGGGACTGCAGGTGGAGTCATTAATATCACTTCTAACCTGAGAAGTATGGCTAATCCCAAAACAAGTGTTTTATCTGAATGGAACTCAGAAGGACACCGTTTAAATGCTAATTTAGGGGCGCGGGTTAATGATAAATTTTCAATTTTAGGCACTGCCAGTAAACTAAATCGTGACCTTTACTATAAAGATACCTACCGTAATTCAGAATATTATTCATTAGGTGGAAGATGGGATCTCACTTCAGATCAAAGCCTGATGTTGCGAGGAAGCCATCTCACTGAAAGTTCTCAGTACGTAAAAACGCTCACATCACGTAATATCAAAAAGTATGGTAAAGACTACGTTCCACCAGACAAAACCGTCACTGTTGGGATTGATGAAAATGGTAAGTTAATTAAAAAAACAATCAGCGGTTATTTGACCGGTGACCGCGAGGTCGATAGCTATAATTTAAGTTACCAAAATGCATTTACGGATAAACTCAATTTTGCTACTGATGTTTTCTACACTGATGGTTTTTATACTAATAATGCCAACTGGGAACAAAAAGTTAATCAAAAAAGCCACGGAACAAAAATCAAACTAGATATCGGCTACCTTGATGATAGTAACCTACTTTTGGGCGTAGATTACGCTAAACAAAAGGCTTCTATTCATTATATTGGAAGCTATAAAAAAGACAGCAAAGGACGATATTATGGGGTTCCTCATAATTTCGATTATGATAAAACAACAAAAGCAATTTATGTCCTTAACAGCCTGAAATCAGACCAATTTGTTTTTACTCAAGGGCTAAGACGTGAATTGGCTGAATGGTCATTTGATAAAAGCGGTACGGTAAATGGATCAGGTACTTCAGACCGTTGGAATACCGCTGCAGAACTCTCTCTTGCTTACCTTTATCGCGATACAGGCCGAGTTTATGGGCGATATGAACGAGGCTACACCCTTCCTGATGGCTTGCAAATCAGTGACCAATCGGTCGTTAATGGTGAAAAAATTTACACACCGACTAAAGCCGAAGATGAGAAATATGACTTATTTGAGGTTGGTTTAAGAGACAAATTAGCGTTTAGTACTGTTAATGTCACGTTCTGGACATCCAATACGAATAATCAGTTAAATCGCATTTATCTCACTAGTGTCAATGATGCGAAGACAATGAATTTGTTGAAAACTCGCCGCTGGGGAGCCGATGTTGACTTCCAGCAAACGCTCGGTGATTTCACCTTCCAAGAATCATATTCATGGCTCAGAGGACGTTCTGATTATAACAACCATGGCCGTCAATTCTTGGAAGAAAACGGCAAAAACACCATTGATTACACGAAAAGTGGTTTAACTAAAGTGCCAGAGCACTCCGTTAAACTAAAAGTAAAATACGACTTTACTGAGGATTTATCAGGAGATATTCAGTACACCTATTATGGTTCGTACAATAACTTCCTTTCTGATGCCAATAAAGAAGAAGATGGCGTTGTTAAATCACGTGAGCTCATTGACCTGAGTGTTCGTTACACACCGATTGAACACATTGAATTATATGGTGGAGTCACTAACTTAATGAATAAAACCTACTACGACTATGTTACTGCAGGCTACGGCTCATTGATTCCTGGAAATGAGCGCTCATTTTTTGCAGGTATCAAAGCCACCTATTGATTTAAACAGGAAATGTTTCAGTGACTATAAACCCGTTTTTTCGCTATAAACTTGCTTTAGTACTGTCACTCGTTATCCATATCATTGCCATTATGTTTATCGCCCTACAAACAGGTAGGGCAGTACCTATGGTCGAAGGTGAGGAAACGATAACGCTATCTCTAGGGGGGCCAATGGGCTCCTCTGGGGGCTCAGGAGAGCAGAGTAGTAAGAGACAAGCGCAATTACAAGAAGTTATATCAGAATCCCCTTCGAAGGCTGAAGCTGCTTCGCAACTGAAGCCGCTTAGCAAGTCTCAACCTAATGAAAGTAAAATACCCTCAAAAACCCAACTTAAAAATTCATTAACTCCTGTCAATGTTCCCGTTGATAATACAGTTGAATCACCTTTGCTCACACAGAAAACTAAAGTAAATACAAAACCGGAGATCAGTCAGCCCGTACAAGGAAAAAAACAAGAAAAACAAAGTAAATTACTGAACAATGACACTCGAAATAACACAGAAAATCAGCTTATTGCCAATAAAATAAGCCATAAAACACAGCAAGACTCACTAAAAACAGCTAAAGAAACACCATCCAATTCAGCTGCTAAAAATCATTCTGCCACCACCTCATCAACTTCAGAAAGTAGTCAAGGTGGTAAAGGGAATAATATATTATCGGGTAATAACCAATTCGCTGCTAATGGTGATGGAAGTTATACCGCACTCGGTTCGAGTGGTATTTCCTATACAATTTTACAGGATGCGACCCCTAAGTATCCAAAAGAGGCTCGCTCCTTAGGCTATACAAAAGTGGTTAAAGTACAAATTCGGTTATTAGTTGGATTAGATGGCCAAGTTGAATCCGTTGAAATACTAAACAACAAGATCCCTGATTTAGGTTTTAAAGAAGAAGCGGTGAAAGCGATTAAAAAAATGGCCTTTAAACCCATTATTTATCAAGGACAAAATATTAAAATGTACTTTAAAAAAACGGTCATATTTCAATACTAGTTTACAGTCAGCCATATTGTTGGATAGAAAAAGGTACAGCGAACCCTCACTGTACCTTTGCAGTTATTTTACAGCTTGTATTTTGAAAAATTAACGGTATATCGGTAACAAATTAAACTGCGCTAACAATTGGCAAATAATACCAAAGACACCAAAAGCGATTACGGCATAGATTAACCCCTTTCCGCCCCACACTTTAAATTTAGATTCAGGAAAACGCTCTCTTACCTTTAATGCCATAACTGCAGGGCAAATAATAGCCCAGATACATGCCGCCATACCTGCATAAGCTATTGCGATTAAAAAACCATTTGGGAATAACATGCAAAGAATAAGAGGAGGCAAGAAACATAATAATGCAGATTTCATTCTACCTGATGGGTTATCTTTAAAATTCAGCGAAGCAAGAATGTAATCAAATAACCCAATTGCGACACCTAAGAATGAACAGAATACAGCACTAATAGAGAACCACAGTAAGAATGTCGCAATATTTTTGCTATTCAGCACTGCATATAGTGATTCAATAAATGCGTCTAAATTACCGCCTTTATTAATAATTGTCAAAAATTCTGCCCGCGGTAGATTTCCCATTGTCCCCATGATCCAAAGAAAATAGAGAACCAATGCTAATACACAACCGATAACACAACTCTTAACAACCTTTCTTTCATTCTCATGATAAAGCTTATATAGACTACAAACATTCCCATGATAACCAAAAGAAGTAATTGCATAGGGGATAATAATAAAGACAAAAGGTAGCAATGCTGTTTGTCCGCCCTCAACCGGTGAAGTTAATAACAAATCTGTTTTTACAATAAAAAATAACCCAGAGAAAGCCAAAATAAATAAAACTATTTTAATAAATAAAAACAATGATGTTAAACGGCTTGCTCCAACGCCACTCCACCAAATACTCGCACCTAATATTAATGTAAAGATAATAAATATTAATCTTAAATTGATGTTGTATCCGTAAATAGCGGCGGCTTCTTTAATAACCGAGCCTGCAGCTGATATGTAGGCATAAATTAATATATAAAGTACAAATATTAATGCCATATTAGCTATATAGCATGCCCATTTTGGTAATAATTCTTTAGATATGAAAAAGTAATTCGTTCCTGATCCATATTTTGATATACATTCTAAAATATAAATCCCTGAGTGAAACATAAAAAAGCAAACAACTAACAAGATAGCTACAGAGTTAATAAACCAAGCTCCAGCCATAATAGTGGGCAAACTAAACATACCCGCCCCGATCATGGCACCGCCTAGCACAAAACCCCCTACCATTATGGAGGGTTCTTTTTTGGCTGCCGAATTATTCATGGTGTTTACCTTAAGAATAAGGATGAGGTTCCCGCATTGCACGGGAACCAGAAAAGCGACCGATTATTTAATTGGTTTTAATCTTGCTGTAAAGTGTCTTAATACTGGTGGTTCATATTCGAAATCAAGACCTTTCAGAGTTGCGAATTTATCTTTTAACCCAATGAGAGCATCTGCAATATAATCCATATGGTCATTGGTATATACGCGTCTCGCAATAGTTAATCGCATAAATTCCATGTCTGCATGTTTTTGTTTGCCCGTTTCAGGATCTCGGCCTAATAAGAATGAACCAATTTCAACCGCACGAACACCCGATTCTAAATAAAGTGCGTTAATAACAGCTTGCGCAGGGAATTGGTCACCTGGAATATGTGGAACCAATTTTTTACAGTCGACAAATACTGCGTGCCCGCCTGTAGGATATTGAATTGAAATACCACCTTCGCGTAAGCGGTCACCTAAGTATTTAACTTGCCCTATACGATAATGCAGATATTCTTCACCAGCCCCTTCTTCAAGACCCTGTACCATTGCCGCCATATCACGACCCGCTAATCCACCATAGGTCACGAAACCTTCCATTGGCACACAGCGTTGTCTTGCCAGTGTGAAGATCTTTTCATCATTTTTAATACAAACCAACCCGCCGATATTTAATAGTGGGTCTTTTTTCGCTGACATCGTTAATGCATCAGCATACTTATACATATCAAGAATAATTTCTTTAATTGTCGAATTTTTATATTTAGGATCACGCTCTTTAATAAAATACGCATTTTCACAAAAACGAGCCGAGTCCATGACAACAAAGATATTATGTTGTTTAGCAATCTCATAAACTTCTTTCAAATTCGCCATTGATACTGGCTGACCGCCTGCACTATTACAAGTTACAGTAGATACAATTGCAACAACGTTTTCTGCACCATGCTCCGCAATATTATCTTTTAATTTTTGGATATCAAAATTACCTTTCCAATCATCATAAGTATCCGAGTCATAGGCTTTTTCGGTAACAATATTAATTGCCTTACAACCGTTTAATTCAACGTGTGCTGCTGTTGTATCAAAGTGGAAATTAGAAATAAATACCGGTTTTTTAGCACCGCCTTGTTCCTGTTTTACTTTCAATAAAACAGGGAATAACATATTTTCAGCACCGCGACCTTGGTGAGCAGGAATGACGTAATCATAGTCAAACATCTCTTTCACTTTATCTTTTAAATCATAATAGTTACGAGATCCTGCGTACGCTTCATCACCAGTAATCATTGCTGCCCACTGGTGGTCACTCATCGCATTGGTACCTGAGTCAGTTAATAAATCAATATAAACCGCGCTGCTTGGTAGTAAAAATGGGTTATATCCTGCTTCTTTTAACGCCGCTTCACGTTCTTCTCTTGATGGAATACGGATATTTTCTACCATTTTAATACGGAATGGTTCTACGATTCTTTTAGCCATGATAATACCTTTAATTTTTCATTAAATAATAAATAATAGAGATTTAACCCATAGTGAAATAAGTTAAAAAAACTTTAAGAAAGGAAAATAGAAAGGTTATTTATTTGGGAAAAAGAAGGCTAAAGAGATATCAATATTGAACCATTTCTTCATATAGAAGAAATACCTTGAAATGAGAGATTCGTTTAACAAGAACATACTATGACTCCTATCAACGAGGAATTAGTACAACCGACTGCTATTATATATATAACAGTTATATTACCAAAGTAATCGCTATTGTCATAATATTGTACCTCTATCACATTATTAGCAAGAGAGGCAGGAACAACTTGACTCAAGTCACAGTCTTAATTTATTTATTAAATAAGAGTTTAATTTTATTAAATTTAGTTTAACTACATTAGTAAAAGTACATATACTTAATATAACAACATAATTAAATACATTAATTTAACTTAAATAAAAGATAACTTAAATAAAATGGGTAAAATAGTTTTATTTTACCCATTATTAAAATAATTAATAATTACTGAGCATCTTTACCGTATTTAGGTGACCTAGGCCCATATAAGATACCATTAGGTTTACCTGCAGATAATAACCTGACACTTGTTATACCTGCAATTGCATAGCTTTTATCTGTCATTGTATCTACGATTTGGTTAACAACAGCAGATACTAACACCCCAATAATACCATTTGACGAGGAATTATTTTCAGCACTCGATGCAGTTGCGGAGCCACTCCATAATAACGCCCCTGTCCTAGCATCAACCAATTTTGCATCCGCTGTAACGCGAGTATCACTGGAAATAACCTGATAACTTGTTCCGTATTCAGTAATATTCAAATAAAGTACCGCATCATTACCAAAAATTTCACGTAATTTTTCTGGAGGAACAGCCTGAATATCACCCGAATTTGTCATCCCGTTTTGCTTAAAAGTTTCCTCAACAACAGCAACAGGGAACACATAATAACCCGCCTCAGCTAAAGGAAAGGTCGCTTGTGATAATAAACCATGACTTGCCTGTACCTCTGGTGAACTATTTTGTGGTAATAGCACCAGAATACTTTTTGGTTTACTTTGATTAAATGCCGTGTAATCAACTTTAGTTGACTGAGCACATCCCGTTAATAACCATGTCATCACCAATCCGCAGACTATAAGTAAATGTTTCATTTTACTTTTCCTTTATTTTTCATGAGAAAATCCATGTAAGCCGCAGATTCTGGATACAATGCTTTTTCTGCTGTGAATTCTTGCATTGCAAGATCAACCACTCCGGTTGTTGAGTACAATAACCCTAAATGTGCATGTAACCCTGGCGGAGTTGCCAAACCTTTTGCTTTGCTCATTTCCAAATTCTTTTTCAAAGCTTGAATTTGCTCTTGGGGGCTAGTTTCTGTTTGTTGATAATATTGGTAAACCGTTGTTTGATAACCATCCCAGTTATATAATGGTTTTGGTTCATTGGCACAGCCATTTAATAAAATCGCACCGGCCATAACAGCCAATAATTTAATTTTCATCGTATTTCCTTATTTAGCTGGCTGCCATGCACCACTTTCAATACCCGAAACTAAGTTATTTACAGCTTCCCTAATGGCTAAATCTAATACTTTTCCATTCAATGTTGAGTCATAACTAGCGGTGCCACCAAAACCAATCACTTCCCTATTTGATAATTCATATTCACCAGCACCTTGTGAAGAAAATACCACTTCAGATGTTTGAACATTAACAACGTTTAAATTGACTTTGGCATACGCTACTTGTGATTTACCCCGACCTAAAATACCGAATAACTGGCGATCCCCTACTTCTTTTCGCCCAAATTCAGTAACATCACCAGTAATCACATAAGTTGCACCTTTTAACTGTTGAGACTGACCTTTAATGCCAGCTTCTTCTTTAAGCTCTTGCATATTTGCACGGTCTAATACATTAAAACGACCTGTTTGCTGTAAATGTGTCATCAAAATGGTTTTAGATTGATTACCTAAACGATCAACACCATCAGAGAAAATACCATTCATATAACTAGAACGATTATCGAATTTCCCTATTGATATTGGGCTTTTTGGACCTGAATATTGAGTATTATATGTCGCAACTTTTTCTACAGCTAAAGAGCGAGAAGATTCTTTAGCACAACCACTTAATAATGCACTTGCAATAAAAATAGATGCAATACTGATTTTGGATATATTCATTTAGCTATCTCAATTAAAATAGAATTAGAATTAGAATTAGAATTAATTTTTGCACTGTTATTTTGCATTAAATGAAGAATAGGATCTAGTCAATACTACCTATTTTTTACCTTATGTTTAGCTTGATTTTTAATTACGATAATATTCATAAAGTCACTAAGGTTTACTAAAATAAAATCAACCGTTTGATTAAATATGGGTAAATTTAGAAAAACAATTTAATTAGTAATCTTTAGTGATGATATCGAATATCCCCTCTATAGATAATAATATATATTATTATCTATATTTCTTTTATTTTATTTGTTTTTTCTGATTAAAGGTAATATTTCCATATAATCAATTAGAATTGATTAATTTTTATCTATTTTTCAATCTACCATTGAAAGGCCCTCTTACTCATCTTAACGCGAAGATTTACCGCAAACTATTCCCATCTCCGTATTAAATTAACCTTTTAAGTAACCAATATAAAAAAGGATAGAGTTTCCCCTATCCTTCTTGAATGAAAACGCGCTAAAGCATAATTACATATCAATGCAAAGATTGATAAGAAACTTGTACACCTTTAGTCAAATTACCTTCATTCGAATAAGTGCTTTCTATTTCAATCAAGGATTGGTCCGCCATATTGTATATTTTGTTATACAAAGGAAATTCAGGGCGATAACGAATCTCTTTCGTTGCAATATCCATCATTAAATATTGTTGTGAACCTCTAACTGAATTCGAAACAATTACTCCTTGATTGCCAACTTTTAAGCTGTTCAAATGGTTATAACCGCTTTCTGCAATAACCTCAAAATCACCATTAGTTTGGAATTGCATCAAAGAAAATAAACGGCGTGAAGGCTCCTGAGCAACCACAAAAATATCGCCATGACGATTTTGTGCTGATTCATTAATTCTGACAGGTAACCATTTACTACTAATAACCTGTTTAGTGGGGATATCCATGATAACTTCCAGTGATCCCATTTGATTACCGTAGCTGTACCACATTACGATTTTATCTCGATAAGTTGCGTAGGAGAAATTTGAATTACCAGAAATTTCCTCAGGAAATAATGATTTAGCTAAATCACGAACATTCATAAAATGTTCCCATACCATTCCTTTATCTGCGCTAATAAAAATATTTTCATTATCCGCAACCACATAAAAAGGAGAACCTTTAGATTGATAAATTTTTCCCATAATTAATGTCGAAAATAGAGAGCTGGGTCTATCTCCCCAAGGAATTAATTCACTTACTGAAAAATTAGTTAAATTAATAGTGCGGTAGCCATCCCTTAGCATGATTAGGCACTCATTTCTTTCACAAACAGCATTATAGAAGCTTTGGTCACCATACGTAATAAAATGGACACCTTGATTATCTGCAAACAATATCTGGTAATCATATTCACTCAACGTTTCATAAGGACTATAAGAATAATAATAGCTAGAACGACTGCTTTTTTGAGCTATTATTAGCATCCCCTTTTCAGATGGAAATGTCGTTGCGAAATCATAGCTACCTATTGCTACACTATTTTCATTATGGTTTTGCCATTGCCAATCTTCCGTACCACCACGAATAAAAACAAAAAGAGTGAACAATAAACTGAGTGCAAAAATAAACGTTAAAATAAGGAATCGTTTACTGAGAAATGGGTTCATGAACGCACCTCCGTCACATAATCTGTTTTACCGTGCTGCCGACGAAGTTGTTTTAAAAAATATTGAGATTGATAATAGGCATTACCGCGTTTTGACACTTTAAAATAAATCGCCACACATAAAGCAATAAGGAAGCTTATTCCGAGTAAAATAGCTCCTGAAAAACTGATAAACATGACACCAGTATCAATAATATTCATCCAGTCCCAATAATCCCAATAGCCGCCTTTTTCAAAGGTTTCGCTAATAGATACGCTACCAACGGCTAGAATGAAAAGCGCTAGAATACAGAATATAAAGCCCCACAAACCAATATAGAACCCTCTTTCTTGTGGAGCGCCTTTACCTATCAGGCTATATGCTAGTCCGTCTTGATGATTTAGGATGCCAAAAACGACTTGTTCCTTTGAATCTTCCTGAATATTTTTATGTAAAACCTCAAGTTCATCCGCCTGTGCAATAAATAATTTATGATTATTAAAAAGGGGCTCATTTGCTGAGACTAGAACTCCCATGTGTTTTTTATTAATCTGTAAATTAACTTTATTGAGTGTTTGGATAGTATCTCCTGCAGCGATCGTAAGGTTGTAATTTGCAGTGATATTTACCTTGCCTTTTGTCACGGATAGTGATGTTTTATCAACATTAATTTCAGCAGCTTTATGTAATTTTACAGGCTTAGATTTAGGATTCTTGATACCGTCGATTTCAATATATGAACGTTCTTCAAACAGTTTATATTTCCCAGCAATAACTGAATCTAGCGCTTTCAAAATTAATTTTCGTTTTGGGCTTAAAATATGCTTTGTTTGTACGAGTGCTAAGCCAAAAAGAATGATCCCAGCGAAAGCAGCACAACCCAAAATGGCCACTAATATTATCATCAAGAAACTGTCGTCTGCCTCAGTAAAACAGTAATACACCGCAGGTATCAGTGCCATTAAGACTAACGAAATTAAGTATTGTTTTCCTAGTGAACGATTAAAGCCAACGGTTCTATCGGGCTCAAGCCGGCCATGCTCAGCATGGTAAACCCATTCAACCCAATAGCTTCCATCATTCATCTCTTCTGCACAAATAACCAAAGAGTCACCTTGCTGTATGCGCTCTAAAAATATTTGGCTATTTGAAAAATCATCCTGATTAAAGAAAAATACTTTTTCAGAGGCAATCAATCTTACCATCCCCATTGGGCTGACATTTTGATAATCACATTGAGTAAGACTGACATGGAAATATTGAACTCGCATGAGTAAATGCCTATTTCGCTAAGTAAATTTAACATTATGATAATAAATAAAGGTATATAGCCCTAGTAAAACTTACCTTATAATAAAATAATTCAGACAATGACGAGCACTCTAAACTGTTATTTAACTCAGGTTAATTATTAGAAATAGGTGTCTCCTACTAGCAAAGCCAGTAATTACTGATAAACTTGCATTCAATACAAAGTTTGTGAGTGAAATGTGGCAATAAAGCAATTTTACCACTCCTTCCTTTAACAATAATTTTGAATAACAGCGATGACATCACAACCTGCATATAAGCAAATCCAGTCTTACATTTTACGCAGTATTGATTTAGGTATTTTTATGCCTGAAACTCAAATACCGACAGAATTAGAGCTATGCGCTCAGTTCAATGTAAGCCGTATGACGGTGAATAAAGCCATTTCAGAGTTAAGCCAAAAAGGGATCCTAAATCGAATTGCAGGGAAAGGCACATTTGTTGCCACCCAAAAACATGAGCTCCCGGTTACAAAAGCATTTGATATTTTTGATGAGATCTCAACGAGCGGTAACAAATATAGCGGTCACCAATTACAACTTAAAATTATTTCCGCATCAGCAGAAATCGCACTACAGCTCGGAATTAGCGAAGGAAGTGATGTGGGATACTGTAAAGTTCTTCATTTTGAAAACGATATCCCTTTAATGTTAGAAGAACGCTATGTTAACCACGCCATTGTGCCTGACTTTGTTAAGCAAAAATATGGCGATACAGAAACGCCTAGCGGTTACTTGCAACGCCATTTTCCTGTCAGTGAAATGGAACATACCATTGAAGCCGCATTAGCCACAAAGTCCATTGCTCAATCATTATCAATTAAAGAAAACTCACCTTGTTTACAACTTAGTCGGCGCACTTGGACAGGTAAGACCCTAATTAGCTATGTTAAAATGATCACCGCGGGTTCGCGCTACAAATTAAAATTACATTCGCGAATTGAGAATTAATGCAGAAATAAAAAAATGGGGCAAAATTGCCCCAAAGCGACTGATAAAACAAAAAATATCAAGCACATCTACATCACAATAAATTCGTTTTACATTCCTTGATAAATAGGCCCTTCCCCTCCTTGGGGAGCAGTCCAAGTGATATTTTGTAACGGATCTTTAATGTCACAAGCCTTACAATGCAGGCAGTTTTGTGCATTAATTTGTAGTTTTTCTTCACTTTTATCCCCTATAATTTCATAGACTCCAGCGGGGCAATAACGTGTCTCAGGCGCAGCATATTTCATTAAATTAACTTGGATAGGAACATTAGTATCAGCCAGTTTTAAATGGCAGGGTTGTTCCTCTTCATGGTTCGTATTCGATAAAAAAACGGAAGAAGGCTTATCAAAAATTAATTTACCATCGGGTTTTAGGTAGTCTATCGGTGTAAAACCTTTCGCTTCTTTTATTCCTTCGTGGTCCGATTGTTTTAATTTCAACGTCCACGGGCTGCGCCCTTTTAATAACAGTTGTTCTGCACCAAATAGCATTGAACCAACGACTAAACCTTTTTTCATATAAGGCTTAAAATTCCGTGTTTGGTAAAGCTCTTGATATAACCAGCTCTCTTCAAATAGCTGTCGAAATTGCTGTTTAAACTGTAAATAGTCAACCATTCCATTCTGGATAGCGCTAAACCACGCTTCTGCCGCTAGTGCGCCACTTTTAACGGCACAATGGGTGCCTTTGATACGAGCCGCGTTTAAAAAACCAGCATCATCGCCAATTAGCACCCCACCAGGAAAGCTTAATTCGGGTAACGCGGCTAACCCACCCGCCACCATCGTTCTAGCACCATAACTGATCCGCTCTCCACCCGATAAAAAATCACTAAAAGCAGGATGGGTTTTTAAGCGTTGAAACTCATCAAATGGTGATAAATAAGGGTTTTCATAATTTAGCCCGACGACCAAACCCACTGCGACTAAGTTATCTCCATAGTGATAAGCAAAGCCACCGCCATAGGTGTGGTTATCTAGTGGCCAACCAACAGAATGGACAACTAGCCCTGCTTGATGTTGCTCTTTTGGAATTTGCCAGATTTCCTTAATTCCCAAACCATAGGTTTGTTTGCCACTCTCTGCAGATAAATTAAAATGGTTTATTAATTGTTTACCGAGTTGGCCTCGGCACCCTTCCGCAAAAAAGGTCATTTTCGCAAGCAAATTCATACCTGGTTGATACATCGGTGTTGGGTTACCTGATTTATCAAGTCCCATATCTCCAGTGGTGACACCTATTACTTGGTTTGTCTCATCAAATAGCACTTCAACCGCAGCAAAACCAGCAAAAACATCAACTCCTAATCTTTCAGCCTCAACGGCAAGCGCAGCACTGACCTGCCCTAAGCTACCAATGAAATTACCATCATTTTTCAAACACTTTGGTAATAAAGATAGGGGTAAATGACTTGCTTTTTTCTCTTTCAACCATAAAAAACGGTCATAGTTTACAGGTGTTAAGGGGCCTGAAACTTTTTGCTGCCAGTCTGGCAGCAATTCATCAAGAGCCCGTGGATCAATCACCGCACCAGATAAAACATGAGCACCTATCTGTGCGCCTTTATCAATTAAACAAACCGATATGTCTGTTCCTTTCTCTGCGGCAAGCTGTTTTAATCGTATTGCTGCAGATAACCCCGCAGGCCCACCACCGACAATCAGGACATCGAACTCCATCGATTCCCGCTCGGGAGCCTCGTTTATCTTATCAATATTGTCGATAGCCATTCATCCACCTCTTACGCTAATGCTTTGTCAAATTCCGGTAAGATCTCAAATAGATCGCCAACAATGCCATAATCTGCAACTTGGAAAATCGGCGCTTCAGGGTCACTATTAATCGCAACGATTACTTTACTTTCTTTCATGCCTGCAACGTGTTGAATTGCTCCTGAAATTCCTACTGCGATATATAAATCTGGTGCAACAATTTTCCCTGTTTGCCCGACTTGATAGTCATTCGGAACAAAGCCTGCATCGACCGCGGCACGTGAAGCACCAACCGCAGCGCCCAATTTGTCAGCGATTGTTTCCAATAGCGCAAAATTTTCACCAGAGCTCAAACCTCTCCCACCTGAAATAACCACTTTTGCAGAGCTCAATTCCGCACGGCTAACTTGGGTTAGAGATTGGCTTTTTAGCTGACTACGCAAGGGAATATCGGCAAGGAAAACGGTTTCAATTTCAGCATCACTTTGTGCTTCATATCCCCCCGAAAATGTCGAACTACGCACCGTAATAACCACTTGTTGGCCATTATTCTGCACTGTTGCTAACGCATTTCCTGCATAAATAGGCCTAATGAAGGTTTGAGAATCAATAATTTGGGTAATGTCTGAAATTTGTGCAATCCCTAACGTTGCAGCAACCCGTGGGGCTATATTTTTCCCAAATGTCGTCGCAGGAAACAGTAAATGGGAATATTCCTTTGCGATATTAACCACAGCGTGAGCCATCGGTTCTGCGAGTTGGTTTTTCAAGTTATCTGATTGTATTTCTAGAACTTTACTCACACCCTTTATGCTCGCAGCTAGCTGAGCGACCAAGTTCGTCTCATCTCCCGCAACTAATAAGTGCAAATGATCACCCGCTGCAAGAAGCTGTTTTGCAGCGTTAATACTATGATAAGTAGAGGTTTTAATTGTTTGGTTATCATGTTCGACCACCACTAATACAGATATTTGGCTCATTGATATTTTCCTCGATTAAATCACTTCTTTCGCGTGCAATGCACTGACTAGCTCTGTCGCATTGCTTAACAATGTACATTGCCCTGCCCGTTTTTTGGGTTCGGAGACACTAAGCGTTTTAATTTGCCCTAATGGCGTAAAATCCATCTCAACAATATCGATAATATCTAACGTTTTTTTCTTAGCTTTCATGATATTAGGTAAAGTTGCATAACGAGGTTCATTGAGCCTTAAGTCCGTTGTGATAACAGCGGGTAATGGCATCTCTAACGTTTCTAACCCGCCATCAATTTCCCTTGTAACTTGCAGTAATTGGCCTTCAAACTGAATTTGTGAGGCAAATGTCGCCTGCGGATAATCCAATAATGCGCTAAGCATTTGGCCTATTTGATTACAATCATCATCAATAGCTTGTTTGCCTAATAAAATAAGATCTGGCTGTTCCTTTTCCACAATTCGTTGAAGTAAACGCGCAATATCCAGTGGTTCTAAGGTCAACTCTCCAGATCTCTGGACTAAAATGCCACGGTCAGCACCAATCGCCATCGCACTGCGTAATGTTTCTTGATAGCCAATATCACCAACAGAAACAGCAATAACTTCTGTCGCTTTTCCCGCCTCTTTTAAACGTACAGCTTCCTCGACAGCGATTTCATCGAAGGGGTTGATGGCCATTTTGACATTCGCCAATTCAACGCCTGAGCCATCGGCTTTTACTCTTATTTTGACGTTATGGTCTATTACTCGCTTCACTGCGACTAAAATTTTCATAGCAACTCCTATCCCAATTCTTCAATGATTGTTGGGTATGATGATGTTCTAAAATCGTTTTTTAGGTTGAGAGAAACCGTAACAGTGATATTCACACTGCTACTGGTTGTCTCAATTTTTACTATTTTTAATGCTAGTTTTTGATGAAATATTTATTTACTTGTGGGTAATATCAATCGGTCTGCCACTGACATAGGCCATTTTTTAATCGCAACATAGTAAATAACACTGGTTGCCACCAAGCCCACAATCCATGAGATATCAACACCACCGAGTTTTTCGACTAAAGGCCCGGTATAAAACCCTGTTGAAATAAAGGGTAACTGTATTAACACACCCACAATGTAAGTGAATATCCCAACTTTATTCCAACGCCCATAGCGGCCATTTGGGTTTGCGAGTTCAGGAACGTCGTAGCGGCCTTTAGTGACCCAATAGTAGTCAACCAAGTTGATTGCGCTCCAAGGGGTAAAGAATGCAAGCAAAAACAATAAGAAAGCAGAAAAGAGTTTTAAAAATGAATGCTGGCCTGCTAGTCCAAGTAAGGTTGAGAAACTGACCATTAAAATAATAAAGAACAACCTTTGCCCACGAGAAATTTGGCTTTTCCCACGGAAGCCACACCAAATTGCCGCCATAGACATAAAACTGCCATAAGCATTCAGTGCAGTTATCGTCACTTTTCCATAGAAAATACTGATATATAACAGAGCCGCTATCAAACCTGTGCTACCTAAGCCCACAATATATGAGACTTCGTTACCCGCAAATTTATTCCCTGCAAGTGCTGCGGCAAAAACCCCTAAAATCATCGATGCTTGCGTACCAATGACTGTCCCTGAACCTACGGCCAAAAAGGCTTTGATTGTCGGAGTTTTAGTCGGTAAATAACGTGAATAGTCAGCAACATAAGGCCCAAAAGCAATTTGCCAAGAAGCAGACAATGACATCGCTAATAAAAAATTAGTCCAGCTAAAATGGCGGTTTTCCAGTAGTACCGAAACATCATTCATATAAAATAGACGGAAAAATAGATAGAAGAACGTAATTACACCAATAACGCTCGCCACTTTTCCTAAAATATGGATGATGCGATAACCACAAATTGTGATGCCAATAATCACCACACCAAAAATGATAATTCCAACCCAATCCGTCACATGTAATAACTGACCCACCGCTTGCCCTGCCAGCACGGTACCACTGGCAGAAAACCCGACATACATCATGCAAACTAATAAAATAGGGATGACTGCACCGTATACACCAAACTGTACACGGCTCGAAATCATTTGTGGTAACCCCAATTTTGGCCCTTGCACCGCATGCAAAGCCATCACCGCACCACCTAGCAGCTGGCCAATAAATAAGCCAATTAATGACCAGAATACATCCCCACCCAGTACGACTGCCAAGGCTCCGGTTACAATTGCGGTTATTTGCAAATTAGAACCAAACCAAAGTGTGAATTGGCTTGATAAGGTGCCGTGGCGCTCGGACTCTGGAATGTAATCGATGGAACGCGCTTCGATTAAAGGTACATTCTCCTGCCGGTTTTTTTGCCCTGTAGCGATGTCGTTTGAAACTGTCATGGTAACTCCTCTTTAAGCAAGGCTGGCTTAAAGAATGAACCAATTAATCGTAATGGAACCGCAATAACTACAGTTGTAAGGTACAGTTATTAAGCATTACGCTGGGTGATGTTTTATCTGTTATTCACCCTAAATAACTAATTGAAATACATTCTTAAACCTGATTGTTGTTGTGTTTTTAATTCCATGATCCTGTTGTCAGGTAGTGCTTCCTATGGTGCTCCATAAACCAGTAAACGCCTGTCCCGCTTACTCGCTCAATACTTAAAATAAATTAGTGGGCATCTAAAACGGCACGTGAAATAATAATTTTTTGTATTTCTGACGTGCCCTCAAAAATCCGTAAAATCCGCGCATCACGCACATAACGTTCAAGGGGAAGGTCACGAATATAGCCGTAGCCGCCATGTAGCTGTAATGCTGCATCTGTAACAAAACCCGCGCACTCAGCGGCAAACAATTTCGCTGTCGCAGATTGCAAGCTAAAACGCTCCCCTGAATCACGCAATTCGGCAGCTTGCCAAGTCAACATACGAGCGGCCTCCAACTGGGTATGCATATCCGCAATACGCCATTGAGTTCCTTGGTATGCGGCTAATGGTTTTTTACCAATTTGGCGTTCTTTTACCCAACCTAAAGCACTTTCCATCGCAGCGCGAGCAATACCAAGGGATGTTGCGGCCACCTCAACACGCCCTTTATCTAAAACTTCCATCGCGGTATGGAACCCTTTATTTTCCTCTCCCAGTAATGCCGATTCCGGTAGCCAACAATTCAGTGCTAATTCATAAATCGTGCTCCCCCGTAATCCCATCGTTTTTTCAGGTTGAGAAAATGCCACACCTTCCGTGCCTTTAGGGATCATAAATGCGCTGATCCCACGGGCTCCCGCTTCTACATCCGTTTTCGCATATAGCACAATAAAGTCGGCTTCTTTGGCGTTAGTAATATAGTGTTTATTACCCCGAATACGCCAGCCACCATTTTCACGAGTTGCCACGGTTCGCATATCTGCAGGATTAGAACCCGCAGCCGGCTCAGTTAAGCCAAATGCGCCTAATAATTCTCCTGCAGCGGCTTTTGGTAACCAATAATTTTTTTGCTCTTCGGTACCACCAATTAAAATTGAATCTGTCGCCAAAAAATGTGCCGTTAGAGCCGATGAAGTCGAAGCACAAGCGGCAGCAACAGCTTCGACTACCTGACTCATCGCCACACTGCCAATACCAAAACCGCCATACTGTTCAGGTAAATTAATTCCCCAACAGCCCATTTCTCCTAACGCTTGTAAACTTTCTGCGCAAAAGGTTTCTGTCTCATCGTATCTTTGTGCATTCGGCTGTAAAATGTCATGACAAACTTTTTCTATCGCATCCACAACCGCTTGTTCTGTTTCATTAATATCAAAACTCATTGCATCGTCTCCGCATTTTTAATGGTTGTTCTCGCTGGCTTATACACTAAGTTTGCCTCACCTAATTTTGGCGCACGGCGGGTCGAATGAGGTTTATTCCCATTGAAAAAAACTGGTTGAGAAACCAAAGGCGTTCCCCCATCATTCAGGTGCGTCAGAACTTGCCTCACTTGGGCATGCTCACTTTGTGTTGCTTGGTGTAAATTATGAATTGGTGAAGCAGGAACGCCCGCATTTAATAAAATGTCGCATACCTCTTCAACGGTTTTTTGGCGTGTCCAACTTTCGATCTCTTTTCTAAGTTCAGCTTGGTGCTGTGTTCGGCTCGGGTCATTAAGGTAGCGTGAGTCGTGACATAACTCCGATTTTTCCATACATTCACAAAAACGTTGGAATAGCTTTTCACTCGCAATCGCGATAACCACTAAGCCATCTTTTGCCTGATAAGTATCGAATGGCGTAGATACTGGATGGCGGTTACCCACTAGGCTCGGAGCCTTATCATGAGCAAATAGGTTTGAAAGCCCAGTTAACTGCATGCTCAGTAAGACATCCACCATCGCTACATCAATATACTGTGCCGCTTCGTCATGACGCTCTCTCGCAAATAACGCACTACTTATCGCCCATGAGGCAAACATCCCTGCACACACATCGCCAATTGACTCACCACTGCGTGTAGGCCCTGTTTCTGGGAAACCAGTGACACTCATTAGGCCTGACATCGCTTGTGCCACGATGTCATAAGCGGGATAACTGGCGAGTGGGCTGTTTTGCCCAAATCCAGAGATACTGGCGTAGATTAATTTAGGGTTGTGCTGCTTTAGGCTCTCGAAATCGATACCGAGTCGTTGAGTCACACCAGGACGAAAGTTTTCAACCACCACATCACTTTCTTTGACTAGCTGGAATAAAATCGCTCGGTCTTCATCCGCTTTAAGATCCAATTCAATACTGCGTTTACCTCGGTTAATTAAACCGTAATAAACACTTTCCCCATCAATGAATGGCCCTAAATGGCGGCTATCATCACCGTGGTTGGGCACTTCAATTTTGATCACTTCAGCACCAAGATCGGCCATCATACCTGTGCAATAAGGGCCAGCTAACACACGGCTTAAATCGATCACTTTGATCCCCGCCAGTGGCCCTTGTCTTTTCTGAGTTAACGCAGCATTCATACTGAATTCCTTCTATTCCAGAAAGATGCCAGCTCAACTTCAGCTGGCACACGACATTACTTCACCATCGGCAAGTTCAGTCCTTGCTCTTTCGCGCAGTTAATGGCGATGTCATAACCTGCATCTGCATGACGCATAACGCCCGTTGCAGGGTCATTATGTAAAACACGAGCTAAACGCTTATCAGCAGCGTCCGTTCCATCACACACAATGACAACGCCTGAATGTTGTGAGAAGCCCATGCCGACACCACCACCGTGATGTAAACTGACCCATGTTGCGCCACCTGCGGTATTTAATAGTGCGTTCAATAAAGGCCAGTCTGATACCGCATCAGAACCATCTTTCATGGATTCCGTTTCACGGTGAGGGCTAGCCACAGAGCCTGAGTCTAAATGATCACGGCCGATCACAATTGGGCCCTTTAACTCACCACTTTTCACCATTTCGTTGAAAGCTCGTCCTAATCTTTCTCTGTCTTTTAAGCCTACCCAACAAATACGTGCAGGAAGCCCTTGGAATGCGATACGCTCGCGTGCCATATCGAGCCAATTATGTAAGTGTTTGTCATCTGGTAATAATTCTTTTACTTTTTGATCTGTTTTATAGATATCTTCAGGATCACCAGATAACGCAACCCAACGGAATGGGCCAATACCTTCACAAAACAGAGGGCGAATATAAGCAGGAACAAAACCTGGGAAATCAAAGGCATTACTAATGCCTTCATCTTTTGCCATTTGGCGAATATTATTGCCGTAGTCAAAAGCCGCTGAGCCACGCTTTTGCATCGTTAACATCGCATCCACTTGGACTGCCATACTTTTTTTCGCTGCCTTGGTCACTTCAGCAGCTGCGGTTTGTTGTTTTTCACGCCATTGGGCGAGTGTCCAACCCTGTGGTAAGTAACCGTGCACAGGGTCATGGGCACTCGTTTGGTCAGTGACGGAATCAGGGGTGATATTGCGTTTCACCAGTTCACTATAAACATCAGCCGCATTACCTAATAACCCAACAGAAACTGGCTGGCCATTTGCTTTGGCTTCCTCGATGTATTGTAGTGCCTCATCTAATGTCGTCGCTTTTTTATCCACATAGCGGGTTCTTAAACGAAAATCGATACGGCTTTCATCGCATTCGACCGCTATCATGCTAAAACCCGCCATGGTTGCTGCTAATGGCTGTGCTCCGCCCATTCCACCTAAACCGCCCGTTAAGATCCAACGCCCTGCTGCGTTACCATTAAAGTGTTGTTTGGCCAGTGAAACGAACGTTTCATAGGTGCCTTGGACGATCCCTTGAGAACCAATATAGATCCAAGAACCGGCCGTCATTTGGCCATACATCATTAAGCCTTTACGATCTAACTCATTGAAGTGATCCCAATTCGCCCAGTGAGGAACAATATTTGAGTTTGCGATCAATACACGCGGCGCATCTGGATGGGTAGGGAACACACCTACAGGTTTACCTGACTGCACGAGTAATGTTTGGTCATCTTCCAGTGTGGTCAGCACATCTAAAATTTTGTCATAGCATTCCCAATCACGTGCCGCACGACCAATACCGCCATAGACCACTAAGCTTTGAGGGTGCTCAGCGACATCAGGGTCTAAATTATTTTGGAGCATGCGATATACCGCTTCTGTCAGCCAGCTCTTACAGGTTTTCTCACTGCCACGTGGTGCGCGGATCACTCGAGTTGAGTCAGTACGATTTAACATGGTTGTATCCCCTATCATCCATTTTTAATTAACGTTAAATTAACAATTTTATTTATAATAATCTGCGAGATACCCAGTTAGTGGCGATGCACTTGTGTTTTAAAATTAATTATTTGATTTAAAATCAATAGATTAATTTAATATCAACTTACTCGAGACTATCTACTTATTTAGAGTGTTTATCTATGATTCAAATATATATACATTTACTTCACAAAGTATATACATTTAAATTTGAAATTTTATAGGAAGTGTGAAGGTTGGAACGCAAGAGAAGTTATACAACAACAAGTAGCTGTATGTTTCTAGAGAAAAAGTTGTATATACATTTGTTTTTATGCATAGAAACAAGTAAATAGCGAAATTGCGAGTCGCTTCACAGAACATTGCAACGATGTATAGTGAGAAAACCCATGCCGAACAGCTCAAAATGGAGTACATCAGAAACAAAAGCGGGCTACCTGCATCAACAGATAACCCAAGCAATCAGAAAAAGTGAATGATAATTTAATTTTCTAAATCATTCGCGTTGTGGCTAGGCGGCAAAATGAGGATAGCTTGGGGAGCATACACAAGTATGTGCCCCAAGTAGCCGAATAAAGCCGACAACGCCATAGTCCGTAATATAACTATGACGAAAATGTAATTTTCTAAATCATTCGCGTTGTGGCTAGGCGGCAAAATGAGGATAGCTTGGGGAGCATACACAAGTATGTGACCCAAGTAGCCGAGTGAAGCCAACAACGCCGCAGCGTGAAGGATAACGAAAATTGGGAGCATACATAAAGTATGTCACCCAAACAGCCGAGTGAAGCCAACAACGCTACAGCGTGAAGGATAACGAAAATTTTAGCCGCCTAGATAGGCGCTTCGTACTGCCTCATTCGCTAGCAACGCCTTACCACTATCTTCCAGCACAATATGCCCATTTTCCAATACATAGCCACGGTCTGCGAGTTTCAACGCTTGGTTGGCATTTTGCTCGACAAGGAAAATCGTCATTCCTTCTTCGCGTAACTGTTGGATTGTATCGAAAATTTGCATAATAATAATGGGAGCAAGGCCTAGGGATGGCTCATCAAGTAAGAGTAACTCTGGCTGGCTCATTAAAGCGCGGCCTATCGCTAGCATTTGTTGCTCACCACCAGACATCGTTCCTGAACGTTGACTTCGACGCTCATACAGCCTTGGAAATAGCTTATAAACTCGCTCAATACGTTCTTGGTACTGTTGGCGATCGGCAAAAAAGCCCCCCATTGCGAGATTTTCTTCCACTGTCATACGAGAAAATACACGCCGCCCTTCGGGTACTAACGCAATGTCTTCACGCATAATTTTCGAAGTGGGCAATTGGGTGATATCCACGCCTCGGTAAATGACTTGACCTTCCGATGCACGTGGATCGCCACAAAGAGTGCTGAGCAAGGTGGTTTTCCCTGCACCATTTGCTCCAATTAAGGTCACAATTTCACCTTTTTGGATATTCAAACTAATTTCATGTAGTGCTTGAATTTTTCCATAATGGGTAGAAACTTTTTTAAATTCTAGCATCAGTAAGCTTCCCCCAAATAAGCTTTTATCACATCAGGATGTTGGCGAATCTCACTCGGTGTTCCATTTGCTAATGGCGTTCCTTGATTCACGACATAAATGCGATCTGAAATTCCCATGACTAATTTCATATCATGTTCAATTAATAGAATTGAAACATTATGATGAGCTCGTAGCTCAGCAATCAAGTCATCCAAGTCATTGGTTTCTTTAGGGTTAAGACCTGCCGCAGGTTCATCTAGCATTAATATTTCAGGGCGAGTGACCATACAGCGAGCTATTTCTAACCGACGTTGCTGCCCATAGGCTAAATTACCCGCTTGTCGATTGGCAAAGGGGAGTAAATCAACACGCTCAAGCCATTTTACCGCATTATCAAGCGCTTCAGCCTCTGCCCGACGAAACGCAGGGGTTTTCAATAGCCCAGAAAAAATGCCACTTTTTAAATGTTGATGTTGCGCCACAAGTAAATTTTCAATCACCGTCATTTCTTTAAATAACCGCACATGCTGAAATGTTCGGATGACACCAAGGCGGGCAATAGACTGCCCTGTCAGCCCTTCAAGATGTTTTTCACGATATAAAATTGTGCCACTGGTTGGCTTATAAAAACCCGTTAAACAGTTAAAAATGGTGGTTTTACCCGCCCCATTCGGGCCAATCAGTGAAACTATTTCCCCTTGATTAATAGTTAACTCAACATTGTTGACGGCAAGTAACCCACCAAAACGCATTGTTAAGCCATTAACTTGTAGCAAAGGCGTTGTTATATGGCTCATACGCCCTCCCCTTCAGGGACTTTTTTCACCTGCATTTGACGACGTTTCATCGGTAATAGGCCTTGTGGTCGCCAGATCATCATCAGTACCATCAGCGCCCCTAATAACAGCATGCTGTATTGATTAAGGTCACGCATCATTTCCCGTGATACGACTAAGATAATTGCGGCTAAAATCACGGAAGTTTGTGAGCCCATTCCCCCTAAAACGACAATGGCTAACACAAATGCCGACTCCACAAAGGTAAAAGATTCTGGGCTGATAAACCCTTGCCGGGCGGCAAATAACGTCCCTGCAAACCCCGCAAAGGCTGCACTGATAGTAAATGCGGTTAATTTTATTCGAGTCGGGCTTAGCCCTAATGAGCGACAAGCAATTTCATCTTCGCGCAATGCTTCCCATGCACGACCTAATGGCATACGCAGTAAGCGATTGATAACAAATAAGGTTAAGACTACTAATAACAAGGCAACAAAATACAGGAAAATAATACGGTCACCAGGGCTGTAATCTAAGCCAAAAAAGTTATGGAAGGTATCCCAGCCATCTTTTGCAGTACGGCTAAATTCCAAGCCAAAAAAAGTCGGTTTCGGTAATTGACTGATCCCATTTGGACCGCCAGTGATTTCGGTATTATTCAGTAATAAAATACGAACAATTTCCCCAAAGCCAAGCGTCACTATTGCAAGATAGTCTCCCCGCAACCTTAGAACAGGGAATCCCAATAAAAAGCCGGCTAACGCAGCGGTTAACCCTGCAATCGGTAAACTTTCCCAGAAGCCAAAACCATAGTAATGATTTAATAAACCAAAAGTATAAGCACCGATGGCATAAAAGCCGGCATACCCAAGAACCAGTAAGCCGGATAACCCAACAACCACATTTAACCCTAAGCCTAACATTACATAAATTAATGTCAGGGTGGCAATATCCACGCTTCCGCGAGAAACAATAAATGGCCAAATAATTGCAGCAATAATAATTACAGCTGCAAGAATCTTTTGCTTGGCTGTCGAACCATCAAAATCAGGAATAGCCCACGCCTTTTTAGGAACTCCTTGCCATACTTTACTTAATGCCGGACGAACCAACTGATAAACAAAGATGACAATAATACCCGCAATGATCCAGTTCCAACGCACAGAATCCCCAACCGTAACAACCAGTTTTGTGCCATCAAGAGCGAGCTGCAACCCCATCATGAACAGTGCCAATACGAAAAAAGTCACTGAAGCCACAATGGCATTAATCCAATTTTCTTTTCTCATACTTTTTCGACCTCCGGGCGTCCCAGAATGCCGGTTGGCATGATTAACAACACACCAATCAATAAACCAAATGACACAACATCTTTATATTCTGTACTTAAATATGCGGAGGTCATCGCTTCTGCAACGCCTAAGATTAAACCACCTAACATGGCGCCGGGAATACTCCCAATCCCCCCTAATACCGCCGCAGTAAATGCTTTCATTCCTGCCATAAAACCAATATAGGGGTTAATCACACCATAAAATTGCCCCAATAGCACACCAGCCACAGCAGCCATTGCAGCACCGATAACGAAAGTCAATGAAATGACGCGATCGGTATTAATGCCTAATAAGCTGGCCATTTTAAGATCTTCTGCGCAGGCTCGGCAGGCTCTGCCCATTTTTGAATAACGAATAAATAACGTTAAAGCCACCATGGCAAGAACCGTAACAACCCAGATAGTTAATTGCATCTTAGTGACGGTTGCTTCAAAGCCATCGCTTTCCCCCAAGATCCATTGCCCTGAAATTAAGCTAGGTAAAGCTAGATCACGCGAGCCTTGCGATAAGCTGACATAGTTTTGCAGAAATATAGACATTCCGATCGCAGAGATCAACGCAATCAAGCGTTTTGAATGGCGGACAGGCCGATAAGCAACCCGTTCAATACTCCAACCATAGGCACTAGAGACCACAATTGCCGCAATGAAGGCCGCAGCAACAAGGATCCAGCCGATATCAATCCCAAGCATCATTAAGCCTGCGATCACAATAAAAGAGACATAGCTACCAATCATGTACACTTCACCGTGGGCGAAGTTAATCATCCCAATGATGCCGTACACCATCGTATAACCGATAGCTATCAGTGCATAAGTACTGCCAAGGGTTAAACCATTCAGAAGTTGCTGAATAAAATACAGAATTTGATCTGACATAAGACTATCCTTTCGAACTACTTGTCCTCTATAGAGAACAGAAGCCGGAAGCAAGTGACTTACTTCCGGTTCTTATTCGCTATGCTGGAACACTGCTGAGTACTATTTTACAGAGGTGGAAGTCCCATCTTTGTGCCACTCAAATACACCGAACTCAAACCCTTTCAGGTCACCGTTTGGCTGCCAGCTTAATGTTCCCATGACGGTTTCGACCGGATTTGCTTTCAGGTCTTTCACTAAATCTTCAGGCTCGATACTACCAGTACGTTCCATTGCCGTCGTTAAACCTTGGATAGCTGCATAAGTTGTCCAAACAAATGGCCCTGTTGGGTCTTCTTTCTTCGCTTTAATGGCATCAACAATTGGTTGGTTAGTCGCAACTTGGTCGTAACGTTTTGGTAATGTTACCAACATACCTTCAGAGGCATCACCTGCAATATTTGATAATGAAGAGTTACCGACGCCTTCAGGCCCCATAAAGCGAATATTCAAGCCAGCTTGCTTCGCTTGGCGTAAAATTTGCCCCATTTCTGGGTAATATCCCCCGAAGTAAACAAAATCAACATTCTCTTTCTTCAATTTTGCTACTAAAGCGGAAAAGTCTTTGTCACCCGCCGTTACTCCTTCAAACATCACTTCTTTAACGCCAGCTTTATTGAGGCTTTCACGTACAGAACGGGCTAAACCCTCACCATATTGTTGTTTGTCATGCACAACAGCAATACGAGTTGGTTTGATATCTTCCATAATAAATTTAGCTGCAGTGGGTCCTTGGTCCGAATCCAAACCAGTTGTACGCAGGACCATTTGATAACCACGTGTGGTTAAATCCGCATTAGTTGCAGCTGGGGTGATCATAATGACACCTTCATCCTCATAAATATCGGATGCCGGCTGTGTTGAAGAGGAACATAAATGCCCAATAACATGGCGGATACCATCGTTAATCACTTTATTTGCCACTGCAACCGCTTGTTTCGGGTCACAGGCATCGTCATATTCTACTGCCACTAATGTGTTTCCATTAATGCCACCTTTAGCATTAATATCTGCGATCGCTTGGCGTGCCCCTGTAAATTCCATATCACCATATTGAGCTACAGGCCCTGACATCGCACCAACAACCGCTATTTTAATTTCCTTTGCCCATCCTGCTGAACTGAATGCCATCGCAATACAGCCCGCTAATAATGCTTTATTCATATTCTTCATTTTATCGTCCCCGTCTTCATGGTTCTGAGTGTTTGTGTTTGATTTGTAGTAGATTATTATAGTTGACAGGTACAATGCCTGAGATTTCAAAATACAGCGAATAAGGCTATATATTTCATAACATTAAACAAGATAATTATGCTAAATAGCAAATGGATATGGTAGGTTTTTACATTAGAAGCAGAATAAAAAACTGATGTGTTAAAGTAGGTTTTTTGTAAATACTAGTGTTATATTCTGGTTAAATTTAAATTAATCCGAGTGAAATTCGGAAAATTAAGTATCACCAAATTTTTCTCTCTAAAATCAAAAAATCGGTTGTAGATCACTCTGGCAGGATGAGTGACTGCAACTCTTACAGGGAAACAAACAAAATATCATGAGACTCACTATTATCTCGCTGGTCAATCCTACTGAGCAACAATATCTGGACTTACATAAAATCTGGCCTGACCAGAGCCCTTTTGAACTAGCCAAAATGTGTAAATCAGGTGATCTATTCTATGCCGCTCGTTTTAACGAGCGCCTTCTTGGAGCCGCAAAAGTGACTGTCGGTCATAACACTGCTACTTTGCAGGATTTTTGTGTACGAGAGGTCACTCGCCGACGCGGTGTTGGCTCATATTTATTAGAAGAAATTTGCCAAGCCATCCCTGACGTTACACTATGGAAATTTGATATTAGCGAGGTCGCGCTACAAGAAAAAGAAGCGATGCGACTATTCTTGGTTGCTAATGGCTTCAATACCACCACGCAACCTGATATATGGGAGAAAACAGCATGAAGTTAAATAAAATTCATCATGTTGCTATTATCGCATCCAATTTTGAGGTCAGTAAGGATTTTTATTGCCGTATTTTGGGTTTAAATCTACTTGAAGAACATTACCGCCCAGCCAATAATTCATGGAAAGCGGACTTAGCCTTTGGTGAATATTACCAAATTGAATTATTCAGTTTTGTTAATCCACCAGCGAGGCTGAGTTATCCCGAAGCCACAGGGCTGCGTCATTTAGCCTTCAGTGTTGATGATTTAGATAAATGGGTCACTTATTTAACGGAGCAAGGTGTGGCTTGTGAGGCCATACGCATCGACCCCTATACCCAAAAGCGTTTTACATTTTTCACAGATCCCGATGGCTTACCGCTAGAGTTATACGGTGATTAATCGAACAATTAAAAATGTAAAAGTAGAAATGATTATCTGCATTTATCCACCTCTTAATGGGTAATAAATGCAGATAATTTTAGTGAACAACGAATTAGCCAGTAATAAATTACATTTCGCTATCTTCGTCTTCTTCCATCGCCAAACGTAACTTTTTCATGGCGTTCTTTTCAAGCTGACGAACACGCTCTGCAGAAACACCGTATTTATCAGCGAGTTCTTGCAACGTCGTTTTGTTGTCATCGTCTAACCAACGAGCTCGGATGATATCCTGACTGCGCTCGTCCAAAGAGTCCAACGCATCTGCTAAACGGTCAGTTGCATGGCTTTCCCAGTTATCATCTTCAATTGAACCGGCAAAGTCTGATGCTTTGTCTTGTAAGTATAAGACTGGGGCTACAGGACCACCAAAATCACTGCTGTCATCGTCATCTGACATATCAAATGCCATGTCTTGTGCAGCCATACGTGATTCCATTTCACGCACATCTTTAGTACTTACCCCTAACTCTTGGGCAACCATATCAACTTCATCCTGGTTAAACCAACCAAGACGTTTTTTATTCTTTCTTAAGTTAAAGAATAGCTTACGCTGCGATTTTGTTGTCGCGACTTTGACAATACGCCAGTTACGTAAAACGTATTCATGAATTTCAGCTTTGATCCAGTGAACCGCAAAGGAAACAAGACGAACGCCAACCTCAGGATTGAAACGACGCACCGCTTTCATCAGGCCGATATTACCTTCCTGAATTAGGTCAGCTTGTGGTAAACCATACCCTGCATAACTACGAGCAACATGAATAACAAAGCGCAAGTGCGATAAGATCAGTTGCTTTGCAGCATCCAGATCACCATGGTAATGCAGCCGTTCAGCAAGTTCCTTTTCTTCCTCAGCGGTGAGCATCGGGTAAGCATTAGCAGCCCGAACATAGGCTTCAATACTTCCTTGTGGAACAAGAGCTAATGATTGCATGTCTTTGGTCATTCAGATCCTCAATAAAATAATAGGAAACAGATTAGTTTGTATTGATAACCGCATTGGTTAACCATGAGGTAAACGTTTTTAGTCTACCAGTTTAACCGCGTTAAATAAATTATATACAAAATTTGTTAACAGTAGGTCAATGTAGGACAAAACAATTCAGACTAAGTTCATTTTTAACGAAAATTTGCAATAGAATCAAAGAGTCATGATATAACCAAATCATGACTCTTTAATAAAAATGATGAGAAAACAACGCATTACTCAGGTGTAAAGTGTCGTAAATGTTGAAGTGTTGCCAGCCATGCTGCTATCCAACCAACCATAGCGGATAACAGTAGAATCAATAAAGACTCTTCCCATAACAACCCTTCAATCTGAAATTGTGTACCAAATACACTGGCTACTTTTGCCACACCGTCCGCTAATTGCCAAACAAGTAGAAAGGTCATAATTAGGGAAATAATGGCGCCTAATGCACCCAATACAAGGCCACCATTTAAAAATGGCCTCATGATAAACCCGTCAGTGGCACCAATTAACTTCATCACATTAATCGTATCGCGGCGAGCAAAAATATTAAGCCGTACGCTATTACCTATCACAAGGAATAGTGACACAATCATTAAAATCCCAATGACAGAAGCGACTTTCCCAACCAAACCCGTTAGCGCGGCTAACCGTGCAAACCAGCTATCATCCATGCGAACTTCTTCAATGCCATCGACTTGACTGACTCTATCACGCAGTGTTGTTAATACATCAGAACCTTCAAAATCAATTTTAGGCGTAATTATCGCGACTGCAGGTAGTGGGTTTTCCTCTAGCATATCAAGTGCGGTACTAAAACCAGACCAACTGCGAAACTCACTCATGGCTTGGTCACGTGAAAGGTAATTCACATGGTCAACCCCATCAAGCGCCTGCAGTTGTGTTACTACATTTTGCCCACCTTGTTCATCAAGAGATTTATCCAGATAAACAGTGAGTTGTGGTGTTGGATACCATTGCTCCGCGGCTTGCGAAACGTTTTTCCACACAATATAACAAAGGCTCGGTAAGGTGAGTGAAATCGCAATAACCATGATAGTCAAAAAGGTGGCCAAAGGCTGTCTAAGCATGTCAGCAAGCGCATTCAACCACGAATAACGCCATTGCTCTTTCCAACCGCCTTTTAATGCTTTACTTTTCGATTGCTTGGCTCGTTCCGGCTTACTTTTACGGACATTCTTAGCCATGTTGACCTCCAAGCATACGACCTTCACTCAATGTAAGAACACGGTAGTTACGACGCTCAATCAATGCAATATCATGGGTCGCCATTAAAACGGTCACCCCTACACGATTGAATTCCTCGAATAAACGCATGATTCCTTCAGACAATTCACCATCAAGGTTACCTGTTGGTTCATCCGCTAATAACATCGTTGGCTTATTCACCACCGCTCGGGCAATACCGACACGTTGTTGCTCCCCTCCAGATAACTGAATTGGGAAGTTTTTCGCTTTGTCCAATAACCCAACTTTATCCAATGCAGCAGAAACTCGCCGACGAATATCCTCGGTACTGGCACCAGAAATGATTAGCGGCATTGCGACATTGTCATATACCGTTCGATCAAATAACAGGTGGTGATCTTGAAAAATCATCCCGATCTGCCGGCGCAGAAACGGGATCTCTCGATTTTTCAAGCGGCTGATATCATGACCATTGAATAAAATATGACCCGCACTTGGGCGTTCAATTCCACAAATCAGTTTAAGTAATGTACTTTTACCTGCGCCTGAGTGGCCTGTTAGAAATGCCATTTCTCCAGGTTGAAGATGAAAATCAACCCCTTGGAGTGCTTGGCGGCCACCTCGATAAGCTTTACTAACGTGTTCAAAGCGAATCATCGAAAATTATTCCTCTCGGGCAAATAGAGCCTCGATAAAGTCATCTGCTTTAAATGGACGTAAATCTTCAATACCCTCACCAATACCAATATACCGAATTGGAATACCAAATTGGTCGGCAATAGAGAAAATTACACCACCTTTTGCTGTGCCATCGAGCTTAGTCAAAGTTATACCTGTTAGACCGACTGCATCATCAAAAAGTTTTGCCTGACTTACCGCATTTTGTCCAGTACTTGCATCTAGCGTTAACATAATTTCATGGGGAGCATTTTCATCGAGTTTTTTCATCACCCGGACAATTTTTTTCAACTCTTCCATCAAGTGCGATTTATTTTGTAAGCGCCCAGCGGTATCTGCAATTAAAACATCAACCCCTTTCGCCTGCGCTGATTGAATCGCATCAAAAATAACCGATGCAGGATCTGCGCCAGTATGTTGAGCGACCACAGGGATCTTATTGCGCTCTCCCCATACTTGAAGTTGCTCAACGGCTGCTGCACGGAAAGTATCCCCCGCGGCTAACATGACGCTTTTCCCTTCCGACTGATATTGACGTGCTAATTTACCAATTGTTGTCGTTTTCCCGACCCCGTTAACACCAACCATAAGAATAACATAGGGTTTTTTGTCTTCAATCACGAGTGGTTTATCCACTTTCGCTAAAATATCAGACATTTCCTCACGCAATTTGCCATATAACACTTCTGCATCCTTGAGCTCTTTACGGCTCGCATGTGCCGTTAAGTTATCAATGATTTTGCGAGTGGTATCAACCCCGACATCGGCAATCAATAGCTGCTCTTCAAGCTCTTCAAATAAGTCATCATCAATTTTTTTACCTGAAAACAGCCCAAAAAAACCTGAACCTAAATTCTGGCGAGTTTTTAATAACCCTTTCTTTAGCCTAGCAAAGAAACCTTCTTTTTTAGGTTTTTCTTGCTCTGTTGGTAAACTATTTTTTTCTTCTTCTAAACGTAAGCGCTCAGCTTCAGCTTCTTCCTCTGCAATTCTCGCCTCTTCGGCGGCTTGCTCTTCCGCTAAACGGGCTGCTTCTGCTGCA